>NZ_JBVHZJ010000031.1:69693-102992 GCF_055574655.1 Streptomyces sp. NPDC029956 | reverse complement strand
CGGCCCGTCTGGGTGGCCGGTGGTGGGGTGGAGTGCCTTGTCCTCCGAAAACGCCAGGTTTTTCCCTTCTTCGGGCCCCCACCCCCTTGGCTCTTCCCCCCCCCCCCCCCCCCCCCCCCCGGGCCGCGGAACTTTCGTCCAAGACAGGACCCGCGCCTTCGGCCAACCTGGAGGCATGTCCAGAGACGACACGGGGGTTGCACCCCCGGAGCGCACTGCCCACGACCGCTGGGAGGTGGCCCGCCCCCTCGGCGGCACCTCTTCCGAGGGCGTACACATGGCCGGCTTCCGGGACCGCACGGCCGGCGGGCTGGACCTGCGGGTACTGCCGCAGCCCGCCGTGATCGTCGTCATCGGGCTCGGAGCCCGCCCGGTCACGGTGGAGAGCGCCTCCGGAAACCGGCCGCTGGAGGGAATCGTCGCTTCCCTGTCCCCCGGTCCGGCCCGTATTCGCGGCCAGGGCGTCGAATGCGTCGAGGTGGCCCTGTCGCCCCGGGCCGCGTACGGCCTGCTGGGCGTCTCCCCGCTCGAACTGGACGGGTCCATCACCGGACTCGACGACCTGTGGGGACGCCACGCCCGGCTGCTGCGGGAGCAGTTGGCCGATACCGCGTCCTGGCAGGAACGCCTTGCGCTCACGGACGGATTCCTCAGACGCAGGGCGGCGGACGCTCCCCCCATGGCTGCCGAGGTCGCCGCCGCATGGGACGCCATCGTGGCCGGCCGAGGCCGCGTGCGGGTCGGCGAGCTCGCCTCGTCCTTCGGATGGAGCCGCAAGCGGCTCCGGGCCAGGTTCAGTGCCCAGGTCGGCCTGACCCCCAAGCGGGCCGCCATGCTGGTCCGCTTCGACCACGCCGCCCGGGCGCTCCTGGCCGGTGAGCGTGCCGGCGACGTCGCCGTGGCGTGTGGATACGCGGACCAGCCCCATCTGCACCGTGACGTCCAGGCCCTCGCCGGATGCACGCCCCGCGCACTGGCCGGCCTGACCGCGTCCACCGCGTCCACCGCGTCCACCGCGCCCTGAACACCCCTGTCCCGACCGGTCGGTGATCGGTCGACTCCGAGGAAGGAAACAAGACCTGTGAGGAACACCGAGACCCGCACAGCGCAGACGGCGGCAGCCCGGGAACTCGTCGTCCGGCTCGCGTTCGGGAGCATGGCCGCGCACACCCTGCGCGCTGCGGTCCGCCTGGGGGTCGTGGAGCTGCTCGGCAACGGGCCGCGCCCCGCCGCCGAGGTGGCGGCCGCAACCGGGGCCGCGCACCAGCCCATGACACGCCTGCTGCGCGCCCTGAGCGCCCTCGGCCTGCTCGCGGAACACACCCCCGACACGTTCGCGGTGACCCCGGCGGGCGCGCTCCTCGGCCCCGACCACCCGGACTCCCTCGCGTCGTTCGTCCGCATGTTCACCGATCCGGCGATCGTGCGCGCCTGGGAGCACCTGGACAGCAGCGTCCGCACGGGGGAGATCGCATTCGACTCCGTCTTCGGAACGGACTTCTTCGGCCACCTGGCCCGGCACCCCGAGCTCTCCGCGGACTTCAACGCGGCCATGAGCCAGGTCGTCTCCGAAACCGCCGCGGTGCTGCCGCGCGCCTTCGACTTCGGCCGGTTCACCTCGGTCACGGACGTCGGTGGCGGCAGCGGCACCCTCCTGGCCGCGGTCCTGGAAGCGCACCCGGGTCTCGGCGGTGTGGTCTTCGATACGGCCGACGGCCTGGCGGAGGCGGCGAAGACCCTGACCCGGCACGGTCTGGAGGAGCGCTGCTCCCTCGCGGCGGGAGACTTCTTCCGGTCGGTCCCGCGGGGGTCGGACGTGTACCTCGTGAAGAGCATCCTGCACGACTGGTCGGACGAGCAGGCGGTCACCATCCTGCGCCACTGCCGCCAGGTACTGCCGCCCGGCGGTGTCGTCCTGATCGTGGAGCCGGTCCTTCCCGAGGTGGTCGGCACCGAGGAGGAGGGCACCTACCTGAGCGATCTCAACATGATGGTGAACGTCGGCGGCAGGGAACGCACGCGCAAGGACTTCGAGGAGGTGTGCCGCCGGGCCGCCCTGCGCGTCACGTCGGTCACCCCGCTCGCGGACGCCGCCCCGTACTCCCTGATCGAGGCCGTGGCCGAGTGACCGCGGACCCCTCGGCCTGAGCCCGGACGGCCGCGTCCGACGAGGCTCCGTACACCCCCGTCGTCAACACTTCACACCAGCCCCCGACAAAACCCAACTCGGGTTCCTGTTGGGGGCGTTGTGCGTTCAAGGCCTGAATGCGCGAACCCTTGACGCCTCTGGTTCAGACCTTTACTTTTGCCGCTCAGAAAGTGGAACGACGTTCATGTCCTTGAACCGCCTGGTCGACCCGGTCGATCCGCGGTGGGCGCCGCCGCCCGGCCCCGTCCCCCGCCGAAGCCTCCCCCACCCGAGAGGACCCCCACATGCACCGGACCCGTCTGCCACTGACCGTGGCCGCGCTCGCCCTTGCCGCCGGCGGTCTCACCGTCACCACCGACGCCCCCGCCGAGGCCGCCGCCGGCCGGATCACCGGCATCGGCGGCACATGCGTCGACGTCGCGGGGGCCAACCCCGCGAACGGCACCCCCGTCCAGCTGTACACCTGCAACGACACCGCCGCCCAGACCTGGGACGTGGGCGCCGACGGCACCCTCAAGGCCCTCGGCAAATGCCTGGACGTGACCTCGGGCGGCACGGCCAGCGGAACGACCGTCCAGCTCTGGGACTGCAACGGCTCCGCCGCGCAGCGCTGGACCGTCACCGCCGCCCGCGACATCGTCAACCCGCAGGCGGACAAGTGTCTCGACGCCACGGGGAACAGCTCGGCCAACGGCACCCGGCTGCAGATCTGGACCTGCACAGGCGCCGCCAACCAGAAGTGGACGGCACCCCCGGCAGGCGGCACCGGACCGGCCCCCGGCGGGAACATGGCGGTCGCGCCGTACCTCTACAACGGCTGGGGCAGCCCGCCGAGCCCGACCACCGTCATGAACGCCACCGGCGTCAAGTGGTTCACGCTGGCCTTCGTCCTCAGCAACGGCTACTGCAACCCGCAGTGGGACGGGGGCCGCCCCCTCCTCGGCGGCGTCGACCAGCAGACGGTCGACACCGTCCGGGCGGCCGGCGGCGACGTCATCCCCTCCTTCGGCGGCTGGAGCGGCAACAAGCTGGAGAGCTCCTGCTCCAGCGCGGGCGAACTCGCCGCCGCGTACCAGAAGGTCGTCAACGCGTACGGCCTCAAGGCCATCGACATCGACATCGAGGCCGCCGCCTACGACAGCCCCACCGTCCAGCAGCGCACGGTCGACGCCCTCAAGACGGTCAAGGCCGCCAACCCCGGCCTGAAGGTGTACGTCACCTTCGGGACCGGCCAGAACGGCCCCGACACCAGCCTCGTCAACCGGGCCGCCGCGGCCGGTCTCACGGTCGACAGCTGGACCATCATGCCGTTCAACTTCGGCGGCAACGGACAGAACATGGGCACCCTGACCGTCCGCGCGGCCGAGGGGCTCAAGACCGCGGTGAAGAACGCGTACGGCTACAGCGACGACCAGGCCTACCGCCACACCGGCATCTCCTCGATGAACGGCGTCACGGACGTGGGCGAGACCATCACCCAGGCCGACTTCCGCACGATCCTCGCGTACGCGCAGCAGCGGCACCTGGCCCGACTGACCTTCTGGTCCGTCAACCGCGACCGGCCGTGCACCGGCGGCGGCGCCGACACCTGCTCCGGAATCGGGCAGCAGGCCTGGGAGTTCACCCGGATCCTCGCGGCGTACAACGGCTGACCCACGGCCCTCTCCGTTCGTCTCCTCCCGTCCCCCACCAAGGAGCCCCATGTCCGCCCCCACTCCCCTCGCGCGAGGCGCCGCGCCCCGGCGCCCCGCCCGTGCCCGCCCACGACCCCGGCGCCTCGCGGCGGTCCTGGCCACCGGCGCGGTGGTCTGCTCGGCCCTCGTCGCCCTCTCCCCCGGATCCGCGGCCTCCGCGGTCTCCTCACCCGGAACCGGAAGCGGAACCGGAGCCGTAGCCGTAGCGGGAGCCGGAACCGGAATCAGGGCAGCGGCAGCGGCAGTAGCCGCAGCCGAGATCCCCACCGGCGCCGTCACCGTCGTGAACGCCGGCAGCGGCAAGTGCCTCGACGCCCGCGCCGCCGCGACCACCGACGGCACCGCCGTCCAGCAGTACGCCTGCAACGGCACCACCGCCCAGCAGTGGACCGTCGCACCGACCTCGGACGGCCACATCCGGATCGGCGCCCGCGACGACCCCGCCCAGGTCGTCGACGTCAGCGACGTCTCCACCGCCGACAACGCCGCCGTCCACCTGTGGACCTACGGCGGAGGCCTCAACCAGCAGTGGCGAGCCGTCGACGAGGGAGGCGGCGCCTTCCACCTCGTCAACCGCAACAGCGGGAAGTGCCTCGACGTCCCCGCCGCGTCCACCGCCGACAGCGTGCAGCTCGTCCAGTACACCTGCAACGGCACGGCCGCCCAGCGCTTCCAGGTCACCCCGGTCGGCACCGCGCCCGGGGACGTCGACCTCGGTCCGAACGTCGTCGTCCTCGACCCGTCGATGCCCTCGGCGACCGTCCAGGGCCGGCTGAACACGATCTTCCAGCGCCAGGAGACCAACCAGTTCGGGCCGGAGCGGTACGCCGTCCTGTTCAAGCCGGGCACGTACAACAACGATGTCAACGTCGGCTTCTACACCCAGGTCCTCGGGCTCGGCCAGTCGCCCGACTCCGTGACGATCAACGGCGCCGTCCACGTGGAGGCCGACTGGTTCCCGCCGCAGAACGCGACCCAGAACTTCTGGCGCGGCGCCGAGAACCTCTCCGTCACCCCGACCGGCGGCACCGACCGCTGGGCCGTGTCCCAGGCCTCGTCGTACCGCCGGATGCACGTCCGCGGCAACCTGGAACTGAGCGACGGCGGCTGGTCCAGCGGCGGATTCATGGCCGACACCAAGATCGACGGCCAGGTCCGCTCCGGCACCCAGCAACAGTGGCTGACCCGCAACTCCCAGCTCGGCTCCTGGACGGGGTCGAACTGGAACATGGTCTTCGTCGGCAGTCAGGGCGTCCCCGGCACGAGCTTCCCCCACCCGCCCTACACGACCGTGGACCGCTCCCCCGTCGTCCGCGAGAAGCCCTTCCTCACCGTGGACGCCACCGGCGCCTACACGGTCGTCGTACCCGCCCCGCGCACCGACTCCACGGGCACCACATGGGCAGCCGGCGGCACCCCCGCCGCGACCCGACTGCCCATCGACCGCTTCCACATCGTGAAGCCGGGCGCGACCGCGGCCCAGATCAACGCGGCCCTCGCGGCAGGCAAGGACCTGCTGGTCACCCCCGGGGTGTACCACCTGGACCAGACCCTGCGGGTCACCCGCCCCGACACCGTGATCCTCGGCCTCGGCCTCGCCACCTTCGTCCCCGACAACGGCGTCACCGCCATGACCGTCGCCGACGTCGACGGGGTGAAGATCGCGGGCGTCCTCTTCGACGCCGGCACGGTCAACTCCCCGACCCTGCTGGAGCTCGGGCCGGCCGGTTCGTCCGCCTCGCACGCGACGAACCCGACCTCGCTCCACGACGTGTACTTCCGCGTCGGCGGCGCGGCCGTCGGGAAGGCCACCACCAGTCTGGTCGTCAACAGCGACCACGTCATCGGCGACCACCTGTGGGTCTGGCGCGCCGACCACGGCACGGGGGTCGGCTGGAACACCAACACCGCCGACACCGGTCTCGTCGTCAACGGCGACGACGTCACCATGTACGGCCTGTTCGTCGAGCACTACCAGAAGCACCAGACCGTCTGGAACGGCAACCGCGGCCGGACGTACTTCTACCAGAACGAGATGCCGTACGACCCGCCCAACCAGGCCGCCTGGATGAACGGTTCCACCCAGGGCTACGCCGCCTACAAGGTCGCCGACTCGGTCACCAGCCACCAGGCCTACGGGCTCGGCAGCTACTGCTACTTCAACGTCGATCCGGGCGTGACCGCCGAGCACGCCATCGAGGCACCCGACCGTCCCGACGTGCGCTTCCGGAACATGGTCACCGTCTCCCTCGGCGGGACCGGCACCATCCGGCACGTCGTCAACGACCGCGGCGGCCCGTCCAACTCCTCCACCAACGTCGCGAACCTGGTGAGCCACCCATGAGACGACACCTGATACGGCTCCTCGGCCTGATGGCGCTCGTCCTCGGCCTCGGTGCCGTCGGACCCGCCCAGGCCGCCCCGGCCGCACCCGACTTCCGCGTGATCGCGTTCTACAACGGCACCTGGGACGCGGCCCACATCGACTTCGTGAAGGAGGCCAACGACTGGTTCCCCCGGACGGCCGCCGCCCAGAACTTCTCCTACACGGCGACCACCGACTGGAACCTCCTCGCCAACGGCGGCGTGGACGCGTACGACGTCGTCCTCTTCCTCGACGACGCCCCGCAGAGCGCCGCCCAACGCGCGGGATTCGAGCGGTACATGCGCAACGGCGGAGGCTGGCTCGGCTTCCACGTCTCGGCGTTCACGACCAACGCCTCCGGCTGGAACTGGTACTACAACCAGTTCCTGGGCAGCGGGAACTTCCGCTCCAACACCTGGGGTCCGACCACCGCCCTCGTCCGCACCGAGAACGGCTCCCACCCGGCCGCGGCCGGCCTGCCCACGACGTGGACCTCCGCCGTCAGCGAGTGGTACAGCTGGTCGAACAACCTGCGGTCCAACCCGTCGGTCAAGGTGCTCGCCTCGGTCGACCCGGCCGGCTTCCCGCTCGGCACGGACCCGAACCAGTCCTGGTACAGCGGTGACTACCCGCTCGTGTGGACCAACACGCAGTACCGCATGCTGTACGCGAACTTCGGCCACAACGCCATGAACTACGCCACCGGCACCCGGCTCTCCTCCACCTTCGCCAGTCCCACCCAGAACCGTCTGCTCCTCGACGGCCTCCGGTGGCTCGCCGGCGCCGGCACCACCCCGCCCGGCCCGTTCCCCGGGGACTCCTGGTACACCCTCGCCGCCGAGGCGAACGGCCTGTGCGTCGACGTCAGGGCGGCGGGCACGGCCAACGGCACACCCGTCCAGCAGTACACCTGCAACGGCACCCAGGCCCAGCAGTTCCGCTTCACCCCGACGACCGACGGCCACAGCCGGATCGGCGTGCGCACCGCTCCCCAGCAGTCCGTCGACGTCTCCGACCGGTCGACGGCCGACGGGGCGCCCCTGCAGCTGTGGGCCTACGGGGGCGGCACGAACCAGCAGTGGCTCCCGGTGGCCGAGACCTCCGGCCGGTACCACTTCGTCGCCCGCCACAGCGGCAAGTGCCTCACCACGACCGGCACGGCCGCGGTCGGCGTCGCCCTCGTCCAACGAGCCTGCGACGGCTCCCCGGCCCAGAGCTTCCGGCCCAGCGCGGTGTCCTGACGGTCCCCCAGGACGTCCTTGCCCTCGGTCCCCGGGCACCCCGTGCCCGGGGACCCGGGCGAGGACCATGGCCCTCCATCCTCCGATGCCGCCGCCCCCCGGGCGGCGGTATCGGCATGCGCTCCCGGCGCCCCGGACCGATCATCCGTACATGGCAGGTACTCCCCCACTCCCCGGGCCGACCGGCACGCCCCCGACCCCCGGGCATACCGGCTCCGCCGACGTCCCGGCGTCCCGCCGGAAGAACGCACCCGCGGTCCCGTCGGCCGCGGTGCCGCTAGTCTTCGTCGACCGGACCTCCCGACGCCCGCCCCGCAGTTCCGCTCGACCCGCAGCAGGGAGCCAGATGGGCCGCCGCCTGTTCCTTCGATGCCGTACCGCCCTCGTCGTCACGGCGCTCGCCGCCGTGACGGCGGCGAGCTCGCCCGGAGTGCCATCGCTGTCGGGGGCCACCGCCTCGGCGGCCACGCCCGCGCACGGCCCGCGGACCGCCTCCGCCGGATCGGTCACGCCGGCCCTCGGCACCCGGCCGGCCTCGGCCACCTCGTCCGCCACCTTCGACCCCGCGCCCGCCCGGGCGAGCCTGGAACGCCTGCTACCCACCCGGGCGGCGCAGTTCACCCTGGTCCCGGTCGAGGAGCCCGCCTCGGGCGACTACTTCGCGGTCTCGGGCGAGGCCGGGGCCATCGTGGTGCGGGGCACCTCGCCGGCCACCCTCCTCACCGGTGTCGGCTGGTACCTGGAGCGGGTCGCCGGGGTCGACATCGGCTGGCCCGGCGACAGTGTCGGCCGACTGCCCGGCACCCTCCCCGCGGTCCCCGGAACCCTCACCCGGTCGGCCTCCGTGCCCCACCGCTACGCCCTGAACGACACCGACGAGGGGTACTCCGGCGCCTACCGCGACTTCGCTTCTTACCAGCACGACATCGACCTGATGGCGCTGCACGGCGTCAACGAGGTCTTCGTCCCGACCGGAGCCGAGTACCCGTACTACCGGGCGCTCCAGGAGTTCGGCTACAGCGCGGCGGAGCTGCGCGCCTGGATCCCCGCCCCGGCCCATCAGGGCTGGTGGCTGCTGCAGAACCTGTCGGGGTTCGCCGGACCGGTCTCCGAACAGCTCGTCGAGGCCCGGGCGACGCTGGGCGGCCGGATCGCGAGCCACCTCCGTTCGCTCGGGATGACGCCCGTGCTGCCGGGCTTCTTCGGCACCGTGCCCGCGGACTTCGCCGCGCGGAACGACGGCGCGGTCACCGTTCCGCAGGGCAAGTGGGTGGGCTTCGAGCGGCCCTACTGGCTGGATCCGACCGGGCCGGTCTTCGCCCGGCTCGCCGCCGCCTACTACCGCTTCCAGCAGGCGCGGTTCGGTGTCACCGACATGTTCAAGATGGACCTGCTGCACGAGGGCGGGGTCGCGGGCGCGGTCGACGTCCCGGCCGCCGCCGGGGCCGTCCAGCGGGCCCTGGACTCCGCGCGTCCCGGCGCCACCTGGGTCATGCTCGGCTGGCAGAACAACCCGACCCCGGCCCTCCTCAGCGGCGTCGACCGTCGGCGGGTCCTGATCGTCGACGGCCTCTCCGACCGGTACGACGGTCTCGACCGCGAGGCCCGGTGGGGCGGCACGCCGTACGCCTTCGGCACGATCCCCAACTTCGGCGGCCACACCAGCATCGGCGCCAACACCGGAGCGTGGGTGGACCGCTTCCACGCCTGGCTCGGCAAGCAGGACAGCGCGCTGCGCGGCATCGCGTACCTCCCCGAGGGCACCGGTGGGAACCCCGCCGCGTTCGACCTCTTCACCGAACTCGCCTGGCAGCCGGACCCGATCGACCGGAAGAGCTGGTTCGCCGCGTACGCCGCCCGACGCTACGGCGGTACGGATCCCCACGCGGCGGCCGCGTGGGAGCAGCTGCGCCTCGGCCCGTACAGCATGGCGTCCGGGACCTGGAGCGAGCCGCAGGACAGCCTCTTCGCCGCACGGCCGGGTCTGACGGCGGCCACCGCCGCCAAGTGGAGCCCGAAGGCCATGCGGTACGACGCCGCGACGGTCGAGCGGGCGCTCGCGGAGCTGCTGCAGGTGGCGCCCCGACTGCGGACCACGGACGCGTACCGCTTCGACCTCGTGGACGTGGCACGTCAGGCGCTCACGAACCGCAGCCGGGTCCTGCTGCCGCGGATCAGGGCCGCGTACGAGGCCGAGGACCTGACGGGCTTCCGGACACTGGTACGGGAGTGGCAGGGGCACGAGGAGCTGCTGGGGCGGCTCGTCGGCTCCGACCGGCGGTTCCTGGTCGGCCCCTGGCTGGCCGACGCGCGGTCCTGGGGCGCCGACGCGGAGGAGCGGGACCGGCTGGAGTACGACGCCCGCTCGATCCTCACCACGTGGGCCGACAGGGGACCGAGCGAGACGGGTGGGCTGCGCGACTACGCCAACCGTGAATGGTCCGGCCTCGTCCAGGACGTCTACGCGCCGCGCTGGGCCGCCTACTTCGCGAGTCTCGACCGTGCGCTGGTGACCGACACGGCGCCGGTCGCCGTCGACTGGTTCGCGCGGGACGACGCCTGGGCGCGCGGCCACCAGCGCTATCCGACGACGCCCACGGGGGACCCCTTCGCCCTGGCGGGCGAGGTGCGAACGGCCCTGGCGGCTCCGGCCGCGGGGTCCACGGCCGCTCGCGGCGGAACGACCGTGGTCGCCGGCCGATGAGTTCCCGCCGTTTCCGAGGTCCTACCCGGTGTTCGCCGTGACCGACGGACGAGAACCGACGAGGGAGAAGCCGTGACGGACGATGTCTGGCCGATGGTGCACGCCGAGCGGGCGGCACTGATCGGCGATCTGGCGCACCTCGGGGACGAGGAGTGGCGGCAGCCGTCGCTCTGCGAGGGATGGACCGTGCACGACGTGCTCGCCCATCTGGTCGACAACGCCCGTGCGACACGCGTCGGTTTCCTCAGGGACATGGTGCTGGCGCGGTTCGACTTCGACCGTCAGAACCGGCGCGGTGTGGCGCGCGAGCGCGGGACCACTCCGCAGGAGACCCTGGAGCGGTTCCGTCGGGTGGCGTCGCGGACGTCGGCGCCTCCCGCACCGCTGGACAGCCGGCTCGTCGAGGAGATCGTCCACGGGGAGGACATCCGTCGGCCCCTGGGCCTCACCCGCTCCTATCCGCAGGGGGCCGTCGTCCGGGCCCTCCGTCTCCAGGCGCGCACCCCGGTGTCGTTCGGAGGAGCGAAGGAACTCCTGTCCCGCGTCCGGATCACGGCGACGGACACCGACCTGGCGATCGGCACCGGGCCTGCGGCGGAGGGCCCCGCGCTGTCCCTGCTGCTCGCCGTGACGGGGCGCACGGCGGTGCTGGACGATCTCCGCGGTCCGGGGGTGGCCACGCTGTCGGCGGGCGGCTGAACCGGTGGGCGCCCGGGTGTCACCGTTCACCGTACGGCCACTCGGAATCCACCTCCCATACCGTTCCCAACCAGCCACGCGCAAGATGTCGACCGGAGAATCCTGGCCGACACACTAGACTGGCGGGCTGTTTGGCGTCGGAACGGAACAACCCGGGCAGACCCGGGCTCCGCCGGCGACCCGGACGTTGCCGGGAACGAGACGCGAGGTCCGATGGCAGCCACACCAGAGCACGGTGACACCACTCTGCTCCGCGAAGGGGACCCGTGGGAGGAGGAGCCCGGGAAGTCCGCCCGGTTCTCCGCCGGACCCGCCGCCCCGGTGCGCACCCTCGTCGACGTCTTCGAGGCCTCGGTACGGGCCTACCCCGACGAGCTCGCCCTGGACGACGGCAGCACCCGGCTGACCTACCGGACGCTGGCCGCGGAGGTCGAGCACCGGCGGCGCGCGCTCGCGGCCGCCGGTGTGGGGCTCGGCGACCGGGTCGGCGTCCGGGTGCCGTCCGGGACGAACGAGCTGTACGTGGCCGTCCTCGCCGTGCTCGCCGCGGGAGCCGCCTATGTGCCGGTCGACGCCGAGGACCCGGACGAGCGGGCCGAGCTGGTCTTCGGCGAGGCCGGTGTGCGGGCCGTGGTCGGCGCGGAGCAGCGGATCGACGTCACCGGGCGGGAGGGCGACCGTGCCCCCTCCGCGCGCCCCGGGCCCGACCACGATGCGTGGATCATCTTCACCTCGGGCTCCACGGGCAAGCCGAAGGGTGTCGCCGTCAGCCACCGCAGCGCCGCCGCGTTCGTGGACGCCGAGGCCGCGCTGTTCCTCGTCGACGAGCCGATCGGCCCCGGCGACCGGGTCATGGCGGGGCTCTCCGTCGCCTTCGACGCCTCCTGCGAGGAGATGTGGCTGGCGTGGCGCTACGGCGCCTGCCTGGTGCCCGTCCCGCGGTCGCAGGTGCGCAGCGGCGCCGACCTCGGCCCCTGGCTGGTGGAGCAGGAGATCACGGTGGTCTCCACCGTGCCGACGCTCGCCGCGCTGTGGGATCCGGAGACCCTCGACGAGGTCCGGCTGCTGATCTTCGGCGGTGAGGCCTGCCCGCCCGAGCTGACCCAGCGCCTGGTCACCGAGGGCCGCGAGGTGTGGAACACGTACGGCCCCACCGAGGCGACCGTCGTCGCCTGTGCCTCCCTGCTGACCGGCGAGGAGCCGATCAGGATCGGTCTCCCGCTGAACGGCTGGGAGCTGGCCGTGGTCGACGAGTCCGGCGAGCCGGTGCCGATGGGCGGCAGCGGCCAGCTGGTGATCGGCGGCGTCGGTCTGGCCCGCTACCTCGACCCGGTGAAGGACGCGGAGAAGTACGCCCCGCTGGAGGCGCTCGGCTGGGAGCGGGCGTACCGCAGCGGCGACCTGGTGCGCGCCGAGCCGGAGGGTCTGGTGTTCCTGGGCCGCGGCGACGAGCAGATCAAGCTCGGCGGCCGCCGCATCGAGCTGGGCGAGGTGGACTCCGCCCTCCAGGGCCTGCCCGGTGTCGCCGGCGCGGCCGCCGCCGTCCGTACCGCGCGCAGCGGCAACCAGCTGCTCGTCGGCTATCTCGTGACGCAGGAGGGCTGGGACCACGCGGCGGCGGTCGAGCGGCTGCGCGCCGAGCTTCCCGCGGCCCTCGTGCCGCTCCTCGCGCCCGTCGCCGACCTGCCCACCCGTACGTCGGGCAAGGTGGACCGGGACGCGCTCCCGTGGCCGCTGCCCGACCTGGAGACGAGCGGCCCCTCGGAGCAGCTGTACGGCACGGAGGCCTGGCTCGCCGAGCAGTGGAGCGAGACCCTCGGCGTGTCCGTCACCGGCGCCGCCGACGACTTCTTCGCGATCGGCGGCAACAGCCTCGCCGCCGCCCAGCTCACCACCCGGTTGCGCACCCGCTACCCGAGCGCGGCCGTCGTCGACATCTACCAGCAGCCCACCCTGCGCAAGCTGGCCCGGCGCCTGGAGAAGTCCGCCCAGGACGACGGGGCCGTACGGACGATCCCGCCGGTTCCGTTCCGGGCCGGGCTCCTGCAGAGCGTCCTGCTGCTTCCGCTGTTCACCGTGATCGGGCTCCGCTGGACGGTGGCGCTGCTCGCGCTGGGCAACGTCCTGCACCGGTTCGGGGCCTATGCGTGGGCGCCGACCGCCTCCTGGTGGGTGGTGGCCGCCGGTGCGGCGCTCCTCTTCAGTCCGCCCGGCCGGCTGGCGATCGCCGCGGGCGGCGCACGGCTGCTGCTGCGCGGGGTGAAGGCGGGCCGTCACCCCCGCGGCGGAAGTGTCCATCTGCGGCTGTGGACGGCCGAGCGGCTCGCCGAGTTCGTCGGCGCGACCTCGCTCACCGGATCCTGGCTGGAGCGGTACGCGCGGGCGCTCGGCGCCAAGGTGGGTCCCGACGTGGACCTGCACTCGCTGCCGCCGGTCACCGGCATGCTCAAGCTCGGCCGCGGCTGCGCCGTGGAGTCCGAGGTGGACCTCTCCGGTTACTGGCTGGACGGCGACCGGCTGGAGATCGGCCCGGTGAAGGTCGGCGCGGGCGCCGTGGTCGGCACCCGGAGCCTGCTGTTCCCGGGGGCGCGGGTCGGCAAGCGGGCCGAGGTGGCTCCCGGCTCCGCCGTGGCGGGACAGATCCCGACCGGGCAGCGCTGGGCCGGTGCGCCCGCGGGCAAGCTCGGCAAGGCCAAGCGGAACTGGCCCAAGGAGCGCCCGGCGCGCCCGCTCCACTGGCGGGCGGTCTACGGGGCGACCGGTTTCCTGCTGACGGTTCTGCCGGTGCTCTCCGCCCTGCCCGCGCTGCTCGTGGTGAGCCGCTTCGTGCCCGCCGACGCCGGGCTCGCCGAGGCGCTGCGGGGCGCGCTGGTCGCCGTGGTGCCCGGGGCGCTCGCCTACGGGTTCGCGTACGCGACGCTCGTGCTCGTCTCGGTGCGGCTGCTCAGCCTCGGGCTGCGCACCGGCAGCCATCCGACGCACAGCCGGGTCGCCTGGCAGGCGTGGACCGTCACGCAGCTGATGGACCTGGCACGGGAGACGCTGTTCCCGCTGTACGCCGGGCTGATCACCCCGGTGTGGCTGCGGCTGCTCGGCATGAAGATCGGCCGGGGCGCCGAGGTGTCCACGGTCCTCGCGCTGCCGAGCCTCACCACGGTCGGCGAGGGCGCGTTCCTCGCCGACGACACCCTGACCGCCCCGTACGAGCTGGGCGGCGG
The DNA here is from genome assembly GCF_055574655.1 of Streptomyces sp. NPDC029956. Classification (NCBI taxonomy): domain Bacteria; kingdom Bacillati; phylum Actinomycetota; class Actinomycetes; order Kitasatosporales; family Streptomycetaceae; genus Streptomyces; species Streptomyces sp. NPDC029956. The sequence goes on along the minus strand of NZ_JBVHZJ010000031.1, from coordinate 88,922 downwards.
CTGGGTGCGCATCGGGCACTCCGAGATCGGCCGGCGGGCGTTCCTCGGCAACTCCGGCATGACCGCGCCGGGCCGCACGGTGCCGGACGACGGACTGGTCGGCGTGTTGTCGGCGACGCCGAAGAAGGCCAAGAAGGGCAGCTCGTACCTGGGGCTGCCCCCGGTCAGGCTGCCGCGGTCCGCGGCGGACTCCGACCGGAGCCGGACGTACGAGCCGCCCGCGCGGCTGCTGTGGGCGCGCGGTCTGGTGGAGCTCTTCCGGCTGCTCCCGGTGTTCTCCTCGGCCGCCCTCGCGGTCCTCACCGTGGCGGCCCTGTGCGGCCTGGCCACGGCGACCGGTGCGGGGGTCTGGGGCACGGCGCTGCTGTCCGGGGCGGTCCTGCTGGCCGCGGGTGCGGCCGCGTGCCTGGTCTCGGTGGCCGCGAAGTGGCTGCTCGTGGGTCGGCACCGGACGGGCGAGCACCCCCTGTGGTCGGGCTTCGTGTGGCGCAACGAGCTGGCCGACACGTTCGTCGAGGTCCTCGCCGTGCCGTGGCTGGTCGGATCGGTGCCGGGCACCCCGCTGCTCAACCTGTGGCTCCGCGCGCTCGGGGCCCGGGTCGGCCGGGGCGTGTGGTGCGAGAGCTACTGGCTGCCGGAGACGGACCTGGTCGTCCTCGGTGACGCGGTCAGCGTGAACCGCGGCTGTGTCCTGCAGACTCACCTCTTCCACGACCGGATCTTGAGGACGGATACTGTGGTCCTCCGCGAGGGCGCCACCCTGGGCCCGGGCGGAATCGTCCTGCCCGGCAGTTCGGTCGGGGCCCGCAGCACGCTGGGTCCCGCCTCTCTCGTGATGGCCGGGGAATCCGTCCCCGCCGACACCCGCTGGCTGGGCAATCCGATCGAGGCGTGGCGGGCCTGAACGGGCAGCACGAGCACAGCACAGGGCAGGGAGCGGGAGCAGCAGTGAGCGGCGAGCGGACAACGGCATCGGACCCGTACTTCCCTGACCACGGCGACTCCCGTTACCGCGTGCACCGGTACGAACTCGCTCTGGAGTACCGGCCGGGCCCCAACCGGCTGGCCGGGACGGCGCGGCTGAGCGCCATCGCGGGCCGGGCGCCGCTCACCGAGTTCCATCTGAACCTCGCCGACCTCAAGGTCGGCCGGATCCTGGTGAACGGCCGGGCGCCGCACTACTCCCACCGCGGCGGCAAGCTCCGCGTCCGGCCGGCCAAGCCGCTGTCCGCGGGCGCCGCGTTCACCGTGGAGGTGCACTACGCGGGCAACCCCAAGCCGGTGCGCAGCCCGTGGGGCGGGCTCGGCTGGGAGGAGCTGACCGACGGCGCGCTGGTCGCGAGCCAGCCCGTCGGCGCGCCTTCCTGGTACCCGTGCAACGACCGGCCCGCCGACAAGGCCTCGTACCAGATCTCGGTCAACACGCCCTCCGCGTACACCGTGGTGGCGGGCGGCCGGCTGCTGACGCGTACGACGAAGGCCAGCACGACGACCTGGGTGTACGAGCAGTCCGCGCCGACGTCCAGCTATCTGGTCGGGCTCTCCATCGGCATGCACCAGACGGTGCTGCTCGGGGACCCCGGGCTCGGCGGGGTGCCGCAGACCGCCCATGTGCCGGCGCATCTCCTCCCCCGCTTCTCGCGTGACTTCGCCCGGCAGCCCGCGATGATGCAGCTGTTCGAGGAGCTCTTCGGGCCGTATCCGTTCGGCGAGTACGCGGTGGTGATCGCCGACGAGGAGCTCGACGTTCCGGTGGAGGCCCAGGGGCTGTCCCTCTTCGGCGCCAACCACGTCGACGGCGCGCGCGGCTCGGAGCGCCTCGTCGCGCACGAGCTCGCGCACCAGTGGTTCGGCAACAGCGTGACCATCGCCGACTGGCGGCACATCTGGCTGAACGAGGGCCTGGCCAAGTACGCCGAGTGGCTCTGGTCGGAGCGCTCGGGCGGCCGCACCGCGCAGGAGCTCGCGGCGATCGCGCACCGGCTGCTCGCCACGCAGCCGCAGGACCTGAAGCTCGCCGACCCCGGGCGCAAGCTGATGTTCGACGACCGTCTGTACGAGCGCGGGGGTCTCACCGTGCACGCCGTCCGCTGCGCCCTGGGCGACGGCGCCTTCTTCCGCATGCTGCGCGACTGGGCGACCGTGCACCGCCACGGTGTGGTGACCACGGCGACCTTCACCGCCCATGTGTCCCGGTACGCGACGGAGCCGGTGGACGGCCTGCTCACGGCCTGGCTGCGGCAGCCGTCCCTGCCGCCCCTCCCGTCCCCCCACGGCTCCCCGGCCATACCGGAACGGCCCGCGTACCCGCCCACGAACGGCGGTCCGGGCAGGGCCTCCGCGTAGCGGATCGGACGGAGGCCGCACCGGGCGCCGTCCACGCGGCGCACCCGGTACGGCCTGCGGGCGGATCTACGAGGCCCCGCCGGTGGGTGTCACGCTTCGCGGGCGCCCTCGTACATGGCCTCGACGACCTCGGCGTACTCCCGCTCCACGACGGGCCGCTTGACCTTGAGGCTCGGGGTGAGTTCGCCGTGCTCGATGTCGAGGTCGCGCGGCAGGACCGCGAACTTCTTGATCGTCTGCCACCGCTGCAGGCCGCCGTTCACCCGCTGGACGAAGCCGTCGATCAGCGCGTGCGTCTCGGGCGAGGAGGCGACCTCCGCGTAGCTGCGGCCGTCGAGGCCCTGCGACGCCGCCCAGGGCATGATCACGCTCTCGTCGACGGTGATCAGGGCGGTGCAGTAGTTGCGGTTGTTGCCGATGACCAGGATGTTGCTGGCGTACGGACAGACGGCCTTGAACCGGCTCTCGATCTCGGTGGGCGCGATGTACTTGCCGCCCGAGGTCTTGAAGAGGTCCTTCTTGCGGTCGGTGATCCGGACGAAGCCGTCCTTGTCGATCTCGCCGATGTCGCCGGTGTGGAACCAGCCGTCGCTCTCCAGCACCTCGGCGGTCTTCTCCGGGAGGTTGTGGTAGCCGCGCATGACGCCGGGGCCCTTCAGGAGGATCTCCCCGTCCTCCGCGATGCGCACCTCGGTGCCCGGCAGGGGCCTGCCGACCGTGCCCACCCGGAAGTCCTCGACGGGGTTGACCGTGACGGCCGCGCTGGTCTCCGTCAGGCCGTAGCCCTCGAGCACGGGCACGCCCGCGCCGGCGAAGAAGTAGCCGATGTCGGAGGCGAGTGCGGCGCTGCCCGAGGCGCTGCCGCGGAGTTCGCCGCCGAAGGCCGCACGGATCTTGCCGTAGACGAGCTTGTCGGCGACGGCGTGCTGCACGGTGAGCCACAGGGGCGGCGTGCGCCGTCCCGTCGCCACCATGGTCTCCTGCCCGGTCCTGGCGTAGTCGCGGGCGACCTGGGCCGCCCACAGGAAGATCTTGTGCTTGGCGCCTCCCTCGGCCTTCGACCGGGCGGCGATGCCGTTGTAGACCTTCTCGAAGATCCGCGGTGCGGACGCCATCACGGTGGGCCGGACGGCGGGCAGGTTGGTGATGATGCGGTCGATGCGGCCGTCCACCGCGATCACGCTGCCGGTCTTCACCTGGCCGGCGATCAGGGCGTTGCCGAAGACATGCGACAGCGGCAGCCACAGGAACTGCACGTCGTCGGGGAGCAGCAGCCCGCTGACCTCCTGCGCGACGGCCTGGTAGGACCAGCAGTCGTGCACCAGGCGCACGCCCTTCGGGCGGCCGGTCGTGCCGAGGTGTAGATCAGGGTGGCGAGGTGGTCCGGCTCGATGGCCCCGACCGCCGTGTCGATCGCGTCCGGGTGCTCCTGCAGGTGCGCGGTGCCGCGCTTCTCCAGCTCGGCGAGGGTCAGCACGTCCAACCCCTCGACCTGGGGCATGTCCGCCTCCGGGTCGAAGACGATGACGGTGCCGAGCCCGGGCAGGTCTCCCGTACGGGTGGCCACCTTGGCCAGTTGCTCTGCGTTCTCGACGAAGATCGCCCGGCTGCCGGAGTCGGCGAGGATGTACGCCGTCTCCTCGGCATCGGTGCTGGGGTAGACGGCGGTCGCGGCGACGCCCGCGCACATCATGCCCAGGTCGGCGAGGATCCACTCGACCCGTGTCGAGGAGGAGATGGCCACGCGCTCCTCGGGCCGCAGCCCGAGGGTGAGCAGGCCGGCCGCGATCGCCTTCACGCGCTCGGCGGTCTGGGCCCAGGTCAGCGAGCGCCACTCCTCGGCGCCGCCCGCGGCGTGCTCGGCCGCCACGGGGTGGCGGTAGGCCTCGCGGTCGGGCGTGGCCTCGACCCTCGCGAGGAAGATGTGCGCCACCGACCGCGGGCGGCTTTCAAGAAGGTGCTGCGCGGAACTCATCTCAACCCCCCGGGACCGGACTGCCCGTCAACGATTCATTGACCGGCCGGTAACTTGCGAGCTGTGGTGAGGCTAGGCGGAATCGCGCCGGTGCGTAAGGGAGCGGGAGAAGAAAGGTACGACGTCAGCGGGTATTCGGGGAGGCGGAGGGCTGGGAGGAGTCAGGGGGCTCGGGGGGATCCGGCGGCGGCTCGGTGGACTCGGGGGGCTCGGAGGACTCGGGCGGCGGCTCGGTGGACTCGGGCGGCGACAAGGCGTCCACCAACGGGTGCTGCGGGCCGAAGGTGTTGTGGATCCAGAACGCCGGGCGCGGACCCTTCCAGAAGAACTCCAGCGAGTCGCCCACGCGGGCGATGAGTTCCAGGTTCGCCCCCGGACCGCCGTCCTGTCCGCCGTAGGTGCTCTGGATCATGGTCACCGCCGTGACCTCGAGGTCCTCCGCCAGGAAGTACGGCATGGTCCACGGCCGGCCGGCGACGCCGTTCCGGCGACGGAGGAACAGCATCCCGCCGTCCGCGGCGGGGCAGGCCAGCAGCAGGTCCCCGGGCTCCGTGGTGCGGTCCTGGACCAGGACCGGGTTGCCCGTCGCCCCGCGGACGACCGGGTCCGCGAGTTCCTGCCAGTCGGTCGGTTCCCCGGTCTCGTTCCACAGGAACCGCAGCTCGTCCCCCGTCCTCGCCACGACGTCCAGGCTGCTCCGGCCGTCCCCCGCATCACTCTCCACCATTCCCACCGCCGCGCACTCGCCCCTTCCCCGGGCAACCACGTAGGGAGTGGTCCATGGATAGCCCTCGACGTCGTTCCTGCGGCGCATGACCATCAGGCCACCGCTGACGGCCGGACACACGAGGTGGAAGTCGCCCGGGTCACCGTGCCTGGTCTGGAGGAGGGCCGGGTGGCCCGCGGCCCGATCGGCGATGGGCGTCGGCGCCGCATGCCAGTCGGTGGGCTCCTCGCTGTCGTTCCAGAGGAATCGCAGCTTCTCCCCCGTTCTGGCGACGACTTCGAGGCTGCTCCGGCCCTCGCCGAGCCTGCTCTCGACCATCCCGACCGCGTCGACGGGCCCGAGACCGGGCTCGATGGGGCAGGGCGGACCCCAGGGGACGCCGGGAACGCTGTTCCTCCGGCGCATGGAGACCAGCCCGCTCCGCGGCCCGGGAAAGACGAGCTCGAAGTCACTGGGTGTGTACTTCCCCGGCCGTGTGGTCGTGCTGCCGCCCGGCCACTTCTGGATCAGCACCGGATTTCCGTGGATCCGCGTGCTCTTGGAGGCCTGGACCGCGATGAGACGCTCCTCGTCGAGCCGTACGCCCTCGACGGCCCTCTCGTACTGCGGCGCGTTCTGTTCCCCGACGTCGAACAGTCGGATGTCCCGGTCATCCCGCACGTACAGCACGGGCGTCGCCCACTCGAGGCTGTTCTCGTCCTGCAGCAGCATGGCGACGCGCCCTTGGTGCACGGCCATGTCGACGGGCCGGCCGAGGCCGACCAGCGCCTGGTAGAAGTAGCGGGAGAAAGTGACCGCCGCCGCGTCGGTCACCGCGAACTGCATGGCGACCACTGCCGGGACGAACTGCAGGAGCGCCGCGGCCACGCTGGAGAAGAGCTCGTCGTGGCTGCCCTTTCCCGTCTCGCATCCGTTGAGAACCACGAGCTGCGGCTTCAGGGGCGCCTGTTGTATGACCCTGCCCACCGAATCACCGCTGATCAGTTGCTTGCGGCCGAGCTCGTCGCTGAAGATGAGGGCGCCTGCCTCCTGCTCGGAGTCGTACGCACCATGGCCGACGTAATGGAACACATGGCATCCACCGGATTCCGCGGTGAACTCGTTCATCAGAGTGGTCCAGTTGACCGCGTTGACCCACCGCAGCCGGGCGAACTTCCGCTCGGTGAGGCGGTGCAGGCTCTTTCGCAGATTGCGCTCCTCCGCCTTGACGTTCAAGGATCGCTCGAACGGGGGCGCGGACACCATTCCGGTGACACGGACCGGAAGGTGCGTCGGAGGCGGCCCGAGCGGGAGACCGGTCAGGTCGACACACCGCACGACCTCGTCCGCGAGGCAGAGAAAGCCGAAGTCCGGGTTGTGAATCAACTCCCAGGGCAGAGTGGTCAGTTCAGGGGCGCCCATACGGAGCATCATCCGAAGGTTCTCTCCCCGCGCGGCGGCCTGCTGTCGCCGCTGGGCGTAGAGACCACCCACCTCACCGGGGAAGAGAGCTCCGAAGAGCTCATCGCCGATCGCGCGCGCGTACCGGCCCCGCAGGGCGACAGCGGTCTTCGGCGATCCGCTCCTCATCGAAACGGGCCGAGCATCCTCCTGGAGTGTCCCGGACCGCTCGCGGATGCTTTCCACGTCCAACGAGACGTCATCAACGCTGACGGAGTCAGCGGTTCCTGACGTCGCACTGACCGAATACCGGCCTTCACCGCCGGATATTTCCAGTGCAAATGTGTTGCGTTCCACCACTTCGCCCACCTCTATCGGTGTCGAGCAGCTGGGCAGGAACGAGATCAACTCTACCCCCCGCTCCCCGGCCCGTAGAGGGAGCCCGGGGCGCGGCCGAGTGCGCCCGGCGCAATGGACAGAGGGTGCCGAGGGTCGCAAGCTGGAAGAGGACGCATATTCCTGTTCCAGACGCCCAGGCTCACTCCGGCGCCTGTGAGATGCCCGTCAGATGCCCGTCAGATGCCCAGGAGGCGTGCGTGATGGAGGGCTCACTGGTATTCGTGCATGGTACGGGGGTTCGGGAGGGGCTCAAAGACACGCTCGACAAGGTCGGCGCGGGCGTGAAGAGGTTGTCCCAGTCCCCGATATCGGTAGTCGGCCCCGAGTGGGGCAAGGAGATCGGCCCTGCCGACCTCGATGTGACGCCCATACTGCCGGCGTCCTCGGCGCAGACGCGTGCGGCAGCAGAGGGTGAGGCTTCCGGCGATGTCACCGACGTGGCCACCTGGGGGCTGCTGATCGACGATCCCCTGCTCGAACTACGGATGCTCGCCGCCGCACCGCCGGCACGGACGGGCATGGTGGTCAACGCGAAGACGGTGGCGGTCGAGCTCCAACAACTGCTCAGCGACGCCAAGGTGGCGCCCGAGGCGCTGGAGGCCGCAGGGGTCGAAGTCGATGAGATGCGCTCGGCCTTGGCGTTCGTACGTGGCTCAGAGGCCTTGGTCGACGCCGCGGGAGCGGTGGGAGACGCCAGCAACGCAGGACTGCTCGGGGCCGTCTCCCGATCCGTCGTCGCCTGTGTGCTGCACGCTCACCGCACGGCCAGGCCTCCACGTCTTTCGCCCGTCGCTCTCTCCGGCGAGCAGCGCACGAAGCTGGTCGGTGCGGTCGGCGAGGCGGTGTCCGGCACTCCCACCCGGAGCGTCTTCACGCAGACGATCGGGAAGGCGCTCGGACCTCTGGCAGCGCGCATCGGCAATTCCGTGGTCAGGGAGAACCGGGCGAAGCTCATGGATCCGTTCTCCGACTTCATTCGCGACGTGGCGTTCTACATACGTCGCGGGGAAGACGTCCGGAAGTTCCTGGCGACGGCCATCTCGGACCTGCCTGCGAACGGGCCCGTCGTGGTCGTGGGTCACAGCCTCGGTGGGATAGCGATGGTGGATCTGATGTCCGGCGCCGACGCCCCGCACGTCGATCTGCTGGTGACCGTCGGATCACAAGCTCCCTATCTGTATCTTCTGGACTCTCTTGTCTCTCTCCGGCCCGGTCCGAACACGAAGCCCTTCACTCCCTGGCTGAACATCTACAGCCCGGCCGACTTCCTGTCGTTCCGCGCGGCCCCCGCGTTCCCGGATGTGGGCGGGATCTTCGACGAAGAGGTCGACGCAGGTGTCCCGTTCCCCGAATCGCACAGCGCCTATTGGTCCCACAAGAAGACGTACGACTTGATCGGTAAGCACTGGCCATGACCAGCTCATACGCGGACAGCTGGGCGCTGGTCGTCGGGATCGACGCGTACGACGATCCACACATCCAGGATCTCGGCGGTGCGGTACGGGATGCCTGCGAAGCGGTGAACTGGCTACGGAACGCGGGCGTTCCTGACGATCACATCATTCTCAACGCGCAACCGACGGAGACGAGCCGGTCACTGCTCGAATCGCTGGGACCGGAGATTCCCTGGCGCGACGCAACGGCGCGCGAGATCGGGAACTCCGTCGCCAGACTTCGCGCTCAGACCGGCGGTCATCTGTTCGTGTTCCTCGTGGGGCACGGCATCTACGACCCGTCCACCAAGCGGCTCTTCATCACCAAGGAAGCGTCGCTCGGAGAGTTCGACGTCTTCTCCAATCTCGCCGTGGAGGAGCACATCGAGCTGTTCCTCTCCATGTCGTTCCCTGAACAGTTGCTGATCATGGACGGCTGCCAGAACGTGCCGTACAGCGAGAGCGCACGCTCCAAAGTCGCGGCGGGAATGCCTTTCGCGGGCTTCAACGCGAAGGCCGAGAACACGCTGGTCTTCTGCTTCGCGTGCCAGCAGGGCGAACTGTCGGTGGAGGTCGAGGGCCGCGGCCTCTTCCTGAGCAAACTGCTGGAGGCCATCGACACACGGTATCCGGCCCCCCGAATTCTCGATCTGGACTTCGACAGCGGTGATGTCAGCATCGACCTTCGCAAAGCGGTGACCGAGGTCGTCGGGCCGGCGGTGAAGGAGACCGCGTGGGCGCAGCAGCCCCGCATCCGTCAGGAGCCCGGGGTGCAGGTGTACGGCGCCGGTACGGCACGGAGCGTGTGGCCGCTCCATCTACCGCCGACCCCGGCCGCGCTCCTGTCCATAGCCGTGAAGCCGGCCTCGGCCGTGCGGGACGTGGAAGCGATCGTCGTCCAGGTCGAGGGTCCGACCTTCTGGCGCCGAGTGGCTCCCGAGACGCCGAGCAAGGCGGTACAGGTGCCCTTCGAGAATCGGCTTCCGCATGCGACAAGCCTCAGCGTGATGTGCCAGTTGAAGAGCCCTTCCTCCTGGCGCAAACCGGCCGAACGCCGGCTTCGCCTCGACGGCGGCGACCGCGAGGTCGTCTTCACCCTCCGCAAGGCCCAGTCAGGGGAGAGCACCCGCAGATCCACGTGGAGCGCGGGGGACGACGGCGCCGCGTGGGTCTTCGTGGAAGGTGTCGACGCCGCCGGACGGAACATCGGCAAGAACGTGCTGGACATTCCACCGGAATCACCGAGCGGGATCGACGTCACAAGGGAGAACGGGGGGCTGTACATCTCCGGACGGTACGACGACCGGGAGCGGCTCGTGCGGCTCGCGTCGCGTATCGCCACCACCGCACCGGAGGGCGCGTCGGTGGCCATACACGAATCATCGGAGTTCCGCAGAACCGCCGTTCGTCTCGTGCTCCCGGACGGAGGTCCGGAGCCCTTGGTCGGCTCGCTCGTGAACACCCCCGGCATCACCGTGGGGCGGGAGAAGAGGACCGTCCGGGAGATCGAGCGGGACCCGCTGGTCGATGTCCGGCCCGGCCATGTCGAGGTGCGAGTCGACCTCCCCTGGGGGTCCTGGTCCGACATGGTCGAGGTGTTCGAGGGAATCGAGAAGGACGTCCATCTGCCTGCCACCGTCGGGAACGGCCTCGTACCCCTCCGCGTGGGCATCCGCGCCGACGTCTGGCAGGACCTTCCGGGGTATTCCGTTCTCGGGTCCGGCCCCCGCCCCGCGGAAGCCGTACTCCACGGGGACCACCCCGGCGCGATCCCGCCGCAGCCGCTGCCCGGATCGGACGGCTGGCTCCTCACCGCGCATCCCGAGGGATCCACGTGGGGGACCTGTGTGTCGCTGTCCGGCGTCGGCGTGACGTTCCCCCTCCACCCCTCGCTCCCCCTGGCGCTCGACAGCGACGGAGGCGCGACCCGAGTGGAACCCCTCTCGACCATGGCTCACGCGGAATGGGACGCGCTCGTGTCGCTCGGGCGTCTGAGCGGGCACGATCCCCGGCGTCTCCTGCAGGCGGACCAGGCCTGGGCACCCGACCCGGTGCTCACCCTGGCCCGCGCCTACGCCTGCTTCGCCGCCGGTGCGGACACGTACACCCGAGGCCTCCTCGGGCTTCTGCGGGCGCGGGGCGCCGACATCTGCGACATCGCCGTGCTGGAGGGTGCGACCGCACTCCGAGCAGGCGGTTCCGTACCGCAGGCCGCCCGCTCCGCGCTGGCCCCCTGGGCCGAGGCGGAGACCGTACCGGTCCTGCGGTGGGGCGTGGCCCCCGCCGTCGTCCTGGCCGAGGAGCTGGGCCTTCGCGGGTGGCGCAAACGGCTGGAGACCGTCGAGGCATCGCTGTCGCCGCATTCCGTCTGGTCCGTGTGGCACGCGGCGTGACGCCCGCGCTCCGCCCGACCCGTATCCGGAGGTCCGTAGCGCACGGCCGCCGGCGGTGCACGGGCCGTCGCCATCCGGAGCGGTCCCCCGGGATCGAACTTACGATGGGCGGGAGCCGGCGTCGGCAGCCGCCGTGCCGGCCGTCCGAGGCGAGCAGGGCGGAGACGCATGGCACAGGTCACCGACGCGGCACGGACCGTCATCCTGACGGTGGACGACGACCCGGGAGTGTCCCGCGCCATCGCCCGCGACCTGCGGCGCCGCTACGGCGGCGGCTACCGGATCGTGCGCGCCGAATCCGGCGAGTCCGCCCTCGACGCGCTCCGCGAGCTGAAGCTGCGGGGCGACCTCGTCGCCGTGATCCTCGCCGACTACCGGATGCCGCAGATGAACGGCATCGAGTTCCTCGAGCAGGCCCTCGGCGTGTACCCGGGGGCCCGGCGCGTCCTGCTGACCGCGTACGCCGACACCAACGCGGCCATCGACGCGATCAACGTCGTCGACCTCGACCACTACCTGCTCAAGCCGTGGGACCCGCCGGAGGAGAAGCTCTACCCCGTCGTGGACGACCTCCTGGCGGCCTGGCGCGCCAGCGACTACCGGCCGGTGCCCGCGACCAAGGTGGTCGGTCACCACTGGTCGGCGCGCTCCTCGTCCGTACGCGAGTTCCTGGCCCGCAACCAGGTGCCGTACCGCTGGTACTCCTCCGACGAGCCCGAGGGACGGCGTCTCCTGGACGCCGCCGGGGCCGACGGCCGACGGCTGCCCCTGGTGATCACGCCGGACGGCACCGCCCTGGTCGAACCGGACGCACCCGAGCTGGCCGCCCGGGTGGGGCTCGCGACGACGCCGACCGCCGACTTCTACGACCTCGTCGTCATCGGCGGCGGCCCGGCCGGGCTCGGCTCGGCGGTGTACGGGGCCTCCGAGGGGCTGCGGACCGTGCTGGTCGAGCGCTCGGCGACCGGCGGGCAGGCCGGCCAGAGCTCCCGGATCGAGAACTACCTCGGCTTCCCGGACGGTGTCTCCGGCGGGCAGCTCACCGAACGCGCCCGCCGCCAGGCCACCCGCTTCGGTGCCGAGATCCTCACGGCCCGGGAGGTCACGGGCCTGGAGGTGAACGGCGCGGCCCGTGTCGTCCGTTTCTCGGACGGCACCGAGGTCGCCGCCCACAGCGTCATCCTCGCGACCGGGGTGTCCTACCGGCAGCTCCTGGCACCGGGCTGCGAGGACCTGACCGGGCGCGGTGTCTACTACGGCTCCTCCCTCACCGAGGCGTCCTCCTGCGAGGGCCAGGACGTGTACATCGTCGGCGGCGCGAACTCCGCCGGGCAGGCCGCGGTGTTCCTGGCGCGGGGCGCGAAGTCGGTGACACTGCTCGTGCGCGGGGAGTCGCTGACGGCGTCGATGTCGTACTACCTGGTCCAGCAGATCGACGAGGCGCCGAACATCACCGTCCGGCCCCGGACGGTCGTCGAGGCGGCGCACGGCGAGGAGCACCTGGAGCGGCTGACCCTGCGGGACGCCGTGAGCGGCGCGACCGAGGTCGTGGACGCCCAGTGGATGTTCGTCTTCATCGGGGCGGCCCCGCTGACCGACTGGCTCGACGGCACGGTGCTGCGCGACGAGCACGGCTTCATCCTGGCGGGACCGGACCTCACGCCGGACGGGCGGCCACCGGCGGAGTGGGCCCTGGACCGGCCGCCGTACCACCTGGAGACGAACGTCCCCGGGGTGTTCGTGGCGGGCGACGCGCGCGCCCAGTCCGCGAAGCGCGTCGCCTCCGCCGTGGGAGAGGGAGCCATGGCCGTGATGCTCGTCCACCGGTATCTGGAGCAGTCATGAGCGGGCAGGGCAGGGACGGACAGGACGTGGGCGGACAGGACGTGGACCGCGGTGGTAGGGGCGACGCAGGCGAAGGCGGCGAGGTCATGCCCTGCGACCAGCACGAGATCGGCTCGCTGTTCCTGTTCGAGAAGCTCTCGCCCGAGCAGCTCTCCCGGCTGTGCGCCGAGGGACGGGTGGAGCGGTTCGGGCCCGGCCCCATCTACACCGAGGGCGACCCCGCCACCTGCTTCTACGTGATGATCGAGGGAACCGTCGTCCTGTACCGCCGGGTCGGCGGCGACGACGTCGAAGTGAGCCGCACCTCGCAGCGTGGTGTGTACGCCGGGGCCATGCAGGCGTATCTGGGCGACCGCGTGCCCCAGACGTACAACAACTCCATGCGCGTGACCGAGTCCACCCGGTTCTTCGTCATGCCCGCGCAGTCGTTCGCGGACTTCATGGCCGAGTGGTTCCCCATGGCGTTGCACCTCCTCGAAGGTCTGTTCTTCGGCTCCAAGAACGCCCAGCGCGCCATCGGGCAGCGTGAACGGCTCCTCGCGCTCGGCTCGTTGTCCGCCGGACTCACCCACGAGCTCAACAACCCGGCCGCGGCGGCCGTCCGGGCCACGGCGGCGCTCCGGGAGCGGGTCGGCAAGATGCGGCACAAGCTGTCCGTCATCGCCAAGGGCCCCTACTCCCGGGAGGCGCTCGCCGACCTCATCGAGATCCAGGAACGCACCGCCGAACGGGTCGCCAAGGCACCGGTGCTCAGCCCGCTGGAGGCGTCCGACCGGGAGGACGAGCTCGCCGACTGGCTGGAGGACCACGGCATCCCGGAGGGCTGGCGCATCGCGCCCACCTTCGTCCAGGCCGGTCTGGACACGGACTGGCTGGAGCAGGTGGCGGCGACCGTCGCCGACGACGTGCTGCCGGGCGCCGTCGGCTGGCTCAACTACACGGTCGAGACAGAGCTGTTGATGGACGAGATCGACGACTCCACCAACCGCATCTCGCACCTGGTGGACGCGGCCAAGCAGTACGCACAGCTCGACCGCGCCCCGCACCGCGAGGTCGACGTCCACGAACTCCTCGACAGCACGCTCCTGATGCTGACCGGCAAGATCGGCCCCCGGGTGCGCGTCGTCAAGGACTACGACCGTTCCCTCCCCGACGTGCCCGCCTACCCGGCCGAGCTGAACCAGGTGTGGACCAACCTCATCGACAACGCGGTGTCCGCCATCGGGAGCGACGGCGGCGACGGCACCCTGACGGTCCGTACGGCCCGGGAGGGCGACCGGCTGCTCGTGGAGTTCCGCGACACGGGCCCCGGCGTCCCCGAGGAGATCCGCAGCCGGATCTTCGACCCCTTCTTCACGACGAAACCGGTCGGCGAGGGCACCGGCCTCGGCCTCGACATCTCCTGGCGGATCGTCGTGAGCAAGCACCACGGAAGCCTCCAGGTCGAGTCCGTCCCGGGCGACACCCGGTTCCAGGTGCTGCTGCCGCTGACCGCCCCCGAGACGGCTTCCGAACCGGAGGCGGACACCGGAGCGGACTCCGCGTCCGGGTCCGACACCGTCCGTCCCACCGACACCGCCGAGGAGCGCACATGACCGAGATCGAGGGCATCGACCCGAGCGTCCCGCCCAGCGGCCCGGGCTGCGTGGACTGCGACAGCGTGGGCGGCTGGTGGTTCCACCTGCGGCGTTGCGCCGAGTGCGGCCACATCGGCTGCTGCGACTCCTCTCCGGCCCAACACGCCACCGCCCACTGGAAGTCCACGGGGCATCCCCTCGTCCAGAGCTTCGAGCCGGGCGAGAGCTGGTTCTGGAACTACGCCACCGACGACCTGTACGACGCCGGCCCCGCCCTCGCCCCGCCCGACGGTCACCCGGCCGACCAGCCGGCCCCCGGCCCGGCCGACCGCGTCCCGCAGGACTGGCAGCGGCACCTGCACCGCTGAGACCTGCCGGCCCGTCCGTCCGGCAGCCGTCCGACCCAGGGGTGGCCGAAGTGCGGTCGTCGCGTTCCGGTATGCGGTCAGGGGTGTGCGGTCGGCCCTCGTCCGCCTAAGGTGGCCGTGCAGCTGGTTCGCCCCGTCCGCCAGGCGGGATGCGTCGCAAGAGGGAACCCGGTGGGAATCCGGGACTGCCCCGCAGCGGTGAGCGGGAACGACCGCCGTCATACGCACTGGGCCCGGACGGGTCTGGGAAGCGACGGCCAGTAGGTGTCCTCCGGTCGCATCCGGAGAGCGTGCCCGCGAGTCCGAAGACCTGCCCGTTGCCCGCACGCGGACGATTCCGTGTGCGGAGATCCCGGTGACCTCGTGGGCGGGTCGGCGCGCATATCGAGCGGCACGTGCGGCATCCCCGCGTCGTGGTCCGCCGGTCTGTCCGTTCCTTCGCGTCCACGTCCCGTCTCCGGGGCGCTCAGGACACATCTCGCGAAGGAGAGTTCCGTGACACCGAAGCCCGCGGCCGCGGCGGTACGAGCCACCGTGTACGGGTACCCCCGCCAGGGGGAGAACCGCGAACTGAAGAAGGCCGTCGAGGGGTACTGGAAGGGCCGTGTCGACGCCGGCGCGCTCCGGGAGACCGCGGCCGGGCTGCGCCGGTCCAACTGGCGGCAGCTGACCGACGCCGGCCTCCACGAGGTTCCGACCGGTGACTTCTCGTACTACGACCACGTCCTGGACACCACGGTGATGGTCGGCGCCGTCCCCGGCCGGCACCGTGCCGCCGTCGCGGCGGACGCGCTCGACGGGTACTTCGCGATGGCCCGCGGCACCCAGGACATCGCACCGCTGGAGATGACCAAGTGGTTCGACACCAACTACCACTACCTCGTGCCCGAGCTCGGACCTGACACGGTCTTCACCGCCGACTCCCGCAAGCAGGTCGCCGAGCTGCGGGAGGCGCTCGCCCTCGGCCACTGCGCCCGCCCGGTCCTCGTGGGCCCCGTCACCTACCTGCTGCTCGCCAAGCCCGCACCGGGCGTGGCCCCGGACTTCGAGCCGCTGACCCTGCTGGACCGGCTGCTGCCGGTGTACGCGGAGGTGCTCGCCGACCTCCGCGCGGCCGGGGCGGAGTGGGTGCAGCTGGACGAGCCGGCGCTGGTCCAGGACCGGACACCGGCCGAGCTCAACGCCGCCACCCGCGCCTACCGCGACCTCGGTACCGCCACCGACCGGCCCCAGCTGCTCGTCGCCTCCTACTTCGGGCGGCTCGGCGACGCCCTGGGCGTGCTGGCCAAGGCACCGGTCGAAGGGCTCGGCCTCGACTTCACGGAATCGGGCGCGGCCAACCTGGAGGACCTCGCCGCCGTCGGCGGGCTGCCCGGCAAGCGCCTGGTGGCGGGCGTCGTCAATGGACGCAACATCTGGATCAACGACTACCAGAAGTCCCTGGGAACCCTCGGTACCCTCCTCGGGCTCGCCGATCAGGTGGACGTCGCCGCCTCCTGCTCCCTCCTGCACGTGCCGCTCGACGCCACCGCCGAGCGGGGCATCGATCCGCAGATCGCCCGCTGGCTCGCCTTCGCCCGGCAGAAGACCGCGGAGATCGCCGTCCTGGCGCGCGGGCTCACCCTGGGCACCGACGCCATCACGGCCGAACTCGCCGCGAACCGCGCCGACCTGGCGTCCCGGAGCGGGTCCGCCCTCACCCGGAACCCCGCCGTACGGGCCCGTGCCGCGGCCGTCACCGATGACGACGGGCGGCGGTCGCAGCCCTACGCAGCACGGACCGTGGCCCAGCGGGCCCAGCTGGGCCTGCCGCTGCTGCCGACGACGACCATCGGCTCGTTCCCGCAGACGAGTGAGCTGCGCGCCGCGCGGGCCGATCTGCGGACCGGCCGGATCGACGCCGCCGGCTACGAGGAGCGGATCAGGGACGAGATCCGCGAGGTGCTCTCCTTCCAGGAGAAGACGGGGATCGACGTCCTGGTGCACGGCGAGCCCGAACGCAACGACATGGTGCAGTACTTCGCCGAGCAGCTCACCGGCTACCTGGCCACCCTGCACGGCTGGGTCCAGTCGTACGGCACCCGCTACGTCCGGCCCCCGATCCTCGCCGGGGACATCTCCCGCCCCGAACCGATGACGGTGCGCTGGACGACGTACGCCCAGGCGCAGACCTCGAAGCCGGTCAAGGGCATGCTGACCGGTCCGGTGACCATGCTCGCCTGGTCCTTCGTACGGGACGACCAGCCGCTCGGGGACACCGCCCGTCAGGTGGCACTCGCCCTGCGCGACGAGGTGAACGACCTGGAGGCGGCGGGGACTTCGGTGATCCAGGTCGACGAACCGGCGCTGCGCGAGACGCTGCCGCTGCGGACGGCCGAGCATGCCGCCTACCTGGCCTCGGCGACCGAGTCCTTCCGTCTCACCACGAGTGGTGTGCGGCCGGACACGCAGATCCACACCCACATGTGCTATGCCGAGTTCGGGGACATCGTCCGGGCGATCGACGAGCTCGACGCCGATGTGATCAGCCTGGAGGCGGCCCGCTCCCACATGCAGGTCGCCGACGAACTCGCCGAGCACGGCTACCCGCGCGAGGCCGGGCCCGGCGTCTGGGACATCCACTCCCCGCGCGTCCCGAGCACCGGGGAGGCGGCCGCCCTCCTCCGCAGGGGACTGGAGGCCATCCCCGCCGAGCGCCTGTGGGTGAACCCCGACTGCGGCCTGAAGACCCGCGGTTGGGCCGAGACGCGTGCCTCGCTGGAGAACCTCGTCGCGGCCGCCCGTGAGGTGCGCGCCGAACTGGCCGCCGAGAGGTCCTGATCCCGAGGGTCCGGGCCGGGCGCCGACTGCGCCCGGCCCGGGCACGAGGCCGAGCGCCTGACGCCGCGGGAGCCGCCCTTCGGGCGACGGCGGGAGTGCGACGACAGGGCCTGGGCCCGGTCCTCCTCGCTCTCCGCGGGGCCGGGAACCCGGTGCAGGCTGCGCTCCGGAGACGTCGGCCGGGTCTCGCACGAGAGGGCACGGCGGGATCCTGCGGCGCCGCGGCCCGCCCGGCGAGGGAGCCGCGCGTCGCTCCTCGCGGCGCATGCGTAGAGTACGGCCGGGCGCGGTGAGATCGGATGGAGTACCTGTGACCGCGATCAACCTCGAGCACGCCACCGTCCCCGCCGACACCGGCGAGGTGACCCTCCTCATAGCCCGCCGGGTGGAGCCCGGCCACGAAGCGGCCTTCGAACTGTGGGCCAGGGGCATCCTCGACAGCGCGGCCGCCTTCCCGGGGCATCTCGGGCACGGCCTCTTCCGCTCCTCCGGGGGTGACGCCCCGTGGTTCCTCGTTCACCGCTTCCGGGACGGGGCGGCGTGCCGGGCCTGGCAGGAGTCTCCGGAGCGGGCGGCCTGGTTCGCCGACTGCGAGGGGCACCACCACACGGAGATCGCCCGGCGCACGCTGACCGGCATGGAGACCTGGTTCGCCAAGCCGGGCTCGACCCGGCCGGCACCGCCCCGGTGGAAGATGGCGATCAGCGCGACCCTGGCGATCTACCCGATCTCGGTCCTGGGAAGCCTCCTCCTCGTCCCCCGGCTGACCGGTCTCCCTCTCCTGCTCAGCAGCGCGGTCGTCGCCTGTGTGTTCAATGTGCTCATGACATACGTGGCGATGCCCGCCGTGAGCAGGCTGCTGCGCGGCTGGCTCACGCCGTAGCGCACCGGGGCGGCGCACCGCCTTCGGGGCGGCGAGGCGGGCACTCGCGCTCCGGCCCGTCCGGGGCGCATTCGTCATCTAAAATTCAGGGCGGCCTCAAGGGCCGCGGCTCGTCGCTGCGCGCGACGGCCGCGGAACGGTCAGGCCGGTCCAGGACAGCGACCCCGCCCCAGGGCCGCGGTCCGGACGGGACCACATGACGCTGATCACAAAGATCCCAGGGAATCGGGTGACCGCCGGCGTGCGTCTCATTGGTGCGGGATACCCAGCTCACCCGGCTCACCCGCCCACGCTACAGAAGACCCCCAGGGAGAAGTGAGGTATGTCCGTGATCTGCGTCGGCGGCATGATCGGAATCGGCAAGACGAGTGTGGCCGAGCTGATCGCCAAGGAGCTGGGCAGCGACGTCTTCTACGAGAGCGTGGACGACAACCCGATCCTGCCGCTCTTCTACACGGCGAGCCCCGAGGAGATCCAGGCGAAGCGGTACCCGTTCCTCCTCCAGCTGTACTTCCTCCAGACGCGCTTCGCCGCGATCAAGGAGGCGTACAAGCGGGGGGACAACGTCCTCGACCGGTCCATCTACGAGGACTGGTACTTCGCCAAGGTCAATCACGACCTGGGACGGATCAGCTCCCTCGAGATGCAGGTGTACGAAGGGCTGCTCGACGAGATGATGCGGGAGATCGACGGCCTGCCCTACCGCAAGGCTCCCGATCTCATGGTCTACCTCAAGGCGGACTTCGAGACCGTGCTCCACCGCATCGGGCTGCGCGGCCGCGATTTCGAACAGGACGAGAACCTGGTCGAGTACTACCGGATCCTGTGGTCCGGCTACGACGACTGGGTGCACAAGCACTACTCGGCCAGCGACGTCCTCGTCATCGACATGAACCACACGGACATCGTCAACAACGCCGAGGACGCGGCCCGCGTGGCCCAGGAGGTCAGGACCGCGCTGGCGGCGGCCACCGGGCGCGCCTGATCCGACGTGCGGGGCCCGGGGGGGGGGGGGGGGGGGGGGGGGGGGGGGGGGGTGGGGGTGGGGGGGGGGGGGGGGGGGGGGGGGGGGGGCGGGAGCGG
>NZ_JBVHZJ010000031.1:0-69683 GCF_055574655.1 Streptomyces sp. NPDC029956 | reverse complement strand
CCGCCACCCCCCCCCCCCCAGTTTGCGGCCCCCGAAGACAGGCCCCCCCCCCCCCCCCCCCCCCCCCCCCCCGGACGAGGGTCAGCAGGCGATGGTGCCCCTGCGCAGCGCGTGGCCGCCCGTGCTGCTGTCGTCGGACCAGTACACGGGCTTGGTGCCGGCGACGCACTCGTCGGCACCGGCCAGGGCGAAGCCCTCGTTGTTGAGATCGGGCATGCCGCTCGGGCGCAGGTAGGAGTCCGCGGGGCCGAAGGTGCCGGTGCTGCCGATCTTCATCGTCCTGTGCAGACCGCCGCAGGTGTCGTCGCAGACCATCCACAGGCGGGCGGCCTGCGGCTCCCACTGGAGCTCCATCACGCCGGCCATGCCGCTGGCGAAGGTGGCGACGCGGGTGGCGGTACCGCTGTCCCGGAGGACGTACGCGTGGACCGCGCCGGTGCCCTCCACGCCGAGGAGGAAGACGCCGCCGGTGTGCGCGCCGTACCGGTTCGGGTCGTAGGCCGCGCCGGTCGACTCGTCCTTGAATCCGGCCGCGACGAGGGTGGTGTCGGGGATCCAGGTGATCGCCTCGAAGCCGAGGTTGGAGCCCACGGCCGGCAGACCGGCGGTCAGGTTCCACTCCTTCGTGGCGGTCAGGGCGCTGCCGGTGCCGGTGGCGACCTCGTAGCGGAGCACGGACAGGCGGCTGGTGCCGGAGGCGTCGCCGTTGCGCTCGGTGGCGACGTAGGCGCCGCCCGCGGCACCGGCGGCGGTCAGGGTGACGGCCTCGCCGTCGGGGCTGCCGCTCCCCCCGGGGTAGCGCAGCGTCTTGCCCGAGGTCCAGCCGCCGGCGCCGTCCCGGACCAGACGCCACAGCGTGCCGGAGTTCTGGGCGGCCCAGAGGACGGAGCCCTCCTGGTAGAGGCCGCTGAGGTCCTCGCCGAAGACGTTCGACCCGTCGACCGTCGCCACGGAGCTGCCGCCGGGCCAGGACACCGGGTTCGTACCGCCGCCCGAACCGCAGTCGTTCGGCGCGCCCAGCGTCAGGGCCGCCTTCTTGAAGGCGCCCGTGCCGTCGGGGCAGCGTGACCAGGACGGGGCGGAGTGTGCGGTCCAGCTGTAGCTGTCGACGAGGGTGCTGCCGCCCGGCAGGTAGAGGCGGGCCTTGTCGCCGGAACCGAGACCGAACGCCGCCGCAACGGCGAACGCGCGTGCCGTCCCCGGAGCGAGCGTCGTCCCCGCCGGGACCGTGAACGTGTGGCTCGCGTCGTCGTCCTTGAGGATCCAGCCGGAGATGTCGACGGCGGCCGCGCCCTTGTTGAACAGCTCGATCGAGTCGTCGACGCTGCCGGTCGTCACCACCTCGTTGATGCGGATGTCGTCCGACGGAGCGGCGTGCGCGGCCGGAGCCGCCAGCGTCGCGGCGGCGAGCAGCGTGGCACCGGCGACGGCGAGGCTGATCGGGGCGAGGCGGCGACGCTCCCGGGGAGCGCGTTCTTCGAGCACGGAGTGTCCGTCCTGAGAGAGGGGCGAAGGGCGTCACGAGACTCACGCCCGCCGCCGAACGCCGGTCGGATTCGGCTCCGTTGTCACATGAACGCCCGTCGACCGACAGGCCGCACGTCACGGCCCGCCACGGCACGGCACCGGGCCGTGACGGGCCGCGGCGCAACCCGTCGGCTACGCCGGGTCGATACGGGTGATGTCGCCGCCCAGCGCGAGGACGTACAGTTCGCCCGCACGGCCCTCCACGAACGAGATGACCTCGCCCCCGTTGACGACGAGGTCGTTCACCCCGGTGACCCTGCCGTTCTTCAGCGCGAGGGAGCGGATGGTGCCGTCGCAGTAGTCGCTGAACACGTACTGCCCCCTGAGGGCCGGGATCGCGGTCCCCCGGTAGACGAACCCGCCGGTCACCGCGCAGCCGAGTCCGGTGCGGGGGTACTCGTGGATCGGGCGCGTGTGGTTCGCCGGCTCGGTGCCGCCCCGGAAGGGGTGGTTGCCCTCCATCCCGGACCAGCCGTAGTTCTCGCCGCCCTTGCTCCGCGCCGGCGCCCAGTCGATCTCCTCCCAGTCGTTCTGGCCGACGTCGCCGATCAGCAGGTCGCCCGTGCGCGAGTCGAAGGAGAACCGCCATGGGTTGCGCAGCCCGTACGCCCAGATCTCGTCCTTCGCGTCCGGGTCGCCGACGAAGGGGTTGTCCGAGGGGATGGCGTACGGCGTGCCTCCGCGCGGGTCGATCCGCAGCAGTTTGCCGAGCAGTGTGCCGAGGTTCTGTCCGTTGCCGTGCGGGTCGCCTCCGGCGCCTCCGTCCCCGAACGCGATGTAGAGGTACCCGTCGGGCCCGAACGTGATGTCGCCGCCGTTGTGGTTCGCGTACGGCTGCGTCTGGGTGAGGACGGTGCGCCGGGTCTCCGGGCGGATCCTGCCCTTCCGGACGGCGAACTCGTCGATGGTGCTGGTGCCTTCGAGGTTCGTGTACGAGAGGTAGAGGTGTGTGCGTGCGGGGTCGAACGCGATGCCGAGGAGGCCGCGTTCACCGTCGGTGGTGGTGTCGGCGGAGATGTCGAGCACCGGCTCGCCGAGCCCGTCGGGTCCCAACACCCTGACGGTTCCGGCCCGTTCGGCGATCCAGACGGTGCCGCCGGGGCCGGCGGTACCGGCGATCGGATGGTGCGCCGTGGCGACGTGGGTGAGCGAGATCTTCGCGGTTCCCGCGGACTCGGCGGCCGTTGCGGCCCGAGCGGCCGTGGCGGCCGTGGCGGTCTTCGCGACCGGCTGCCGGGCGTCACGGTCCTCCGCGGAGGCCGTGGCGAGAGCGAGGGAGGTGACGAGTCCCAGGGTGCAGATGAGGGCCGAGCTTCTCGTGCGAACGTTCACCGTGATCCTCCTGGAGGCGGCGAATGGGGGAACCCGGCTGCTCGGGGCAGTTCTGGGGATCGGTGTCGCCCGCGCCAGCACGCAACCGGGGTGGGGGAAGGGGGTACCGCTGGCCACGGAGGAGACTACGGGGACCGGGTCGATTGGTATAGGCCAAGTGCGCCCCCGTGTCGGCTTCGGGGGCGCGCGCCGGCGGAGCCCGGTCCGGGGATCAGTCCTGCGGGCGGGTGGCCGTGACGAGGTAGTAGTCGAGGTTCCGCTGCTCGTACGCCTTCAGGAAGTTGCGCGGCCAGGTTCCCGGCTTCCACTGGTCGGCGAGCCAGCGGTCCCAGCCCTGCCACACGTCCGGCCCGATGGACACGGCTCGCGCGTCCGTCAGGCCCGCCCGGGTGAACGCGTCGGTCACGAGCGTGACGGGCCGCGCGATGTCCAGCCCGTCGGCGAACGTCTCCAGGTACGACGCGAGCCGCGTTCCGTGGTCCGGGTCGTCGTCCGGGGTGAAGAAACTCGCGACGACCACCCGGCCGCCGGGCCGCAGCACCCGGGCCGCCTCCCGGGTGAAGGCGGTCATGTCGTCGAAGTGCTGGGCGGCCTCGACGCTGTAGACGCAGTCGAACTCGCCGTCGCCGAACGGCATCTCCTCCGCCGCACCGCGGACGAACCGGAGCGCCGACGGGGAGGTCCCCAGCAGATCCGCGTTCCTCCGGCGGGCTCGGTCCAGCTGCTGCGGGTGGATGTCCATGCCGGTCACCCGCTCCGGTCGGTACTCGCCCAGGGCGAGCGCGCAGCCGACACCGAGCCCACAGCCGACCTCGACGATCCGCCGGCCGCCGAGCGGACCGGCGGCGTCGAGCACCTGCCGGTACATGTCCTCCTGGCTGCGGACCCGGTCGTCGACCGTGAGCGGTCCGGCGAGGTCGATCGAGCGCCAGTACCCGAAGTTGATGAACCCTCCGGCGAACACCGGCATCGAACCGAGGTCGGCCGGACCGTACGTCTCCCGAACAGCGGCGCGCATCTCCACCGGTTCCACCACCCGCGTCACCTCCGCGAACAGTCTGACGTCCGGATCCGCCCCTGTCGACGGCGCCCCGCCCCACGCGACCCGAAAGGGCGCACGCGCGCCGAGCACCGCTCCACCTCAGTCCGGCCTGCCCGGATCGCTGCCCAGATACGCCTCCCGCACCGCCGGGTCCGCGTGGACCTCGGCCGCCGCCCCTTCGGCGAGGACCCGGCCGAGGTCGAGCACCACGACGCGGGAGCACAACTCCATCACGAAGGCCACGTTGTGCTCGACGAGCAGCACCGCGCAGTTCTCCTCGTCCGCCATGTGGCGGATGACGGCGGCGAGTCTGCGACGCTCCTCGGCGGTCGTGCCGGACGCGGGCTCGTCCAGGAGCAGGACCCGGGGCGGATCGGCGAGCGCGCGGGCCAGCTCCACCACGCGGGCCTGCCCGACGGGCAGGCCGCCCGCGTAGGAGCCGGCGAGCGCGTCGAGCCCGCACTCGTGGAGCACGGCGGCGGCCCGCTCCCGGTGGCGGCGGGCCGCGGGCCGCACCCCACCCCGCCAGTCCTGTGCCACCACGAGGTTGTCCGCGACCGTCAACTGACCGAAGAGCTGCTGCCGTTGGAAGGTGCGCCTGATGCCGTGCCGGGCTCGCCAGACCGGGGAGCGGCGGGTGATGTCCGTACCGTCGTACGCGATCGTTCCCGCGTCCGGCCTCCGTATCCCCGACAGCACGTCGAAGAGGGTCGTCTTGCCCGCGCCGTTCGGCCCGATCAGGCCGCAGATCTCACCGGGGCCGACGGAGACGGACACGTCGCGCAGGGCGTGGACGCCGCCGAAACGGACGTCGATACCGGTCGCGCGGAGCAGCGGGGGGCTCATCGGCGGACTCCCGACCCCAGGTAGGCCTCGGCGAGCCGGTCCCGGTCCACCTCGGAGCGCGGCCCGGACCAGGCGATCTCGCCCTGCGCGAGATACGCGACGGTGTCGGCGATGCCGAGCACCTCGGCCGCCTTCTCCTCGACGAGCACCAACGCGGTTCCGTGGTCGCGGAGTTCCGTCAGGAGACGGAAGACCTCGTCCACGACGAGCGGCGCGAGACCGAGGGACGGTTCGTCGGCGACGAGGACCGCCGGCGGCCGCTGGAGGAGCGGGGCGAGGGCGAGGAGTTGCTGCTCCCCGCCCGACAGGGATCCGGCGGCGACGGAGCGGCGGGCGGCGAGTGCGGGGAAGCGCGCGTACACGGCGTCCCGGTCCTCCGGCCCGGTCAGCTGCAGGGCCAGGTTCTCCTCGATCGACAGCCCGGCGAAGATCCCCCGCCCCTCGGGAGCCAGCCGCACCCCGCGGCGGGCCCGGGTGACAGCCGCGTCGCGGGTGGCGTCCTCACCGTGCACCCGCACGAGGCCTCCGGCCGGCCGCAGCAGTCCTGCGGCGACCCGGCAGAGGGTGGACTTCCCCGCCCCGTTGGGCCCGAGCAGCACCAGCACCTCACCGCCGCGCACCACGAGGTCCACGCCGTGCAGCACGGGCGCGCCGCCGTACCCGGCGTGGACGCCGCTCAGTTCGAGCGCGCTCGGGCTCGGCGTCTCGCCGGGGCCGCAGCCCGGTCCCGGGGCGACACCCCCGGCCGCGACGGCGGACGGCCAGGCCGTCCGCGCGAGGTGCGGCTCGGACAGGCCGTCGTCCGCCCGAGCGGTGGCTTCGGTGCCTCCCGGTGGCGCGGCCGCCCGCCTCGTGGCGCGCCGGGCCGCTCGCCTCGACGGCAGCGCCGCGCAGTAGCCGTCCGGGTCATTCGCCAGCGCGAGCCCCGCCAGACCGAAGAGGATCACCGGCAGATGCGCGGACTCCGTCACGTACGTCGCCATCAGATGCGGGACCACCGCGAAGACCAGCCCCGCGACCACCGCGAACTGCGGCCTGCGGACCCCCGCCGCGACGACGACCGCCAGCCACACCAGGCCGGTCAGCGCCGTGAAGTCCGTGGCCGTGATCCTGGTGTTGTACGAGGCGTAGAGCACCCCTCCGAAGCCTGCGATGCCCGCCGACACCGTGAACAGCAGGAGTTTCGTCCGCACCACCGACACCCCTGAGGCCGCGGCGGCCTCGGGGGCCGAGCGGACCGCCAGCATGGCCCGGCCCCAGCGGGAGCCGCGCAGCCGGGTGAGAAGGGCGACGAGCACCGCACTGAGGAGCACGAGCGCGAGCCCCATGGCCCGGTCGTCACCCAGATCCACCGGTCCGGCCACCGGGCGCGGGATCTCCCAGCCGGTGTCGCCGTTGCGCAGCCACCCGAGCTGGAAGAGCACCTGATCCGCCAGGAAGGCGAGCGCCAGGGTGGCCAGGGCCAGCGATCTGCCCCCGAGTCGCAGTGCGGGCAGCGCGGCCACCGCGCCGAGCACGGCCGCCGCCGCCGTGCCGACCGCCGCCGCGGCGACGAAAGGCCAGCCGTGGCTCATGAGCAGCCCCGCGACCAGGGCGGCGCCGGTCACGAACGTCGCCTGGGCGAGCGACACCATCGCACCGAGCCCGGTGACCACCGTGAACGACGTGAACACGAGCCCGATCGCGAGTCCTTGGGTCAGGATCCCGCTCCAGAAGGGGGTGGTGACGGTGTAGAACGCCGCGCCCAGGAGCACGCCGGCCACCAGCCACGCGCCCCAGCGGCGCCCCCAGCCCTTCCCGGCGAGGTACTCCACCGGCGGTGGGTCCGCGGCCGCCGTGCCCGCCGCGCGGCGCCGCCGCCGTACGAGGACGACGAGACCGGCGAAGAGGATGAGGAACGGCACGGCTGTGCGGAAGCCGGTGATGCCCTCGGCGAACGACGCGTACCCCGCCACGAGGTTCTGCAGGACCCCGAGCCCCAGGCCGCCCACGAAGGCGAGCGGCACCGACGCGAAGCGCCCGAGGACGGCTGCGGTGGCCGAGACGAACAGGAACAGCGTGTAGTCGTGGGCGGAGAGCCCGAGGAGCGGGGTCGCGAGCACACCGGCGAGGCCCGCGAGACCGGACGACAGCATCCACGCGGTCGAGGACAGCCGGTCGGCGCTGATGCCCCGCAGTTCGGTCAGCGTGCGGTTGTCGACCGCCGCGCGCAGCCGCAGGCCGAGCCGGGTGTGCCGCATCAGGACCCACAGGCCCGCCGCCGCGAGGGCGGTGGCGATCCAGGTGATCAGCTGGTCGGAGTCGATGCCCACGCCGTCGAAGGGCTGCCAGGAGTCCGCGGGGCTCGGCCCGACGCCCGGCAGCCCGAACTGGTTCTCGGCGGGCAGGACCGGGGCGCCCGCCCGCTCCAGGAGTTCGACCGCCCACAGTCCGGCCGCGGGCAGTGCCACCAGCAGACCGATCGTCGCGACGATCTGGGCCGTCTCGCCGACGGCGGCCAGCTTTCTGAACATCAGCCGGTCCAGGCCCCAGCCGAGGCCGGGCGCCACCACGCACACCAGGAGCAGAGCGGTGGGGACGGCCGGCCAGCCGAAGCCGGAGTGGAGCTCGTAGAACGCCAGCGCGCACAGATAGGCGGTGGCGCCGTGCGCGAAGTTGAAGAGCCCGGAGGCGGAGTAGGACAGCACGAGGCCGGTCGCGAGCAGCGCGTACAGTGCGCCGGACACCAGCCCGCTCAGGACGAAGCCCAGCAGGTCACCCACGTGACGCGCCCCTCAGCCGAAGGGGATCGGCGGGTAGCACCTGAACGGGACGGCCACCTCGTACCGCCCGTTCTTCAGCCGGACGAGCGCACCGCAGCCGAAGCTCTCCTTCTGCCCCTTGGGCAGCGCGCGGTCGCCGACGAGCGTGCCGGTGTCGGAGAATCCGGACGCGGCCTCCTGGAAGGACTCGACGGTGAGGTCCTTGCCCGCCTTCGCGGCGACGGAGAGGAAGAGGTCGGCGCTCATGTAGCCGGTGAGCATATGCATGTTGAGGGGTATGTCCTTGCCACCGGCGGCCTTCCTGATGTCGGCCTTGAACTGCCGCATCGCGGGGGTGTCCGATTCGAAGGGCTGGAACTGCAGCAGCACGTGGACCCCGTCGAGGGCCTGCTTCGTCGCGTCCTTGGCGAGCAGCCCGGGGTCGTAGTCCGTCGGGTCGGAGATGACGCCCTTGTAGCCGGACCGCTTGAGCGCGGTGAACAGGCCGATGTTGTACGGCGTCTGCATCACGGAGACCACGGCGTGCGGCGCGCCGCCGCCGGGGCCCGAGCGCAGGATCTCCTTGGTGTACGCCGACCAGTCGCTGGGCATCGAGGTCGCCGGCACCACGGCCTTGGCGTACCCGACCTGGAAGCCGGCCGCCTTGAAGCCCTGGGTGAAGGTGCGGATGCCGAACTTTCCGGCGTCGTTGTCACCGGCGATCAGCGCGACGGACCTGCCGCGCGCACCTCCGAGGACGGCCGCGAGGCCCTCGGGCCAGGTCTGGTTGAGCGTGCCGCCGGGCGTCGGGACGAGGCAGCCGTTGAAGCCGTAGAGATGCGCGGGCCCGCAGAACGAGGGGAGCGTGCCCCAGCCCACCGTCGGGACCTTCTGCGCGTCGAGGAAGTCGGCCCCGGCGAAGGTGACCGAGCTCATGGGCGAGACGGCGAAGACCTCGTCCTGCTGGACGAGTCTGCGCGCCGCGGCCAGGTTCCTGGCGGGGTCCTGACCGTCGTCCTCGGCTCCCAGGTACTCGATCTTCCGTCCGTTGATCCCGCCCTCGGTGTTGGCCCGGTCGTAGCGGGCCCGGGCGCCGAGGTCGGTGTCCTTCTTGGAGTAGCCGCTGGCGGTCGTCATGGAGACGATGCCACCGACCTTGATCGTGTCGGCGGTGACTCCGCGTACGGAGGAGGAGGACGAGGTACTCCCGCCGCCGGAGGCGGAGTTGCAGGCGGTGACGAGAAGCAGCGCGAAGCTGGCGGCGATGACGCGCAGCGGTCGAGGCACGGGCGATCCCTCCGTCGGGTGACCGCATTCTGTAACCGACCTGACGAACCGTCAATAATCGATACACCGTCAATTGACGGTGCGTCAGTTGCTTTCCGGCAGCAGCGGACCGAGGGGGCCCAGGTCGAGATTGAGGTCCTGGAGCGTGTAACCGTGCTCGGCGCAGAGGTCGGACAGCGCGTCGTGCAGCGCCATCAGGGTGGCGCCCAGCTCCTCCTCCTGGTCGTCCGTGAGGTCGCCGGCGTCGACCCGCCGCAGCGCCTGTCTCTCGATCAGCTGACGCAGGAGTTCCACGACGGTGAGGACGAGCTTGAGGAGGTCCTCCTCGACCGACTCGCGGTCGGTGCGGATCCTGTGCGCGGGACGGTGGGGTTCGCCGTCGGGGACGGGAGGCGCCTTGACGAGACGGAACGCGTCGCCCAGGGCGGCACCGACGCCGTCCAGGGCCGCGGACGACGGACCGGGAGGGGGCTGCGTGCCGGGAGGCCGCGGCGTACCGGCAGGAGGCGGCATATCGGGAGGCCGCGACGTACCCCGGTCGTCACCCCGCTCCCCGCGCGCCGGGTCCGGCCGGTTCATGGTCGTCCCCGGGTGGGCGGGCCGAGCGGATCCGCTTCGGAACCGACGGACACGATCAGCGCGCGCAGAGAGATGCGGACGAGGTCGATGTCGGCGATCGAGAGCACGATGTCGCCGGAGAGGACCACGCCGCCGCTCAGCAGCCTGTCGAGCAGGTCGACGAGGGCGACCTGGCGGCCGGGGAGCCCTTCCGTGGACCGGGCGACGCTCATGGCACGGGGCCGTCCCGTACGGCGTCCGGCCGGGGAGGATCGGCCGGCGAAGGAGGCATGGCGAAGGAGTAGGGGGCCCACGGGCCGGTCACCTCGACGCGTACGCCGTCGACGTCCGCAGCCACCGCGGCGAGCGCGGTGCGGAAGCTCTCGGCCCGGTCGTCCGGGACCAGGTAGGCGTCGTTCAGGACGTTCTCCTCGGGCCCCGCGAGTGCTCCGCGCTGGGCGGGGTGGCGTACGCGGTGCGTGGTGAACCGGGAGACGAGCGCCTCGATGCGCCCGGCCGCGTCCTGGGCGTTCCGGTAACGGTCCTCCTGAACGGTGTGCTGGGCCCTGCGTCGCCGCAGGTAGGCCTTGCCCGGGCCGAGTGTCGTGGTGCTCGCGGGCCGGGCGTCGCCCTCACTGTCCTCCGCTGCCCCGGTGGAGCTGATGTACACCTTGACGCCCCACTCGCTCCGGTCGCGGAGCAGGGCGAGCCTCTCGGCGAAGACGTTCCGCTGGGCGGCCAGTGCCTCGCGGGCGCGGTCGTCGTCCTGGTACAGGGTGGCCAGCCGCAGCGGGAGCACGGTGCCGTGGCGGGCGATCGTCTGCACCACCTCGTGGTGGGCGCGGGCCACGGCCTCGAGCCATTCCAGGTCCTCGAAGCGGGCCTTCAGCGTGGGCTCGTCGAACGCGTGCGCCGCGACCCGGCTGACGACGAACGCGAGATCAGGTCCCCCCGCGCCCGCGGCCGGCGCGTCCTCGCCGAGGAGGGCCACCGAAGCCCCGTCCACCCCGTGGACGCCCGACAGCACCGCCCGCAGCTCCCGGGTGTCCGGCACCACGGCGTACACGTAGGTGAGGTGCTCGCGGTCGCTCATGTGCCGCGCCTACGTCGTGCCGCTCCGCGGCGGGGCGCCGCCCTGTCGTCCGGGCCGTCGTCCGGCTCCTCACGCTCCTCGGGCTCAAGCTCCTCGTCCGCCTCGAACTCCTCCTCCGGCTCGAGAACCTCATCCACCTCAAGCACCGCATCCGTCCCTGGGATCAGGGATTCGTCCGCGCCCCGTTCCCGCCGCAGCGCCTCCAGCTCCGCGCGCAGCCGGCGGTTCTCCTCCGCCAGGGGCCCTCCGGTGTGCCTGGACGAGAGCGAGGGATCGTGCTCCCACCAGTCGATTCCCATCTCCTTCGCCTTGTCCACCGAGGCGACCAGGATCCGCAGTTTGATCGTCAGCAGCTCGATGTCGAGCAGGTTGATGCGGATGTCTCCCGCGATGACGATGCCCTTGTCCAGGACGCGTTCGAGGATGTCCGCGAGGTTCGCGGAGGAACTCGGGCCGTACGGCACCGGTGACGCCCTGGAAGGTGCCGTCCCGAAGCGGTCGGGGAGGGGGTCAGACACGGCGGTGTCCTCGATTCCCGGTCATGGGGTGCTCGCGCGGAATGCGGAGATCTCCGCGAGCCGGTCGAGCAGCTCGTCCTCGCGAAGCTCGAAGGTCGCCTCGTCGATCTCCCCCCGTACGAGGCGCTCCTCCAGCTCTCCGAGCTCCCGCCAGACGGGAGCCGGGTCGTAGTACTCCTCCTCGGCCTTGTCCAGCACTCTCTGGGCCACCCAGGTCACGCCACGCACCGGGGCGACGGGAAGGGTGAGCAGGGCGGTCAGCAGTCCCATCGTGTCCCTCCTTCCGAGCAACCGTCATTCCACGAAGCTGTACGGCGGCAGGGGCCCACTCAGCCGGAACTCGATGCCGTCCCCGATCTGGCGGGCGAGGTTCGCCTCCGCCGTGCGGAACTCCTCCTGCCGGTCGTCGGCGACCAGGAGCGAGAAGTTGAGGAAGTCGGCTCCGGAGGCCTGGCGGACGGTGTGCTCCCGAGCGAACGGCACAAGCGCCTCGATCAGCCCGGCCGCCAGGGCCTGCTGCCGCTCCTGCACCTGCGCGGCGACCAACTGGCCGAGGGCGAGCGGGAGCTGAGGATCCTGGTCGCCGCCGCGTATCCGCTCGTTGAGGTCACGGGCTTCGGGCGTCTCCCGCAGGATCTGCCGCAGCAGTTCCTCCTCGTCCTGGGTCGCCCTCACGTGGTACTCGGCGCACCCGCCGAGCCGTTCCAGGTTGGAGAGATAGCCGTCGGTGTCCTTCAGAAGCGCCTGCTCGACCGTCGACTCGTCGGCGGTCGTGTACCCGAACTGCAGCGGCAAGGAGGGGCCACCGCGCATGAGGCGTTCCTGCACCTCCTGGTGGATCAACAGGTCGCGGCGCTTGGGGCGGATCTCCTCGTCGATGTCGCTCACCACCGCGCACAGCGGCCCGGAGACGACGGCGCGCACGGGACCGGGTTCGGAGCCGACGCCGTTCAGATCGTCGATGTCGAGGGGGTGCTGCTTTCCGGTGATCGCGTAGACGTAGAGGGCCATCGGTCACTCCTTCTCCCGTCGCGTCGCCCGGCGGGCGGCGGGCCGTCGACGCCTGGGCGTCTCCGCCTCCTCCTCTTCCGGCTCCTCCTCGGGCTCCTCGTCGTCCCCGCCTGACTTCCCCTTCAGAGAGTCGGTCACGGCCTCGACAGCCCCGGTCAGGGCACCCTTGGACTTCCCGTGGGCCCCTCCCTCTACCATGCCGCCGACGACCTCGGGCAGCTGCGCCGGAGCCTTGCGGCCCGCTTCGAGGTCGAGCCGGTTGCACGCCTCGGCGAAGCGCAGGTACGTGTCCACACTGGCCACCACGATCCGGGCGTCGATCTTGATGATCTCGATCCCGACCAGTGACACACGGACGAAGACGTCGATCACGAGACCACGGTCCAGAATGAGTTCCAGCACGTCGTAAAGGCTGCCTGTGGAGCCGCCACCCCTGCTGACGGCGCTGCCGCTCTGCGGCACCATGGTCATGGCGCCTCCTTCCGCGGCCGAACCGAACTCAGAACGGCCGATCGATCATTCCTCGGTTGTACCGGCGGGTTCGTTCGAAGGAGATCAGCGTCCCTTCCCCGTCGAGAGACACCTTGTAGCTGGCCAGCACACTCGTCGTATCGGGGATCCGTTCCAGTTCCAGCACTTCCACCTGCGCCTCCCACCCGTCGCCGGTGGGCTTGAGCGAGGAGACGGATTCCGGAACTCTGCCGAGCAGACCAGCCAGTTGCTCGCTGGCCGACCTCATGGCCGAGCCCGCGTCCACGCCCTTCGAGCGGCTCGACGCGGGCTTCCGCCGAGCAGACGGCCGCTTCCCGCCCGCGGTGTGCGACGTACCGCGTCGGGGGCGATCGGGATCCTCTGTGGCCATAGATCACTTCCACAAGACGTCCAGCAACTTAAGGCTAGAATTTCATGATATCGGGACATATGCCATGTCCGGGAGAGCAGGCTCGTTCCCACCGCCCCCGACGGGGCGTCGTCACACGCTCTCCAGCAGACGCGCGGGACCTGACCAAGGACACTCCACGGCGCGACGGAACGGGCCCGCAGTCACCCGGTGAAGGGACAGGGGTCATGGAGGACACGACCAAGGTCGCCCTGGCAGCCGCCGTGGCAGGCGGCTACCTTCTGGGACGGACGAAAAAGGCTCGCCTCGCGTTCACCGTGGCCACCTATCTCGCGGGCCGCCGCTTCGGACTCGAGCCGGGACAGCTCGTGACGCAGGGGCTCACCAAGCTCAAGGACGTGCCCCAGATCGCCGAGATGGGCGAGCAGTTGAGGGGGGAGGCACTGGACGCCGGCCGGCAGGCGTTCACCGCGGCGGCCAACCGCAAGCTCGCCGACCTGGCCGACTCCCTCCACGAGCGGACACTGTCCATCAGCAGCGGCAAGGATCAGGAGGAGGCCGAGGAGGCGGAGGAGACCGACGAGGCCGAGGAGGCGGAGGAGACCGACGAGGCCGACGAGGCCGAGGAGACGGCGGAAGACGACGAGGCGGACGGGCCGTACGACGAGGACGAGGAGTGGGAGGAGGAAGAGGAACCCGAGGGCGAGTACGACGAGGACGAGGATGAAGAGGAGCCGCGAGAGGAGGAAGAGGAACCTGAGGAAGAGGAACCCGCGAAGGAGGAACCCGAGGAAGAGGAACCCGAGGAGGGGGAAGAAGAACCTGAGGAGGAGCCCGAAGCCGAGCCGAAGCCACGGGCACGCCGGTCCGCCGGTACGCAGTCCCGTTCACGGTCGGGCGGAGGCACCGCATCGCGCTCCCGGCAGGGAACCACCGGATCCCGCTCCCGCAAGGCGTCCGAAGGACGCGCCGCGTCCACGCCCGCCAAGAAGACCGCCCCAGCCAAGAAGACCGCGCCTGCCAAGAAGACCGCCCCCGCCAAAAAGTCGGCACCCCCCAAGAAGTCAGCGCCCGCCAAGAAGACCGCCCCTACCAAGAAATCGGCGCCCGCCAAGAAGACGGCCCCCGCCAAGAAGACCGCGCCCGCCAAGAAGACCGCGCCCGCCAAGAAGTCGGCGTCGTCGAGAACGACGAAGACCGAGGCCGCGCCCACGAAGCGGTCGGCGTCGAGCCGCAGCGCGGCGAAGAAGACCGCGCCCGCGAAGAAGACCGCGCCCGCGAAGAAGGCGGCTCCCGCAAAGAAGGCGGCTCCCGCGAAGAAGACCACGGCAGCGAAGAAGACGTCAGCCGGGCCCGCGAAGAAGACGACGGCCAAGAAGACGGCCGCGAAGAAGACGGCCGCGAAGAAGACGGCCGCGAAGAAGACGGCCGCGAAGAAGACCACGGCCCGCAAGCCGCCCGCGAAGAAGGCGCCGGCGCGCAAGCCGGCGGCCAAGAAGACGACATCGCGCAAGCCGGCGACGCGGAGGTAGGT
Organism: Streptomyces sp. NPDC029956; assembly: GCF_055574655.1. Taxonomy (NCBI): domain Bacteria; kingdom Bacillati; phylum Actinomycetota; class Actinomycetes; order Kitasatosporales; family Streptomycetaceae; genus Streptomyces; species Streptomyces sp. NPDC029956. The sequence goes on along the minus strand of NZ_JBVHZJ010000031.1, from coordinate 55,353 downwards.
CATGGCACGCGAAGACCGAGACCGCGACCAGGAACGCTCCGAGAAGCCCGAATCCGGGCTTGACCGACTGCTCGGCGAACTGGGTGACTTCCTCAGCGCGCAGACCGGACAACTGGCCGAGAAGGCCACGGACAAACTCGAGGACGTCACCGACCAGCTGTACGACGTGGCCGACAACGGCGGCAAGATCACCGACATCGGCGGTCGATTGCTGAAGGGGGATTCCCCCGTCAAGGCCACGCTGGGCCATGCACTGGGGGGGCTCAAGGACAAGGTCACCGACACCGCGTCGAACCTGTTCGGCTCCGGCAAGGGAAAGCGCAAGAGCGGTACTCAGAAGGTCACCAACATCGTCGAGACGATCGACGTGGGTGCTCCACTCCGCAGGGTCTACAACCACTGGACCCAGTACGAGGATTTCAGCGACTTCACCAAGGGTGTCCGTAACGTCTCCCAGGGCGACGAGACGACCAGCGACTGGAAGGTCAAAGTCGGTCCGTCCACCCGCAGTTGGAAAGCGACGGTCCAGGAACAGGTCCCGGACGACTGCATCGTCTGGACCTCCGAGGGCGCCAAGGGGTCCGTCCGGGGCTGCGTCAGCTTCCACGAACTGGGCCCTACGCTCACCCGGATCCTGCTCACCGTCGAGTACTACCCCTCCGGCCTCTTCGAGAAGACCGGCAACCTCTGGAGGGCTCAAGGCCGCCGTCTCCGGTTGGACCTGAAGCACTTCCGCCGCCACGTCACCCTCACCGACGACGAGCCGGATGGCTGGCGCGGCGAGATCCGTGACGGCGAGGTCGTCCGCTCGCACGAGGAGGCACTCGAGGAAGAGGAGGCCGAACTCGACGAGGACGAGGACGAGGACGAGGCAGGCGAAGGAGGAGAAGAGGCCGAACAGCCCGAAGAGGAAGAGGAGGAGGACGAGGAAGAGGGAAGCAGCCCCGACGAGGAGTACGACGAGGGCGAACCGGACGAGGAGTACGAGCCGGAGGAAGAGGAAGAGCAGTACGACGAGGACGAGATCGACGAGGAGGGCCCCGCCGACACCGTGGACGAGGAGGCGCAGGAGGACGAGGAGGATGAGGAGGACGCTTACGAGACAGCGGGGCGCGGGCGGCGCCGACGCGGGCGCTGAGCGCCACGCCCCCCGCCCGGGCGACGGGGCGGAGCCGACCCGCACATGCGGAGGGGGGGGGGGGGGGGGGGGGGGGGGGGGGGGCCGCCCCCCCCCCCCCCCCCCCCCCCCCCCCCCCCCCCCCCATGCCCGGCGGCCGCGGCCCGTGAATCCGGCCGGCGGGGTCAGTGCCTGAACGTGTCCTTGACCTTCTCCGCCGCCTGCTTGGCGTCGCCTTCGACCTGCTCGGCACGGCCCTTCATCTCTAGGCTCTCGTTGCCGACGGCCTTGCCCGTCGTCTCCTTCACCCTGCCCTTGGCGGTCTTTGCGACGTTCTTGGCTTTCTTGCCTCCGGCCATGACATTCACCTTCCCGCACGTCTCATTCACACGTCTGGTAACGCGTCGTGTCTCTGCCACTGCCCGCGATGTCGGCATGCATGCACGGCCCACGGCGACCGATCCCGGAAAAGGGTCAACCCTTGAAGGAGTCTTTTCCCTTCTCCTTGCGCTCCCGGGCCTTTCCGCGAAGCCCCAGAGCAGCCCCCTTGGCCTCTGTGCTCTTCTTCCCCAGCACGTGTGCCGATTTCTGAACCGCCTTGCCGACAATCTGCTCGGCCTTGGCCTTGGCCTTCTCCTTGGCGCTCATGACAGACCTTCCTCCCGCACTCATGAGGAGCGCCTACCCGCGGCCGTGCGCAGGAACCGGCGAGTCCTGCGGGCATTCGGGGGGCCTGGCGGGGTAGCCGGACCCAGGGGGGCCGATACGAAAGGGAACACGCATGACGTCCTTCGGCTACTTCCTGTCCTGTGAGGAGTTCACCCCCGACCAGCTCCTGCGCCAGGCACGCCTGGCCGCGGACGCGGGATTCACCCGCCTGGCCATCTCCGACCACTTCCACCCGTGGACCAACGCGCAGGGGAGCAGCCCCTTCGTGTGGTCGATGATCGGCGCCCTGTCCCAGACGGTGGAACTGCCGGTCACCACGCTCGTCACCTGCCCCACGGTGCGGATGCACCCGGCGGTGACCGCCCAGGCGGCGGCGACCTCCAGCGTGCTCCTGGGTGGTCGGTTCACTCTGGGCGTGGGGACCGGTGAGGCGCTCAACGAGCACGTCCTCGGTGACCGGTGGCCCGCGTTCGACGAGCGGGCGGACATGCTGGAAGAGGCGGTGGAGGTGATGCGGAAGCTGTTCACCGGCCGCGAGACCAGCCACCGGGGCCGGCACTACACGGTCGACAACGCCCGCCTCTACACCGTTCCGGAGGCACCGCCCGGAATCCTGGTCTCCGGCTTCGGCCCGAAGGCCGCCGCACTCGCGGGGCGCATCGGGGACGGCTTCGTCACCATGGGCCCCGACGAGGAGGCCATCGCGTCGTTCCGCGAGGCGGGTGGGGCCGGCAAGCCCGTCGTCGGCGGCCTGAAGGTCTGCTGGGACCAGGACCGGGAGGCGGCCGTCGACACGGCACACCGCATGTGGCCGACCGAGCAGCTGCCCGGAGAACTGAACCAGATCCTCCCCACACCGGCGCACTTCGAGCAGGCCACCGAGCTCGTCACCCGGCAGCAGACGGCCGACTCCGTACCGTGCGGGTCGGACGTCGAGGAGCACGTGGCCGCAGTCCGCGCGTATGTGGACGCCGGGTTCGACGAGGTGTACGTCGGCCAGATCGGACAGGAGCAGGAGAACTTCTTCACGGCCTACCGCGAGAAGGTTCTCCCCGCTCTCGCTTCTCAGAAGGCGTCCTGAGCTGCGACCACCGTGAAGCGCGCCCCGTCGGGGTCGGTCAGGCCGACCCAGCGGCTCGTCCGGGACGTCCCCACGGGGCCGGCGGTCGCGCCTCCCATCCTGCGCGTGGCCTCGATCGCCTTCTCCAGGTCCGGTACGGGGAAGCTGACGTGCCAGCGCGGGCGGATCCCCGGGTCCGGTGCCTCGCCGACCACACCGCCGCTGATGCGTGCGACGGTGTCGTGGCCCTGCCGCAGGACGACATGATCATGTTCGTACGACGCCACGCAGCAGGCCGACCCTCCCCCGGCCCAGTCCAGAACCGCTCCGTAGAACGTCGCGGCTTCGACGGCGTCGCGCGTGTGCAGCTCCAGCCGGGCCGGGGCGCTGCCACGCCCCGTCGACCAGTCCGGTACGACCGTCCCTTCCCAGAACCCGAAGACCGCCCCGGCGGGATCGGCGGCCAGGCCGGCCCGTCCGGTGACGAAGGCGAGGGGGCCCACGGCCATCGTCGCCCCGCGTTCACGGATCCGCCCGGCCGTGAGGTCGGCGTCCGCGACGGCGAAGTACGGCGTCCAGGCCACCGGCATGTCGGGACGCTCGGCCGGCGCACCGATCCCCGCGACGGGCAGTCCCTCGTGGAGCGCGACCGAGAAACCTTCACCGAGGCCACTGGACCGGAACTCCCATCCGAGGACACCGGCGTAGAAGTGCTGCGCGGCAGCCAGGTCCCGGGCCAGCAGACTGACCCAGCACGGGGCACCCGCGATCTCTCGGCTCGACGTCGACACGGTGGTCACCCTCGGATCGGTCCTGCGGGACGAGACAATTCCACCCTAAACCGCTCGACAGGCGGAATGACTCTGTTCGTCCTAGTTTGTCAACGTCACTGTTTTCCCCACCCGAGAAGGACTGGTCATGGCTGACAAGGGCCGCACGGACAAGATCAAGGGCAAGGCGAAGGAAGCGGTCGGCAAGGTGACCGGCGACGAGCGCATGAAGACCGAGGGCCGGATGGACCAGGCGGAAGGCAAGGCGAAGGAAGCCATGTCCGACGCCAAGGACGCCCTCCGCGACAAGCGCGACAAGCGCTGAACCTCGGCCGGGAGAAGGGTCCACCCTCGAGGGGTGGACCCTTTCTCGCGCTCACTCCCCGTGCACGACCCCCACGCGCTCACTCCCCGTGCACGACCCCCACACGCTCCCTCCCGGTACACGTGCCTCGTGACGGCGGTCGCCTCGCGGCGGACCCCCGGTGGCGGCTTTCACCGAGGCGGACGAGGGTAGGCGTGCGAGACGACGAAAGGCAGCAGAGTCATGACCGAGAGCCGACCCGCGACGACGACCGACTCCGGAGCCCCGGTGGAGAGCGACGAGCACTCGCTCACCGTGGGTCCAGGAGGGCCGGTCCTCCTGCAGGACGCCTACCTGATCGAGCAGATGGCGCAGTTCAACCGTGAGCGCATCCCGGAGCGCCAGCCGCACGCCAAGGGCAGCGGCGCGTTCGGCCGCTTCGAGGTCACCCACGACGTCAGCCGCTACACCAAGGCCGCGCTGTTCCAGCCGGGGACCCGCACCGACCTGGTCGCCCGCTTCTCCACGGTGGCCGGCGAGCGCGGCAGCCCGGACACCTGGCGCGACCCGCGCGGCTTCGCGGTGAAGTTCTACACCTCCCAGGGCAACTACGACATGGTCGGCAACAACACTCCGGTGTTCTTCGTGAAGGACCCGATGAAGTTCCAGCACTTCATCCGGTCCCAGAAGCGCCGCGCCGACAGCAACCTGCGTGACCATGACATGCAGTGGGACTTCTGGACCCTCTCCCCCGAGTCCGCGCACCAGGTCACCTGGCTGATGGGCGACCGTGGCATCCCGCGCACCTGGCGCCATATGAACGGGTACACCTCCCACACCTACATGTGGATCAACGCGTCCGGTGAGCGCTTCTGGGTGAAGTACCACTTCAAGACCGACCAGGGCATCGACTTCCTCACCCAGGCCGACGCCGACCGGCTGGCGGGCGTCGACCCGGACTTCCACATGCGGGACCTCTTCGAGCACATCAGGGACGGGGACCTCCCCTCGTGGACGCTGCACGTCCAGGTGATGCCGTACGAGGACGCGGCCGGGTACCGGTTCAACCCGTTCGACCTCACCAAGGTCTGGCCGCACGGCGACTACCCGCTCCTCCCCGTCGGCCGGATGACCCTGGACCGCAACCCCACCGACAACCACGCCGAGATCGAACAGGCGGCCTTCCAGCCGAACAACTTCGTTCCCGGCATCGGGCCCAGCCCCGACCGGATGCTGCTGGGCCGGCTCTTCTCCTACGCGGACGCCCACCGGGCCCGTATCGGCGTCAACTACCAGCAGCTTCCGGTGAACGCGCCCGTCGTCGACGTCCACACGTACTCGAAGGACGGGGCGATGGCGTACCGGAAGACGTCCGATCCGGTCTACGCGCCGAACTCCAAGGGCGGGCCCGCCGCCGACACCGAGCAGTACGGGAGCCCGCCGAGCTGGACCGCCGACGGCGAGATCACCCGGGCGGCCTACGTCTCGCATGCCGAGGACGACGACTGGGGGCAGCCCGGCACCCTCGTGCGCGAGGTCCTGGACGACGCGGCCCGCGACCGGCTCGTGGACAACGTGGTCGGCCATCTCCTCGACGGCGTGAGCGAGCCGGTCCTGGAGCGTGCCTTCACGTACTGGTCGAACATCGACCAGACCCTCGGCAAGCGCATCTCCGAGGGCGTCCGCGCCAAGCAGGCCTCGTAGGTCCGACCCGGTCGTGTTCAGAACTCCACCGTGATGAAGCCGTCCGCGCCGTCCTCCGACGGCGCGTGCACGGTGTAGCCGAACCGGTCCTCGAGGTCGGGCACGTCCCAGTTCGCCGCCCGTTCGCGGTAGTTGAAGAAGAGGTCCTTCGTCGCCCCGCCGTTCTTCAGGATCCGGGCGATCGCGATGTCGTCGGGGTGGCCGTGGACCCGTCCGTTGGTGGAGATCAGGTAGCGGCCGCAGTCGAGGAGACCGAGGAGGTTGTTCGAGAGGTTCTTGGCACTGCCGTGATGGGCGACCTTCAGGGCGTCGACCCGCAGCCGGCCGTTCTCCGCCTCGGCGCGCGGGCGGAGCGAGGCCACCAGGCGCGGGTCGTCCGCGTCCCCGGTGAGGATGATGCGGGTGCCCTCGAACTCGAAGAGCAGACCGATGCTGGTCGGGTTCGTCGGGGAGCCGTCCCGCTTGAAGGGCGCTGCGGCCAGCTCGTCGACGTCGATCGCCCCGAAGCGTTCGATCCCCTCCTCCGGCTGCCTCTCCTCGGGGTCGACCCCCGGAATCAGGCCGGCTGCCTCGCACTTCGTCCTCCAGGTCGCGATCAGCGACTCCAGGAGCCGGCGGTCCGGGGCGAGCACCTCCATGGTGGAGCCGTCGTCGAACCAGGTCGGCGGGTGGTCGACCTCGATGCTGCGGCCGGCGAACGCGGCGTTCCAGGGGAGGCTCTGCTTCATGAGCTCGGTGGTGAGCAGCTCCCCGTCGACGGCGCCGAAGACCTCGCGGTCGTGCAGGTGGTCGAAGCCGTTGAACCACACGTCGCCGAGTTCCACCGGCCGCTCGGGGTCGCCGAGCAGCGCCAGCACCCCGAGGATGTGGTCTTGGTCGACATGGGTCACGACGAGCACGTCGATCGGGCCGTCCAGTCCGGCCAGGAGCGGCCTGATCCGCGCGTAGGTGCCCCGGCGCCCGCCGTCGACGAGGATCCGACGGACGAAGTCGTCGTTGCCGTATTCGAGGAGCAGACAGTCGCCGTCCTCTGCGGGCAGCATGCTGAGGCGGATCATCACGCGCTCCCTTGACGCAGGTCGAGGATGAGGAACGGCTCGCGCATGTCGGCCAGCCACGAGAGCCGGCGGACCTGGTCGAGCCGGGACGCGCACTCGGGGTCGTCGGGGAAGGCGGCGAGTCCGTCGGCGAGCCAGGTGAGACCGAGGGTGTAGAAGGGGATCCCCCGGTCGAAGGCGTCGATCAGCCCGTCCCTGGCCTCCTTCCGGTCGGCCCCGGGCCGGCGCAGCAGCCGTACGGCCCGCAGGATCGCGCCGTCACCGAGCCAGGGGCAGCGGTCGGTCAGCAGCCGCAGCCAGGGGTCCCAGTACGTCTCCTCGGTCCTGTGGTCGGTGCCGAGCAGCACGTACGATGCGGCGGTCGCCGCGAGCGGAATACCGGCATCGGTGGGCGGGCTCCCGGGACCGGAGGGGAGCGTCTTCTCCACGTCGGTGAAGAGCTGCGCCGCGGTGTCCAGGGCGCCCTGGGCCATGTACGCGAGCCCGGCGCCGAACAGCGGGTCGCGTACGGCCACGGCGACGGCGCTGCCGGTGGGGCTCTGCCGCAGGTTGACCAGGACCTCGACCTCGCTGGTCCCCCAGGGCAGGGGGAGGGTGACGAGCCGTACGGCTCCCGCCGCCTCCACGACGAGGAACTGCCGCTCGCCGACCGGGCCGCCGGGGGCGAGGGCGGGGCCGTCGGGGCCGAACCGGTAGAGCGGGGTGACGTCGGCCCCGCGTTCGGTGGGTGTCGGCAGCGGGCGGGGGGCGCTTCGGGCGATGAGCGGAGCGACCGACGGCCTCGCGGGGTCCTCTTCGAGGGCCAGCATCGACGCGTAGGACCAGGCGGCCGGCAGGGAGTCGCCGACCCAGGTGGCGAGCGCCGAGACCTCGCCGACGGACTCGGGCAGGAATCCGTCCTCTCCGACGGCGGGCGCGACCATGGACCGCGAGGCGACCGACTCGGGAAGCGGGACCACGGTGGCACCGTGGTAGACGCGCTCGGGCTCGATGTTGCCCATGAGGTACTGCCAGGCGTGCGTCCCGTACGGCGAGTCGGTCATGTCGAAGTCCACCGCGGCCGACCGGCCCTCCACCGCCTCGGCGTCCTTCGTCAGCACCATCCCCGAGGGCAGGGTCGCGGACACGATGTAGCGTCCGGGCGCGACCGGGTACGCGGTGGGCCGGGGCGAACGCCCGCAGGGGATGAGGATGTTGCGCAGCGAGGGGCCGTCGAGGTCGACCGAGCGGATGGCGCCGACGATCACCGCCTCGTTGAACTCCCCGGCGGGAGAGAGGAGGAGCCGGACGGCGAGCGTGGCGTTCATGGTCGGGCCAGGACGACGCGGAACATCGGAGGGCGGGCGTCGAACATCTCTCGGCGGGTGTCCCCGGGCCCGAGGAGGGCCTCGACCTCGTACTGTCCGAACGGCAGGTACAGGGGCCACTCTCCGTCGTCGGCCTCGTCGTCGGCGGGCGGTGGGCGCCGCCGCTCCTGCTGGGCCGGATGCCGGCAGACGAACTCCGCGCGGGCGTTGTCCTCGGCGGGGTCGCAGCCGACGTACACGGGGACGATCGGGGCTCCCGTCAGTTCGTGGAAGTCGAAGTCGAACGACTCCGGGCTCACCGGGACGGCGGCCCCGGCGAGGGTGCCCGCGAAGGGGATGGCCCGCATGAACTGACTGATCGCGTGCATGAGGGTCTGGGTCGTCACCCGCCACACCCGGCCCTGGGTGTTCTCGCTTCCGGCGCCGTCGAAGCTCCGCAGCAGGGCGTCGGTGAACAGGCTGACGCGGCCGGCGCGGGCGAAGGACTCCTGACCGTGCAGGGTCGCGAAGTAGACGGCGTGCTTCCGTGGCACGAGGCCGTCGGGGCGCAGGGTACTGCCGCTGAGCGGGACCCGTCCGAGGTTGTCCGTTCCCACGCGTCTGACGAGCGTGTCGGAACCCGCCCGGCAGGCGTCCACGAAGAACACCTGCTGTGCGGCACGGCAGTTGTTGAGCCCGTTCTTCAGCGCCTCGAACTGCAGAGCGCCGTTCATCGGGCTGTTGCGGTCGGCGAAGACGTCCGACGCGAGGAGGGACGTGGTGATGCCCAGGGAGACGCCGTGACCGCAGAAGTAGAAGACCAGCCTGGCGTCGTCGTGGTCTCCCCGGTCCTTCCACTCCGTGACGGCGGCGACGATGTTGTCGATGGTTGCCTCTTCCACGACCTGCTCCACCCCCGTGCCCGGGTGGACGAAGGGGGTGGGGGCGGCCTCGCTCAACAGCAGCGCGAGGCTCCCCAGGGGTCTGCTCCTGTCGTGGTACCCGCCGATCATCCAGGTCGCGAACTCGCGTGCCGAGACGGGTGGCGAGGAGAGCTGCCGCATGGCCAGGGCGCCGGGATGGTCCGTCGGCGACCGGCCGCCCTGCAGATGCGTGTACGCACCGACGCCGATGACGAGTGCGTGTGTTGCCGCGACGCCCACGTCCTCGGAGACGTGAACGGTGAATCCGGCCATGGAACCTCCACGTGACGCACGGACAGGCCGGTGGGAGGCTTTGCTTCTAGCATAGGAGGAAGAGCGGCTTATGTCCCTCGGAGGCCGTGATGGGAAAGAACATCGTGGTGTGCCTGGACGGGACGGGCAACCAGCTCAAGGCCCGCGGCAACACCAATGTCGTCCACCTCTACGAGATGCTCGACCTCAGTGACCCGACGGCGCAGATCGCCTACTACGACCCGGGCGTCGGTACGTTCTCCGCCGCCGGCGCCTGGACCGTGCCGGCCCGGAAGCTCTCCCGGCTCCTCGGCCTCGCCTTCGGCGCCGGGCTCAAGGAGAACCTGGCCGAGGCGTACACCTATCTGATGCATCATTACGAACCCGGCGACCGGATCTACCTCTTCGGTTTCAGCCGCGGCGCGTACACCGCACGGGCCCTCGCGGGCCTGCTCAAGGCGGTCGGTCTGCTGCGACCCGGGTCGGAGAACCTCGTGCCGTACGCGATCTCCGTGTACGCCAAGAACCGGACCTGGACCGACGACGACTGGAGGCAACTGCACCAGTTCGCCGGTGCGTTCAGCAGGAAGGTGGACGACCGTACCGGAATCCCCGTTCATTTCATGGGGCTCTGGGACTCGGTCAAGGCGGCCGGACTGCTGCGTTGGAACCTGCGCTGGCTCTTCACACGACAAATCCCCAACGTGGGCCGCGTGCGCCACGCCGTCTCCATCGACGAGAAGCGCCGACCGTACGAGGAGTACCTCGTCCTGCCGCCGGAGAAGCCGGGGGCACCGGGCCCGCTCATCGAGGAGGCCTGGTTCGCCGGAGTCCACTCCGACGTGGGCGGCACCTTCGACGACGACCCGAAGCTCCCCACCGTCGCGCTCAAGTGGATCGTGGACGGCGCCCTCGACGCGGACCTCCTGCTCAGGAGGAAGGCGTACGGCAGGCACCTCACGCTCGACGCCGGCCACGCGCTGGGCACCGTGCACCGGATGGGCGCCGTGTGGGCCCTGCTCACCTACCGACCGCGCCGGGTCCCCTCCGGTGCGCGGGTGCACGAGAGCGTACGGCTGCGGATCGAGACGGACACGGGGTACGGGAGGCGGATCCCGGACGGGGTGATCTGGACGGACAAGGACTGGTTGACACCGCATCCGCGTGCGGGGGCGGGAGCCGGTTCCGGGGCGACGGCGGTGACAGGAACGAGGACCGGGTGAGCGGCCCGGTCCTCCGTGTCACGTCTGTTGCTCGAAGTGCTCCAGAAGCCTCTGCTGGAGCGACTGAAGGATGAGCGCGTGCTGCTTGAGCATCGACAGGCGGTTCGCCGCGGTGGCGGCGTACTCCGCGTCCGTCTCCGCCTGAGTCGTCGCCGCGGTGAGGAGGTAGCCGCTGAGGGCGTCCACGGCCGATGCCTCGTCGAAGACCTGTCCCCTTCGCATCAGACAGCGGTCCAGGGGCGTCTCGTCACCGGCGATCACGTTGGCGACGACGGACGGCTGCCAGTCGTCCGCGTTGGTCAACGAGTGATGCGTGTCGAACCCCACGGTGACCACTTCGCCTTCGGGGATCTCCACATCGTACCGGCCGTCCTCATCGGTGTAGGCCCGGTCGATCAGTGACAGATCGCCGCGGTAGACGCTGACCTTGATCATGAAGATCGGCTTCTTGTCGTCGATCGCTCGTACGTACCCGAACATGAGAGTCTCCTCTCGGCCGGAACCTCGGGTTCGGTCGGAGTGCCGGAGCGGGCGAGGGCGCCGGGCACCCGCTTCTCCCTCCAGTCTGTCCGCACCCAACACCCGCCGCCATTCGGCGTGTTTCGCGCGTGGGCGTCTCGGAGCACCGGTCTCGGCGATGCCCCGGCACGGGCCGGGGTCAGGGACGTCCTGCCGCCGCGAGTGCGGTGAGGACCCGGTGGGTCTTGCTCTCGGGGAGTTCGGAGGGCGTCACCCCGAGCTCACGCATCGCCTCCTCCAGCTTCCGTTGTCTGCGCTCGGCCCGAGCCGTCAACTCCGCGGCGGCCTCACCGGCCTTGGGCTTCACCCGGGTCGAGGCCTCCAGGAATTCCAGGCCTGCGACCCGCCAGGCCTCCAGGTCGACCTCCACGTCGCCGAGCGCGACGTCGGTGGCCTTCGTGGAGAGCACCGGCCCCAGTGCGACCATCCCGTCGAGCGGGACGGTGGGTGCGCAGACGTCAAGGAACTGGTCCTGCACGTCGTCGATCGACGCAGCGGAGTCGGCCCCCGGCTGGACCACGCCCAGCAACGCGCCCGGAGGGTGATCGACGGTCAGGGAGGCGGCCAGCATCCGGCGGTCCGCCGACCAGTCCGCCTCGATCCGGTACGTGAACGGCGTGGCGTCGAACGGGTCCGTGAACCGGCCGATCAGCTGTTCCCGCGTGCAGGGCCGCAACTTCACGGTCAGCTCGTCTCGACCGGCACCGATCCTGAACCGTACGATCACGCCCGCGTCCAGCAGCGGCACCCGGCCCTCGGCGACACCGTCCCGGTCCTCCGCGAACCAGATCCGGCGCGTGGTCTGCGCGGCGTTCGCACCGCCCAACGCCGACATCGCCGCTGCGACCTCACCCTCGATGTTGACCTTGATCTCGATCGGCAGCAGGTTCATGACATCGCTCCCGCATCATTGCCGGGTGAATCAGGAAGATACGCCTGTTCCATGGTATTCACCGCGCCGCATGCGCGTCGCCTCGTCGGGATGCGTCCGGTGTCGGCCGCCCGCCCGGGAGGCGCGGAGCGGGCCGGCCGACGTCGTGATCACAGCGGCTGTTCCGGCCAGTCCAGGAGGCGGGCGCCGATGACGGCGGTCTGGAGGGTGTAGCGCTGGACGGGATCGCCGGGGTCCGCGCCGGTCAGGCGGTGGACCCGGTCGAGACGGTAGGTCATGGCCCGCACGCTGAGGTTGAGACGGCGGGCCGCCTGCGCGGTGACACAGCCGGTGTCGAAGTACGCGGTGAGGGTGTCCAGGAGCGGCTTCGCGCCGCCGCGTGCCTGCTGGAGGGGGCCGAGGACGGTACTCACGAGGTCGGCCATGGCCTGTCGGTCACGGGTGAGGACGGGGTAGACGAGGAGGTCGACCGCGTACAGGACCGGTTCGTCCAGGTCCATGCGGGCGGCGAGGTCGAGGGCGTTGAGTGCTTCCTCGTACGAGTGGACCACGCCGCCCGCACCCGGGTGCGGGCGGCCGACGGCGACCTGGCCGCCGTCGGTCGCGGCGTGCGCCTGCTTGGCGAAGTGGGTGAGCACCTCGGGTTCGTCGGCCGGCGCGACGCAGATCAGCCGGCCGTCCTTGGTGGTGAGCAGGATGCGGCGGTTCCCGAAGCGGGCGAGGAGCGAGGACTCGACGGTACGGGCGACCTCGTACCCGTCGCCGTACGGCTCCCGCCCCTGGGCCACGGCCACGGCGTGGGCGTGGGCGAGGAGCAGCCCGAAGCGTTCGGCGCGCTCCGCCAGGCGGCCGAGGTCGCTCCGGCCGTACAGCAGGTCGTCGACGAACTCGCGCCGTGCAGCCTCCTCCTGACGCATCGCCAGACGCTGTGCCCGCTCGTGACCCTCGGCGAAGGCGTCGACGGCCTGCTCCACGGCGCTGAGGAGATGGTCGGCGACGGCTCCCGGCAGTCCCGCGAGCACCCGCTGCGCGGCGGAGTGGTGGGCGCGCACGAGTGACCGCAGCCCGACACCTGCCTCCGCGGCCCGCTCCCCCCGGGAGCGGAGCGTCTCGCGTTCCTCCCGGGTCAGCCTGCGACGGGTGGCGCACACGCTGGCCAGGATCTCGGCGTACCCGTCCAGATACTCCTCGCCCGGCATTCTCTCCGTCACGTTCCCTCCCCCATCACCGACGCGTCCCCGACGAGTTCCTGACGCGCGATGATCAAGACTGGCATGCCGTCGGCGCGGGTTCGCGACCGGCATCATGAACGCGTCAAAGACTGCCGGGTCCCGGCAATGTGGGCGAGGTCCATGGTGCGCCAGGATGGCCGCAGGGGAACGCACGGGCGTGAGTCCGATGCCGGGACACGGAAGCCGTGAAGGTTCGGGGGGAGAGTGCCATGGGGGAGTTCCTGAACGCTGCCTGGGCCTTCCCCTCCCTGTCGTTCGGCACGACTCTCGTCGCCGTGGCCGCCTTCTGGCTCCTGGCGCTGCTCGCTGCCGCGGAGCGCGACGGCTTCGCCGCCGCCGCCGACCGGGAGGCGCCGCGTCCCGGCCCCGTGCGGCCGCCGGTGAAGCCGTTCCCCGATGAACCCGGGCCGTCCCGGCAGGACCGCGCCGGGGTGTCGGCGCGGCGCGGACGCCACCGGTCCGTCGCCTTCGGGCCGTACGACTCCTCCGCGCGCACCCGGCGACGCGGGTAACGGTCGCTCCGGGAGCACCCGAGGTCGGGTGCCCGCGCTCGCCGGGAGCACTCGGCACCGGGTCCTCGCCGGCTCCGGGAGCACCCCGGCACCGGTACTCGCCCTCGCCCTCGCCAGGAGTACCGGGCAGGGGGCCACGCCCTCCCCCGGAAGCGCCGTCACGGGGCGCCCGCCCTCCCCCGGCACACCCGACTCGGGCTGCTCGCCCGCCACTTCTGTCCCGCCGTCCCAGTCGGCGGCTCCCCTATCCTCCATCGACACGGGGTTTCTCATGGATGCCTTCACCATGGGCATCGGCGCACTCGTCGCCGTTGCCCTGCTCATCACCGTTGTTCTGCTCTTCGCGGTCGGTCGGCTGTTCCGCAAGGTGGAGCAGGGCAAGGCGCTGATCGTCTCCAGGATGCGGAAGGTCGACGTCACGTTCACCGGGCAGGTGGTTCTGCCCGTCCTGCACAAGGCCGAGGTCATGGACATCTCGGTGAAGACCATCGAGATCTCCCGGACCGGCCGGGACGGCCTGATCTGCCGGGACAACATCCGCGCCGACATCCGGATCTCCTTCTTCGTCCGGGTCAACAAGACCGTCGACGACGTCATCAAGGTCGCCCAGGCCATCGGCACCGCCCGCGCCAGCGACAAGGAGACCCTGCAGGAGCTCTTCAACGCCAAGTTCTCCGAGGCGCTGAAGACGGTCGGCAAGCAGCTGGACTTCACCGACCTCTACACCAAGCGCGAGGAACTCCGTTACCGGATCATCGAGATCATCGGCATCGACCTCAACGGCTACAGCCTGGAGGACGCGGCGATCGACTACCTGGAGCAGACCCCGCTCACCCAGCTCGACCCCGGCAACATCCTCGACGCCCAGGGCATCCGGAAGATCACCGAACTGACCGCCCTCGAGAACGTCCGTACGAACGAGTTCCGCCGGCACGAGCAGAAGGAGATCACCCGGCAGAACGTCGACGCCCGCGAGGCCATCCTGGAGCTGGAGCGGCGCCAGGCCGACGCCGAGATCAAGCAGAAGCGCGAGATCGACACCGTACGGGCCCGTGAGGAGGCCGAGACCGCCCGGGTGGTGGAGGAGGAGCGGCTGCGGGCGCAGAGCGCGTTCCTGAAGACCGAGGAGCAGCTCGGCATCCAGCGCGAGAACCAGGCCCGCGAGGTGGCCGTGGCCCAGAAGAACCGCGAGCGCGTCATCGCCGTCGAGAACGAGCGGATCGAGAAGGACCGCCTCCTCGAAGTCATCGCCCGGGACCGGGAGACCGAACTGACCCGCATCTCCGCCGAGAAGGAGGTGGAGTCGGAGCGCAGGGACATCGCCGAGGTGATCCGCGAGCGGATCGCGGTGGACCGTACGGTCGCCGAGCAGGAGGAGTCCATCAAGCGGCTGCGTACGGTCGAGGAGGCCGAGCGCACCCGGCAGGCGGTCGTGATCGCGGCCGAGGCCGAGGCACAGGAGAAGCTGGTCAAGGACATCAAGGCGGCGGAGGCGGCCGAGCAGGCCGCCGTGCACCGGGCCGCGGAGGAGCTCACCCTGGCCGAGGCCCGCAACAAGGCGGCCGACATGGACGCCCGCGCCAAGATCCGCCTCGCCGAGGGCGTACAGGCCGAGGCCGCCGCCGAGGGGCTCGCGGCGGTCCAGGTACGGGAGCAGGAAGCCGGCGCGATCGAGAAGACCGGCCGCGCCGAGGCCGAGGCCACGGAGGCGCGTCTGCGTGCCGAGGCGGAGGGCCTGCGGGCCAAGGCGCTCTCCGAGGCCACGGCGATCGGCGAGAAGCTCAAGGCGGAGGCGGAGGGCCTGAACCAGAAGGCGATCGCCGTCGCCGCGTTCGACGAGGCGTCCCGTACCCACGAGGAGTACCGGCTGCGGCTGGAGGCGGAGAAGGAGATCCGGCTCGCCGGTCTCGACGTGCAGCGGCAGGTCGCCGAGGCGCAGGCCACCGTTCTCGCCACCGGTCTGGAGAACGCCGACATCAACATCGTCGGCGGGGAGTCCGTCTTCCTGGACCGTCTCGTCCAGTCGGTCGCCCTCGGCGCGTCCGTCGACGGCTTCATGGACCACTCCCGGACCGCCCGTGCTCTCACCGGCCCCTGGCTGAACGGCGAGGGCTCGTTCACCGAGGACCTGACGAAGGTGCTCGGCTCGCTGTCCAGCGCCGACGTGCAGAACCTCAGCGTCTCCGCGCTGCTCGCGAAGGTCATGAAGTCCGGTGTGCTCGACGCGCCCTCCCCCGGTCCGGGCCCGGTGGCCCCGGCCGAGACCGTCGCGCTGAACGGCGCGGCCGCGAACTGACCGCCCCGGGGGGAGCGGTCACAGCGGGTCCGGCGCCGGTGTACGGGGGTCCTCGGCGCCGGGCCCGTATCCACCACGGCACAAGGAGCGGATCGAGATGAGCGCCGGGATCGACCAGGACACGTACGGGGTGCTGCGTGGCCGGCTCGCCGCGCAGGCGGCCGAGCTGGCCGAGCGCGCCCGGGCCCTCAACGAGGCCCGGATCGCGGCCTTCGGGTCCGGCGAGCTCGCCCTCACCGGCACCGGCCACCTCCGCACCGAGCGCCCCCGCACACCCCGGGACGTCGTCACCGTCGGTGACGGCATGCTGCTCCTCGGCTCTCACACGTCGTCCCCGGGGCCGGCGGGGACCTCGGTCGCCGATGTCTTCACCCTCTACGACCGCGACCTGGACCCGCTGCCCGAGGGAGCCGTGCCCGGGTTACTCGACGACCCCGGTTTCGTACGGGAGTTCGCCGCGCTGCACCGCTATTTCCGGGGCGCGCGGCTGCTTCGGCTGCGGCGGCTGGAGGACCGGCTCCTCGCCGTCTTCCGGACCGGGGAGCAGGCCGACGACCTCCGTGTCCTGCGCTGGTCCGTCGATCCGTCCGGAGCGACGCGGTTCCTCGACGCCCGGGGCGAACGCGACCATGTCGCTCCGCCCTCCCAGGACGTCGACTGGGTGGAGACGAGCCGCGACGACCAGGTGCCGGGCCGCCACCCGCACCTCTCGCTCGGCGGCCGCCTCTTCGTCTCCACGGTCGGTGGTGCCCTGACGCTCAAGACGGAGA
This sequence comes from Streptomyces sp. NPDC029956, assembly GCF_055574655.1. Taxonomy (NCBI): domain Bacteria; kingdom Bacillati; phylum Actinomycetota; class Actinomycetes; order Kitasatosporales; family Streptomycetaceae; genus Streptomyces; species Streptomyces sp. NPDC029956. The sequence goes on along the minus strand of NZ_JBVHZJ010000031.1, from coordinate 38,766 downwards.
ACGACACCGAGGCGGCCGGAGGCGTCCACACGGAACCCGTCGACGAGCCGCTGCAGTCCCTGGCCGACGCAGAGGTCGCGTACGCGGTCGTGGGCGCCCTGATCCTGGTGCGCGTCCGCCCGTACAAGGAGGAGGTCCGGCGGCACCTCGTCTTCAACACCCTCACGGGCGCGACCGTCAGGGTGGACGGCATCGGCCAGGCGTGTCTGCGGCTGCCCGAGGACGAGGGGATCGTGTTCCCCGGCGGCTACTGTCTGGCCTCCGGCGCGGTGAGGACCTTCGAGACCGACACGTCGGGGCTGGTCCTCGACCGGGCGATCCGTTCGCCCGACGGGGAGAACCTCCTCTTCGCGTTCCACGCACAGGCGGAGAGCCGCGGCCTGCTCCTCCCGTACAACCTGATCCGCAAGGAGATCGCCACTCCGGTGTCCTGCCGCGGGTACGCGCTGTTCGACGACGGGACGCTGGCCGTTCTGCGCGGCGAGTCCGGGGAGCCGGGCCGCGTCCACCCGGTGCAGATCTGGCGGACGCCGTACGTCGCCGACACCCGCACCGCACCGGCGGGGGACGGCCCGCTGGCCCGCATCGGCAACGCCGATCTCGTCCGGGGCATCGCCGACTGTCTGTCGATCGCCCGGCAGGCCGCCGAACCGACACCCGCCGCAGAGGCGTACGAGGCGCTCGTCGCCGCCTGCGTCCGGGCGGGCGACGTCCACCACTGGCTGGGAGACCCGGAAGCCGGCGATCTGGGCGCGCCGCTGACCGGGCTCCGGGACACCGCCGCGCAGGTCCTCGACGCGTTCGCGACGGTGACGACCCTCACCCGGCAGGCCGCCGAAGCGCTCGCGGAGTCCGCCCAGGGCATCGCACGACTGGTCCGGCGCGTCCGCGGCGAGGCGCCCGCCACGGCCGAGGAATGGATCTCCCGGATCACCGAACTCCGGCGGGCACAGGGCCACCTGGTCACCCTGAAGGAGATGCGGTACGCCGACACGGACGGCATCGACGCCCTCGCCCGGGACGTCGAGGCCGACATCGTCACGGCCGCCCGGCGGGCCGTCGCCTTCCTCCGGCGCGAGGACGCCTTCACCGCCCACCACACTGAGGCGGACCGGCTGGCGGGCGAGGCAGAGGCCCTCACCACCGTCGCCGGGGCGGGCCCGGTCGCCGAACGACTCGACGCGCACACCGCCGGTCTGCGGATTCTCGGCGAGATCGTCGCCGGTCTCGACATCGGCGACGCCACCGCACGGACCTCGATCCTGGCGCGCATCGCCGACGTCCTCGGCACGCTGAACCGCGCCCGGGCCGTTCTCACCGCCCGCCGCGCCGACCTTCTGGACCAGGAGGGCCGGGCCGAGTTCGCCGCCGAGTTCGCGCTGCTCGGGCAGGCCGTCACCGGAGCCCTCGCCGCCGCCGACACCCCCGACCGCTGCGACGACCAGCTCGGGCTGCTCCTGCTGCAGCTGGAGAACCTGGAGTCCCGCTTCGCCGAACACGACGGCTTCCTCGCCGACATCGCCGAGAAGCGCACGGGGATCCACGACGCCTTCACCGCCCGCCGGCAGTCCCTCCAGGACGCCCGGGCCCGCCGCGCCGAGCAGCTCGCCGGCTCGGCCGGCCGGGTGCTGGACGCGATCGCCCGCCGGTCCGCGGCCCTCGCCGACCTGGACGGGGTCCACACGTACTTCGCCACCGACCCCATGGTCGCCAAGGTCCGGCGCACCGCCGCCGAACTGCGGGAACTCGGCGACCAGGTACGGGCGGAGGAGCTGGAGAGCCGCCTCGGCGCGGCCCGCCAGGAGGCCGGACGCGCACTGCGGGACCGCACCGAGCTGTTCTCCGACGGCGGCGACGTGATCCGGCTCGGCCGGCACCGGTTCGCCGTCAACCGGCAGGCTCCCGAGCTGACCCTCGTACCGTACGAGGACACCCTCGCCCTCGCCCTGACCGGAACCGACCACCGGACGCCGGTCACCGACCCGGACTTCGCCGCGACCCGCCCGTTCTGGCACCGGACCCTGCCCTCCGAGTCGCCGGAGGTCTACCGCGCCGAACACCTGGCGGCACGACTCCTGGCGGAACACGGCACGGACGGCCTGGCGGGCGCCGACCTGGCCGCTCTCGTACGGGGCGCGGCGGAGGCCGCCCACGACGAGGGCTACGAACGAGGTGTCCACGACCACGACGCCGCGTCGATCCTGGAAGCGGTGCTGGCGATGGCGGAGGGGGCCGGGCTCCTGAGGTTCCCGGGGGCGGCACGCGCGGCCGCCCAGATCTTCTGGGCGCACTCCACCACGCCCGACGCCCGCGACCAGTGGACCCGCCGGGCCGTCGCGCTGAACCAGGCCCGTGACCTCTTCGACGCGGACACGGCCCTCGACGGCCTGCGGCGGGAGCTGGCCGCGGAGACCGGCGACCCGGCGGCCGCCGCGTACCTGATCGCCGAACTCGCCTCCACACCAGAGGGGTTCGCCCTCTCCGACGCGGCGCGGACCTTCCTCGACACGTTCCGCCGTGCCGTCGGCAGCTCCGTGTACGACGACGCCCTCGCCGCCCTCACCGGGCCGGCCGCCCGACGGCAGTTCGTCGAGGCCTGGCTCACCTCCTACGCGTCCGCGTCCGGGGAGCAGCTCGACGAGGGCGTGCTCGCCGAGGCCGTCGCCGTCGAACTCTGCCCCGGACTCGACCGCTACGAGGTCGCCGCCCCCACCACGGCGACGGTCACCGGTCTCCTCGGCAGCCACCCCCGCGTGGTGGGAGGCGCGCTGGAACTGCGCCTCGACGAGTTCCTGACCAGGACGAGGGAGTTCGCCGCCACCGAGGTGCCCGCCTTCCGTGCGTACCAGGACCGCAGGGCGCGGCTCGTCGCCACCGAGCGCGCCCGGATCCGGGTGGACGCGTACCGGCCGCGGGTCATGGCCTCGTTCGTCCGCAACAGGCTCGTCGACGAGGTCTACCTCCCGCTGATCGGGGACAGCCTCGCCAAGCAGCTCGGCGCGGCCGGGGACGCCAGGCGCAGCGACTCCCACGGCCTGCTGCTGCTCCTGTCCCCGCCCGGCTACGGGAAGACGACGCTGGTCGAGTACGTCGCCGAACGCCTCGGCCTGCTCCTCGTCAAGGTCGACGGACCGGCCCTCGGCCGGAGCACGACCTCCCTCGACCCCGCCGAGGCCCCCGACGCGACCGCCCGCAGGGAGCTGGAGAAGATCGGCTTCGCACTGGCCGCGGCCAACAACGTCCTGCTGTACGTGGACGACATCCAGCACACCTCGGCCGAGCTCCTGCAGAAGTTCATCCCCCTCTGCGACGCCACCCGGTCCCTGAACGGCCACGACCTGCGGGGAAAACGCTTCGCCGTCTGCATGGCCGGAAACCCCTACACCGAGTCGGGGCACGCCTTCCGCGTCCCGGACATGCTCGCCGACCGCGCCGACGTGTGGAACCTCGGCGACGTGCTGACCGGCAAGGAGGAGGTCTTCGCACTCAGCTTCGTCGAGAACGCCCTCACCTCCCACCCGGTCCTCGCGCCGCTGGCCGGCCGCGAGCGCGCCGACCTGGAACTCCTGACCCGGCTGGCGGCCGGAGACCAGACCGCGCGACGCGACGGACTCACCCACCCCTACGCCCCGGCCGAACTCGACCAGGTCCTCGCGGTCCTCCGTCACCTCCTGACGGCCCGCGAGACCGTGCTCGCCGTCAACCGGGAGTACATCGCCTCCGCGGCCGTCGCCGACGAGGCCCGCACCGAACCGCCGTTCCGGCTCCAGGGCTCGTACCGCACCATGAACAAGATCGTGGCCCGTATCTCGCCCGCCATGGACGCGGCCGAACTCGCCGCCGTGATCGACGACCACTACACCGCGGAGGCCCAGACCCTCACCACCGAAGCCGAGGCCAACCTCCTCGACCTGGCGGCCCTCCGCGGCCTCCTCACCCCCGCGCAGGACGTACGCCGGCGCGAGGTGGCCGCCGCCTACACACGCGGCCGGGCGCTCGGCGGCTCGGCCGACACCCCTCTCGCCCGCGCCGTCGCCGCCCTCGGCCTGCTCGCCGACCGCATCGCCGCCGTCGAGACCGCGATCACCCGGGCGACGGGCCCCCGCCACCTCCTCGCACGCCCACCCGTCCGGCACTCACCCCGCCCGGACGCACCCGCCCCCGAGCGGGGCCAGCACGGAGAGACGGCGCCGGAGTGACGGTGCCGGAGTGCCGACAAGCCCGGTCCGGGGCGGCTCACCACCAGTAGGCGGGGTACCTCGGCGCTGCGCGCCGGACGCGGGACGCGGCGTACGCGGTCAGGACGAGCAGGACCGTGGACCCGAACAGCAGAGGGACGAACCGGCCCGCTGCGGGTTCCTGGAGGGCGATGACGACGGCGGTGGCACAGGCGGGCGAGTGCGGGGTCCGGGCCAGTGTCGTCAGGGCGAGGGTGACGCCGGCGGCGAGGGCGGCGGCCCATGCGCTGCCGTGCGCCGCGAGGGCCACCGCGTATCCGGCGGCGGCACCGAGGAGGTGGCCGACGACCACGCTCCGCGGCTGGGCCAGCGGCAGCGCGGGGGCGCAGTGGACCAGTGCGGCGCTGGCCGCGAGCGGGGGTATGAGCACCGGCTCGTGGAGGGCGGCTCCGATCGCGACGAGCGCGAGGAGGGCCGCTGTGGCGGCGCTGACGTTGTGGGCGGCGGCCGCGGGCGTCGGTCGCGCCGGGGCACGGCCGGCCATGCGGGCCAGGCGCGGGCGCCGGCCGCGGGGGACGGCGGCGGGGCCGGTCGCACCCGGGACGGGGTCGGGGCCGGTCGCACCCGGGGCGGGGTCGGGATGCACAGCGATGTCGGTACTCATGTGATGCGGGGTTTCCGGGACAGGCGGCCGTGGGCCGGACGAGACGGAGCGGGGGCGGTCGGTCGCCCGGGACTCTGTGGTCGACAGCCGGCCCGGTCCCGCGCTCGGCCCTGGTGCGGCGGCGCGGCCTCGCACCACTCTAACCAGCGGGTTCTCGGCCGCTCGGCCGGGGGCGCAACCGGGCGTTCGGCGTAATATGGGGGGAATGAGCCCAGTCCGTTACGAGCTGGTGTTCTCCGACGACACGGGTTCGGCCCAGGACGTCGTGGTCGTCGAGCGCACCTCTTCCAAGGGTCCCGGCGGCCATCCGGTCTACGCCGACCCCACCGGCATCATCCGGGCGGAGATCAGCGATCAGGACGAGGTGCGCGTCCTCGCCTCGGGCGGGCACCAGGCCCCGGCCCAGAACGTCCTGGCCCGCCGGCGCGACGACGCCGATCCGAGGGATCCCGCCGGCCCCTCCACCTCCGCCACCTGACCGGTACGCCACCCGGCGGAGCCGTCGCGCGGAGGAACGTACCGCGCTGCGCGCACGGCGGCGGGAACTGCGGGCGGGAAACCGCCTGCCGGCGCCCCTCAGGAAGCGCAGGCGGGCGGCGCCACTCACCCGTGACCGGGGCGACGGGCCGCGGCGGGGTCGGCCCTGCTCCCGCGCGGGCGGCGGCCGCGGTTCAGTATCCGGTGCCGCGCTTGACCTGGGCCCGCTCGGCGTCATGGGTCGCGCCCTTGTCGTCCAGGGTGCGACACGCGTCGGCGATGTCCTGGCTCAGGCGATCGATCTGTTCGCGGCTCAGGGTCTCCTTGACCAGGGCACGCAGGATCTTCACCCGCTCCGCGTCGGGCGGGAGCGTGTACGCCGGCACCATCCAGCCGCGTTCGGCGGAGAGTTGCCAGGCGATGTCGGACTCGTCGTAGGAGTGCTTGCCGAGAAGACGGAAGGCGACCAGAGGCAGTTGCTCCTCGTCGGCTCCGATCAGTTCGAAGCGCCCGCTGCTTCGCAGGTTGTCCGCCAGCACGCGGGCGTTCTCCTGCATCATCCTCATCACGTAGGTGTAGCCCTGACGGCCGAGCCGTACGAAGTTGTAGTACTGCGCGAGCACCATCGACGCACCGGTGGAGAAGTTCAAGGTGAACGTCGAGTCGGTCTTGCCCAGGTAGTTCTCGTAGAACACGAGGTCCTTGGACAGGTCCGACTCCTCGCGGAAGATCAGCCAGCCGATGCCCGGGTAGACCAGGCCGTACTTGTGGCCCGAGACGTTGATCGAACGGACCTGCTCGAGCCGGAAGTCCCACTTCGAGTCCGGGTAGAGGAAGGGCCAGACGAACGCACCGCTGGCGCCGTCCACGTGGATGGGAATGTCGAGGTCCCGCTCCTTGCGGACGTCTCGCAAGAGCTTGTCGATCCCGACGACATCGTCCTTGTGGCCCGTGAAGGTGGTGCCGAGGACGGCGACGACGCCGATCGTGTTCTCGTCGAGGTGGGGCTCCACGTCCTCGGGGCCGATCGTGTACTTGCCCTCGGCGAGCGGCACGATCCTCGGCTCGACGTCGAAGTAGCGGCAGAACTTCTCCCAGACGACGTGGACGTCGCCGCCGAAGACCAGATTGGGCCGATCGATCGACAGGCCGGCCGCCTGCCGCCGCTCGCGCCACTTCCACTTCAGTGACAGCCCTCCGAGCATGATCGCCTCGGACGAGCCCTGGGTCCGGCATCCGGTCGTGTTGCCCGGCGCGTTGAAGAGATCGGCGAGCATGCGGACGCAACGCTGCTCGATCTCGGCGGAGATGGGGTACTCCGCATGGTCGATGAAGTTGCGGTGGAGGTTCTCGGCGATGAGCCGCTGCGCCTCCGGCTCCATCCACGTGGTGACGAACGTGGCGAGATTGCGTTGCGGGTCGCCCTCCATGGCGAGATCCACATCCACGAGCCTCATCGCGTCCGTCGCGGCCATGCCCTCCGCCGGGAAGGTCTCCGAGGGAGCGGGCACGGTCAGGAATCGATTACCGAACAGAGACGCGTCGTCACGCTTGGTCATACGAGGATTCAAACAGCCCGGATGTCCGCCTTCTCGGGGGACACGCCGAGGTGAGACATTCGCGAGGACACCGTGTGCATCGCGGACGGCACCCTGCTCCGCGCTCGTGGGATCGCTGCTCCGCTGCGGTGACGGGGCTGCGTGTGTCGGGCGTGTCGGTGGGACCGGGAGGCCCCTCCACAGGATGGTGACGGCCGCAACACCGGCCCTGGACCGGACCACGACCGCCACAGCGAATGGACATGGTGTGACCAGAAGACACAGGCGGCACCGGGGTGTCGGCGCTGCGGGCGTGGCGCTGGCCCTCATCTGGGGGTGCGCCACCGCCGGGAACGCCCGGCCCACCGACGCGACACCCGGCGACTTCGAGCGGGCGGCCGAGCAGGCGGCAGCGGAATTCGGTGTGCCGAAGGAGGTACTTCTCGGCGTCAGCCACGAGTCCTCGTGGTGGGAGTCCCATGACGGCCGCCCGAGCACCAAGGGCGGCTACGGGCCGATGCACCTCACGGACACGACGTCCGGGGGAACGTACGACCATCGCCCGGGCGAAGGACCGGTGGACGCGACGGGTACCGACGACCCGTCCGAGCACACGTTGCAGGCCGCCGCCGCGATGATCGGCGTCGCGCCCCCGACCCTCCAGCGGGACGAACTGCAGAACCTTCGAGGCGGCGCCGCACTCCTCGCCTCGTACCAACGGCGGATCACCCGTGCGCTGCCGACCGACGCGGGTGACTGGTACGGAGCCGTGGCGCACTACAGCCAGGCCGCCGACACCGCCACGGCCGGACGGTTCGCCGATGGCGTGTTCGCGGTGATCCGTGCCGGCAAGGAGCGGGTGCGCAAGGACGGCCAGCGGGTTTCCCTGACGAAGGCGCCGTCCGTCCGACCCACGAGGTCACAACTCGCGTCCCTGGGGCTGCGGACGACGGCCGCTGCGGCAGTGGAGTGTCCCGGCGAGCTGAATTGCCGGTTCGTTCCCGCAGCCGCCTCGAACTACCAGGTTTCCAGCCGGAGTTCGAACGGCATGGATATCGACTTCATCGTCATTCATGACCTCGAGGGGTCCTACGACGGAGGCGTCAGCTGGTTCCAGGATCCCGTGAGCGGGGCTTCCGCGCACTACGTGATGAAGGCCGACGGCACTGCGGCCACGCAGATGGTCGCCACCAAGGACATCGCCTTCCACGCCGGAAACTACTGGACCAACCTGCACGGCGTCGGCATCGAACTGGAGGGATACGCCGCCCAGGGGCCCACCTGGTTCACGCCGGCCCAGTACCAGGCGACCGCCGCGCTGGTGGCCTACCTGGCACGGCGCTTCGACGTCCCACTGGACCGCACGCACATCATCGGGCACGACAACGTCCTGCCGCCGAGGCCGGCCCGCGTGCCGGACGCCCACTGGGATCCCGGCCCCTACTGGGACTGGGAGACGTTCATGGCTCTCCTCGGCACCGACCAGCGCCGGGCACGCGAGGCCGAGGGCGGCGAGGCGGGCGGGAACGTCGAGGTCGGTCAGGCGGTCACGATCGCCCCGGCCTACGCCCGGAACGAGCAGACGGTCACGGTGTGCGCCCCGACGTGCCGGTCCCGGACACAGCCCTCGAACTTCCTCTACGTGCGCACGGAGCCCGGCGCCGACGCTCCGCTCGTCTCCGACCTCGCCCTTCGCCCCGACGGGTCGGCGGGAAGCAACCGCATCGACGACTGGGGATCCACCGTGATGTGGGGCCAGGAATTCGTGGTCGCCGACATGCGAGGGGACTGGACGGCCATCTGGTTCGGTGGCCGGAAGGGATGGATCCACAACCCGGCGGGCGTGAACACCCGCCCCGCCCCGAACGCGCGGATCGTCCGTCCCGCCGGCGGGACGAAGTCGGTCTCCGTCTACACGACGGCCTACCCTCGTGCCGACGAGTACCCCCAGGGAGTGCCCGCATCGGAACAGACGCGGTTCGACATGTACGCGTTCCCTCAGGGGCAGGCGTACGTGGCCGCTCCCGCGTCAGTGGGCGCCGACGACTTCTTCCCTGCCACACCCACGCGCCCGGAGATCGTGGTCACCGGTGACCAGACGTACGACGTGATCCAGTACAACCGGCGCCTGGCCACCGTGAACACCACGGAGACGGGCTGACCGCGAGGAGCACCGGCAGGACCAGGAGCCTCCTGTTCATCGGCGGCGTCCGCATGTCCTTCCCCTCGATGGCCACGATGCCGTTCCGGCACTGTCGCCGTCACGGCACGGCTGAGGGGAAGGGCCACGGATCCTGCGACCGGGGCGGGTTCCAGGTGGGAGAGGGGGCCGGCGGTGCGAACGGGCCCGCGCGGTTCTCCATGAGGACGAGCATGACGATGGCGAAGACCCCGGAGGCGACGATCAGGGCGAGACCGATCGGGTTCCTGGCGTTGTAGACGTAGCGGCTGGTGCCCCACCTGCTCTTCTTGAACACGGGCTCGTCATGGTTCATCGCGAGGGGACTCCTTGTTCGCCTTTGTTCGCCGCTGCGCTTCCCGGCGCTCCGCGACCGACCGTACGACGTCCGTACGCGGGGTCGGCAGGTCCAGGACGGGCACCAGGGACCTGCGCAGACTGCCGGAGTCCGGCAACGCCGATCGGCCGCGGCGACCGGCGGACCGGCGCCGGGCACCGACGCCTCCGCCGGCGTTCGGCGCCTTCAGGAGGGAGCGACCACGGACCGCGTCGCCGAACCGCCCGGCCGGCCGGCAGGGTCTGGCAGTGGCCTCGACGTGTTCCCGCATGCCGGGAACGACCACGATCGTCGGCACCGCGGCCCCGGAGCGTCGCACGCCTAAGATCACCGAGAGGGGAGCCGACGGACGAAACACGGGAGAGGCGGCGAACATGGCGGACGAGCGCGTGTACCTGGTGACCGGCGGCGGAACGGGGATCGGGGCGGCGACCGCGCAGTCGTTGGCCCGGGCCGGACACAAGGTGGCGGTCTCCGGGCGCCGCCCCGAGCCGCTGCGGCTGGTGGCCGAGGAGACCGGCGCCCTGCCCGTACCGTCGGACATCGGGGACCCCGCCGCGGTGGCCTCGCTCGTCGAGACGGTGGTCGGCACGTACGGGCGGCTCGACGGCCTGGTGCTCAACGCCGGCATCGGGCGGGGCGGCGGGGTGGGAGAGGTGACCCTGGAGGACTGGGACGAGGTCATGCGGACCAACCTCACCGGTCCGTTCCTGCTGCTGCGCGCCGCACTCCCCCACCTGCTCGACGCCCGCGGCGCAGTGGTCGCGGTGGCCTCGGTGTCCGCCCTGCGCAACGGCGTGGGGAACGCCGCCTATGCCACCTCCAAAGCGGCGCTGCTCCAGCTGTGCCGCTCGCTCGCGGTCGACTACGGGAGCGCAGGACTGCGCGCCAACACCGTGTGCCCGAGCTGGGTGCGCACCGACATGGCCGACCGCCGCATGAACCGGTTCGCCGAAGAGGCGGGCCTGGGCGGGGACGGTCTGGAAGCGGCGTACGAGGAGGTGACCCGGATCCTGCCCGCCGGGCGGCCCGGTGAACCACGAGAGGTCGCGGAGGCCATCGCCTGGCTGCTGTCGCCCGCCGCCTCGTTCGTGAACGGCGCGGTGCTCACCGTCGACGGCGGCGCGACCGCCCTCGACCCGGGCACCCTCGGCTTCGAGTTCCGGCTGGAACCACGCGCCCCGAGGGCCTGACCGACAGTCACGACCCCGGGAGCGGAACTCAGTAGGGAAGGCCCTCGGATGCCGCACGGAGAGCGGCCAGGAGGCAGGTGGCGATCTCGCCGCCCGCCGCCTCGGGCTCTTCTGCGTACCGGTGGGCGAAGTCCTCTGCCGCCGCTCGCAGTGCCCCGTTGACGGTGGCCGCATGCACCTTGATCCGTAGGTCGTCGGCGCTGCCTCCGGACCGCTCTGCGAGGAGTTGGGCGAGGACCGGCAGGGCTTCGTCGTGCGCGTGGAGCCAGACGGCGCGCAGCGCCGGGTCGGTGGTGGTCATGCGGATCAGATCGAGGATGGCGGGGGCCTCGGCAGGCAGTTCACCGAGCCGCATCGATCGCGTGACGAACTCCAGCAGGCCCACATCGGCGGGCCAGTGCCGCAGTTGGGCGACGGCGAAATCGAGCCCGGCGGAGAGCAACGGAAGGACGCAGCTCTCCTTGGTGGGGAAGTGACGCCACAGGGTGCGCGAGGAGATGCCGACGGCGCGGGCGATCTGTTCTCCCGTGGTGCCGGTGACGCCGTGCGTGGCGAACAGGCGGACGGCCTCGGCGGCGATCTCGAAGCGGAGCGTCTCTTTGCGCCGCTCGGCGAGCGACGGTCTGGCGTCGGCCCGCACTGCCCTCGCCCGGTACGCCGTCGGCGTCTCGTGCACCTTCGCCCCCTCCGGCCTCCGTCTGTCGTCGCAGCATAGCGAGCCCTTCAGAAATGACACATGCAGACGCCTTGTCACTGACTGACACACAGACCTACGCTGCCGTAAGTGACCAGCGAGTAACTATGCTGTCTCGCGACGGGACTTGGCATGCGCAGGCCACAGAATGCGAGCTCGGGCGACGGCATGAGCCACCGGACACCCACCCCGCCCGAGCCGCTCGCACAGTCGACCGATGGACGGCGCCCCACCCCACCCAAGGAGCCGCACGTGTCCCGTTCCACCCTCCCCACCCCCGCCGACCGCAGCGACAAGGCCGGTCGGCGCCTGCTGGCCGGCTTCGTCGTCGCCGGCACCGTCTGCGCCGGCCTGTCCGCCACGCCGGCCTCCGCGGCCGCACCGGAGCCCGTCGTCTCCCGCGGAGTCACCATCCCCGCCTTCTACACCCCGCCCACCGAACTCCCCACGAAGAACGGCGCGTTGATCCGCACCGAGGCCCTGCCGCTCGGGCTCCGCATCCCCGGCCTTGACGGACGCCCGATGCCCGGCACCGCGACCCGTCTGATGTACCGGTCGACCGACTCCGCCGGACTGCCCGTCGCCGTGACCGGTGCGTACATCGAGCCCTCGGCGACCTGGAAGGGCACCGGACCGCGCCCCCTGGTCGCGGTGGCCTCGGGAACCATGGGCCAGGGCGACCAGTGCGCTCCCTCCTTCGCCCTGCAGAACCCGCTCACCCTCACCGGCGACACGGTGTCCGTGGGCTACGAAGCCCTGGCGATCTACCGCCTCCTCTCCACCGGGGTGGCCGTCGTCGTCACCGACTACGTCGGCCTCGGCACCACCGACCGACTCCACACCTACGTCAACCGCGTCGACCAGGCGCACGCCCTGCTCGACGCGGCCCGCGCCGCCCACGCCGTACCCGGAGCATCGATCACCGCGGCATCCCCCACCGGCCTGTACGGATACAGCCAGGGCGGCGGAGCCGGCGCGGCCGCCGCGGAACTCCAGCCCTCGTACGCACCCGACGTCCCGCTGGCCGGCACCTACGCGGGCGCGCCTCCAGCCGATCTGAACTCGGTCATGAAGGGCATCGACGGCAGCGCCCTCGCCGGTGCGCTGGCCTGGTCGATCAGCGGCTTCGCCCAGTCCGACCCCGACCTGCGCGCGGTCGTCGACGCGAACATCAGCCCGACAGGCAAGGCCGCCCTGGCGGACGCCTCGACCATGTGCGTCGGCGACGCCCTCTTCGGTTACGGCTTCACCAAGAGCAGCGGCTGGACCACCAGCGGCAAGCCCATCGGCGACATCATCGCCGCCGACCCCCGGGCGAAGGCGGCCCTGGACAGGCAGCGCATCGGCACGCTCAGGCCGGCCGGACCCGTGAGGCTGGCCACCGGCGTCCAGGACGACATCGTCCCCCACTCCCAGGTCCGAAAGCTCGCCGTCGACTGGTGCAACAAGGGCGCCGACGTCACCTACGACGCCATCGCGCTGCCGAACCTCGGCAACAAGATCCTCACCAACCACCTCGTGCCGCTCATCACCGACCAGGGCGACGCCATCTCCTGGCTGACCGACCGTCTCTCCGGCAAACCGGCCGCCTCCAACTGCTGGACGATGCCCTTCCAGCTCTGAACCCGCCCATACCCACGACGGCATGCCGCGCCGGCCGGAGCGACCCCCGGCGGGCGCGGCATGAGCGCGGTCGGGCCTGCCCGCCTCCGAATGAGTCCCGTCATCCGGAGTGAATCCTTTCACGTCGATTCACGGACCGGCATCTTGACCCTTTCATCGAATCGTGTTTCCGTAGCGATGAAACGATTCATAGGTCAGATTCACAAGCCGACGCGAACAGGCGCGGCCCAGGTTCCGAGGTTGCCCCATGACTGTCGTACCGGACACCGTCAAGGCCGCGCTCAAGGCCCAGACCATCGAGACCCCCTCCTGGGGCTACGGAAACTCCGGCACCCGCTTCAAGGTGTTCGCACAGTCCGGAGTGCCCCGGAACCCGTGGGAGAAGCTCGACGACGCATCGAAGGTTCACGAGTTCACCGGAGTCGCCCCCAAGGTGTCCCTGCACATCCCGTGGGACAAGGTCGACGACTACGCCGCCCTCGGCACGTACGCGAAGGAGCGCGGCCTCGAACTCGGCGCGATCAACTCCAACACCTTCCAGGACGACGACTACCGCCTCGGCAGCGTCTGCCACCCCGCCGCGAAGGTGCGCCGTCAGGCCGTCGACCATCTTCTGGAGTGCGTCGACATCATGGACGCCACGGGTTCGCGCGATCTGAAACTGTGGTTCGCCGACGGCACGAACTACCCCGGCCAGGACGACATCGTGGCGCGCCAGGACCGGCTGGCGGAGGCGCTGTCCGAGGTGTACGGGCGGCTCGGGGACGACCAGCGGATGCTGCTGGAGTACAAGTTCTTCGAGCCGGCCTTCTACACGACGGACGTCCCGGACTGGGGCACCTCGTACGCCCACTGCCTCACGCTGGGCCCCAAGGCGCAGGTCGTCGTGGACACCGGGCACCACGCCCCCGGCACCAACATCGAGTTCATCGTGGCCTTCCTCCTGCGGGAGGGAAGGCTCGGCGGCTTCGACTTCAACTCGCGCTTCTACGCCGACGACGACCTGATGGTCGGCTCCGCCGACCCGTTCCAGCTCTTCCGGATCATGCACGAGGTCGCCAGGAACGGCGGTCTGGACACGGCCGCGAACGTGGCCTTCATGCTCGACCAGTGCCACAACGTCGAGGCTAAGATCCCCGCGGTCATCCGCTCGGTGATGAACGTCCAGGAGGCCACCGCCAAGGCCCTCCTCGTGGACCTCGACGCACTCGCCGCCGCGCAGCGCGCCGGTGACGTCCTCGCCGCCAACGCGGTCCTGATGGACGCCTACAACACCGACGTACGGCCTCTGCTGCGCGAACTCCGCGAGGACCAGGGCCTCCACCCCGACCCCGTCGCCGCGTACGCCGCCTCCGGGTGGCAGGAGCAGACGGCGGCGGATCGCGTGGGCGGCGAGCAGGCCGGCTGGGGAGCCTGACCGACCCGGCCTGCCGGAAGCCGCCCCGGCCGGCCGGGTGGACCGCCGCAAGGAAGCTCCGCCCCCTCCCTCCCCCGCACGTTCGACTCCGAAGGACAGATCGCTCATGGCCACCCACCCCGAAGTCGCCGCCCTCCTCGGCCGCGCGCGCCGGCTCGGCTCCGACCCCCGCAACACCAACTACGCCGGAGGCAACGCGTCCGCCAAGGGCACCGTCACGGACCCGGTCACCGGCTCGGACGCTGAGCTGATGTGGGTGAAGGGTTCGGGCGGCGACCTCGGCACGCTCACCGAGGACGGCCTCGCCGTCCTGCGGCTCGACCGGCTGCGGGCGCTCAAGGACGTGTACCCCGGGGTGGAGCGCGAGGACGAGATGGTCGCCGCGTTCGACTACTGCCTCCACGGCAAGGGCGGCGCCGCGCCGTCCATCGACACCGCCATGCACGGCCTGGTGGACGCCGCCCACGTCGACCACCTCCACCCCGACTCCGGCATCGCACTCGCCTGCGCGGCGGACGGCGAGGCCCTGACCGAGGAGTGCTACGGCGGGAAGGCGGCGTGGGTGCCGTGGCGACGCCCCGGCTTCCAGCTGGGCCTGGACATCGCGGCGATCAAGGAGGCCAGCCCCGAGGCGGTCGGCGTGGTCCTGGGCGGGCACGGCATCACCGCCTGGGGCGCGAGCGCCGAGGAGTGCGAGACCAACGCCCTCTGGATGATCCGCACGGCGGAGACCTTCCTCGCCGAGCGGGGCAGGGAGCAGCCCTTCGGTGCGCCTCTGGAGGGTTACGGTGCGCTGGACGAGGAGCGGCGCCGTGAGCGGGCCGCAGCGCTCGCGCCCGTGATCCGGGCGCTGGCCTCCCAGGACCGGCCGCAGGTCGGCCACTTCACCGACTCCGAGGTCGTCCTCGACTTCCTCTCCCACGACCGGCACCCGCGCCTCGCGGCCCTGGGCACCTCGTGCCCGGACCACTTCCTGCGCACCAAGGTCCGTCCGCTGGTCCTGGACCTGCCGCCCACCGTCGAGCTCGGTGCGGCGGTCGCCCGGCTGGAGGAGCTGCACGCGGAGTACCGCGAGGAGTACGCCGCCTACTACGCGCGGCACGCCACTGCCGAGTCCCCCGCGATGCGCGGCGCCGACCCGGCGATCGTCCTGATCCCCGGGGTGGGCATGTTCTCCTTCGGCAAGGACAAGCAGACCGCCCGGGTGGCCGCCGAGTTCTACGTGAACGCCGTCAATGTGATGCGCGGCGCGGAGGCGGTCTCCTCGTACGCGCCGATCGAGGAGTCGGAGAAGTTCCGCATCGAGTACTGGGAGCTGGAGGAGGCCAAGCTGCGGCGCATGCCGAAGGCGAAGCCGCTCGCCACCCGCGTCGCCCTGGTGACGGGCGCGGGCTCGGGCATCGGCAAGGCCATCGCACAGCGGCTGGTGGCCGAGGGCGCGTGTGTCGTGGTCGCCGACCTGAACGGCGAGAACGCGACCGTCGTCGCCGAGGAGCTGGGCGGTCCGGACAGGGCGGTGGCGGTCACCGTGGACGTCACCTCCGAGGAACAGATCGCCGCCGCGTTCCGTGAGGCCGTCCTCGCCTTCGGCGGAGTCGACCTCGTCGTCAACAACGCGGGGATCTCCATTTCCAGGCCGCTGCTGGAGACCACCGCCCGCGACTGGGACCTCCAGCACGCCGTCATGGCCCGCGGCTCCTTCCTCGTCTCCCGCGAGGCCGCCCGGATCATGATCCGGCAGCGGCTCGGCGGCGACATCGTCAACATCGCCTCCAAGAACGCCGTCTTCGCCGGTCCGAACAACATCGCGTACTCGGCCACCAAGGCCGACCAGGCCCACCAGGTCCGGCTCCTCGCCGCCGAACTCGGCGAGCACGGCATCCGCGTCAACGGCGTCAACCCCGACGGCGTCGTCCGCGGCTCCGGCATCTTCGCCGCCGGCTGGGGTGCCCAGCGGGCCGCCACCTACGGCATCGCGGAGGAGAAGCTCGGCGAGTTCTACGCCCAGCGCACCCTCCTCAAGCGCGAAGTCCTCCCGGAACACGTCGCGAACGCCGTCTTCGCCCTCACCGGCGGGGACCTCACCCACACCACCGGCCTGCACATCCCCGTCGACGCCGGTGTCGCCGCGGCCTTCCTCCGCTGACGGGGCACCCCGATCACCCGGGGGCGATCACCTGACGGCGGGATCCGCCCCGGGCACACAGCGGACCGGCGGCGGCTCCGTGCGGTCACCCGGCCCTGACACCGCGCCCGCGCGGCACCGCCGGTCCGCTTCTCCGTCAGCCCTTCGTTCCTCGACGAGCCACGCGCACCCCCAGAGGTACCCCACGTGACCACCGCTCCACCGTCTTCCGCCGTCACCTCCGTCTTCGCCGCGGTCGACCTCGGCGCCACCAGCGGCCGCGTGATCCTCGGCCGGGTCGGCCCGGACACTCTCGACCTCACCGAAGCCCACCGCTTCCCCAACACCCCCGTGCGTCTTCCCGACGGGCTGCGCTGGGACGTCCTCGCCCTCTTCCGAGGCGTCCTCGACGGACTGCGCGAGGCCGCCCGCTCCGGCGGAGTCGCCTCCATCGGCGTGGACACCTGGGCCGTCGACTACGGACTCCTCGACGCCGACGGCGCCCTGCTCGGCCTGCCGTACCACTACCGCGACGACCGGACCGACGGAGCCGCCGCGCGCGTCTGGGCCAAGGTCGGTCGCGAGGAGCTGTACGGCATCACGGGCCTGCAGCACCTGCCGTTCAACACGATCTTCCAGCTGGCCTCGGCCGCGGAGAGCGTCCAACTGGGCGCGGCCCGTACCCTGCTGCTCATGCCGGACCTGCTGATCCACTGGCTGACCGGAACAGTCGGCGCCGAGGAGACCAACGCCTCCACGACCGGCCTTCTCGACTCCCGTACCGGCACCTGGTCCAGGGAGCTGACGAGCCGTCTGTCCGTCGCCCCCGGCCTCCTGCCTCCGCTGCGCTCCCCCGGCGACCCGGCGGGCACCCTGCTCCCGCACGTCGCGGCGTACACGGGGCTCGATCCCCGTACGCCCGTGACGACGGTCGCCTCGCACGACACCGCGTCGGCGGTCGCCGCCGTGCCCGCGAACGGGCCGGACTTCGCCTTCATCTCATGCGGCACGTGGTCGCTGGCCGGTCTCGAACTCGACGGCCCCGTCCTGACGGAGGAGTCCCGGGCGGCGAACTTCACCAACGAACGCGGCATCGACGGCACCGTGCGCTATCTGCGCAACATCATGGGCATGTGGCTGCTCGAGGAGTGCCGGCGCACCTGGGACAGGCAGAACCGGCCCACCCACATCCCCACGCTGCTCGCCGAAGCCGCCCGGTCGGCGCCGTTCGCCTCCGTCGTCGACCCGGACGCCCCGGAGTTCCTCGCCTCCGGCGACATGCCCACCCGCATCCGGGAGTTCTGCGCCCGCACCGGGCAGCGCGCCCCCGAGAGCCAGGGCGCCGTGGTCCGCTGCATCCTGGAGAGCCTGGCCCTCGCCCACCGCCGCGCCCTTCGTCAGGCCGCCGGGCTCGCCCGCCGCGACGTCTCGAGGATCCACCTCGTCGGCGGCGGCTCGCGCAACGACCTGCTCTGCCAACTCACCGCCGACGCCACCGGACTGCCCGTCGTCGCCGGACCCACCGAAGCCACCGCGCTCGGCAACCTCCTCGTCCAGGCCCGGGCCGCAGGTCTGGTCGGCGACCTGGCAGACATGCGCCGGCTCATCGCTTCCACCCAGCGCCTGAGGCACTACACCCCCCGGGGTGACCGTGCCGCCTGGGACGCGGCCGCCGCACGACTCGGCACCGCCCCGGGGAACTCCTGATGCGCGTCGCCCTCTCCGGCCTCCCACGCGGGAGTTCGACGACAGGACCTAGAGGCGTGTCGCGGTGCGGACGAGGCCGGCGACGGCTTCGGATCCGCTGTGTGACGGCCAGGCGATGACGGTCGTGACGGCCGGTGCGTCCGGCACCGGCACCGTCGCGTGATCGTCGCGCAGGTGGGCTCGGAGGGACTCGGGCACGACCGCGCGGGCCCGTCCGAGGGCGATCAACTGGAACAGCTGGGTGTGGTCCCGCACCTGCGGGCCGGCTCCACACCAACGCGATGCTGCCCATGCTGCGCGGCTCGGCATCGCCGCGGATCGTGAACATGTCCAGCAGCGTCGGCTCGCTCGTCCTGCAGACCACGCCCGGCATCGACATGGGGCCGGTTCCCGCTGCGTACGTGGCATCCAAGACCTTCCTCAACGCCGTCACCGTCCAGTACGCCAGGGAACTGTGCGACACCCCCATCCTGGTCAACTCCGGCTGTCCCGGCTTCACCGCCACCGACCTCAACGGCTTCCAGGGCGTCCGCACCCCCCACCAGGGCGCGGCGATCGCGATTCACCTCGCGACACTTCCCGACGACGGGCCGACCGGCGGATTCTTCGACGACGGTGGATCAGTGCCCTGGTGACAGGCTCACTGGGGTCGGGGACGTCGACGAGGAGTTCTGAACGACCGCC
Organism: Streptomyces sp. NPDC029956; assembly: GCF_055574655.1. Lineage (NCBI taxonomy): Bacteria > Bacillati > Actinomycetota > Actinomycetes > Kitasatosporales > Streptomycetaceae > Streptomyces > Streptomyces sp. NPDC029956. The sequence continues at coordinate 19,950 of NZ_JBVHZJ010000031.1, read as the reverse complement.
GGCGCCGTCCTGCCCGAACGTGCGGCGATCCCCGCCATGGGGCCGCCCCCCGTGTTCCGGATGCCGATCACGGCTTGCGTCCGCACCACGCCACGAGGCGGTCGATGGCCGGCGCGTCCGCGTCGACGTCCACCGCGGCCCCGAACGGCGCGCCGTCGCGCGGACCTGTGGGCAGCCCGCGCCTCATGGCGGCGTACGAGATCGCCACGAGCTCGGGGTCCCACTCGGGGAGCTGGCCGGTCGCGGTGGCCACGTCCCAGGTGTGCACGGTGAACTCCGAGGTCCAGACGGCCGCGGCGGCAGCTCCCGGAAGGCTGCCGAACGGCAGGGTCAGCGTCCGGCCCAGGATCGCGGGATCCGCCCACGCCGACTCGACCTCGCGCACCGCGGCGTCCCATGCCTCTTGCCATGCGGTGTCCGCGAGGTCGTCGGCGACCGTGGGGAGGCTCGTCACGTCGCCGCCGCGGCCGGCGAGGGCGATCCGGCGCAGGACGGCGACGAGGTGTCCGGCCAGCCGCCGGACGGTGAATTCGGTGCAGGGCGTGGGCCCGTCGAACTGCTCGGGCCGGACTGCGGCGACGGTACGTCCGGCCAGCGCGATCGCCTTCAGCAGGTGCCGGCGGGGGTCGTCGGTGGCGTCAGGGGTGACAGGGGACAGCGGGGTGTTCTCGGTGTGAGTCATGACCTCATCCTGGAAGCAGAACAGGTCACCTCCTGGCCACTTTCCGGAAGAGAATGGCCGGCATGAGAGCCGATCGCCTGGTGGCCACCCTGTTGTTCCTCCAGACGCGCACCCGGGTGACCGTGGCCGAGGTCGCCGCCGAACTCGAAGTGTCGCCGCGGACCGCACGCCGCGACCTGGAGGCCCTGTCCACCGCGGGCGTCCCCGTCTACTCGCAGCGGGGCCGCGGCGGCGGCTGGTCACTGGTGGGCGGCGCCCGTACGGACCTCACCGGGCTGACCGCAGAGGAGATCCGGGCGCTGTTCCTGCTCGCGGGCCCCTCGTCGACCACACCCGAGCTCCGCACGGCACTGCGCAAGTTGGTACGTGCGCTGCCCGCACCCCTGCGTTCGGGCGCCGAGGCCGCGTCGCGGGCCGGCCTCACCGACGGCACGAACTGGTCGGGCGCCGACGTCACGGCCACGAGGCCGCACCTCGACACGCTCCGGCGAGCCGTGGTGGACGGGACTCAGGTGCGGCTCGGGTATGCCGGGCCCGGCAAGCCCGTCGGCGTGCGAACCGTCCATCCGCTCGGGCTCGTGGCCAAGGCGGGTCACGACTACCTCGTGGCCGGGACGGAGCGGGGTCTGCGGACCTTCCGGCTCAGCCGGGTCGCCTCGGTCGAGGCGACCGGCGCGCCCGTCGTACGGCCGCACGACTTCGACCTCCCCACGGTCTGGCGTTCGTTCGCCGCCCGCCTGGAGGAGCGGCTCTACGCGGCGACGGTCCGGGCCCGGGCCGAACCGGGCGCCATGGCGATCCTGGAGCGGTTGTTCGACGGACGCCTGCACGTCGGTCCGGAGCTCCCCGACGGGTGGACGGAGATACGGGTCGACGGGCCGACGCCGGAGGTCGTCGCGACCCAGCTGGCCGGGCTGGGGGCACGCATCGAGGTACTGGACCCGCCGGAGGCAAGGGAGCGGCTCGCCCGTCTGGCGGTCGAACTGGCCGGCGTGTACGGACCGCCGGACTCCAGAAGGTAGCGTGCCGGCCCCCGTCACAGGGGGCCGAGCCGGAACCGAACGCCGGCGTTCCGGCTCGATCCCCGCGGCCGCAACGGACCCCGTCATGTGGCCTCGGACGGTACCGGTCCTCGCGTGTGGTCGATTTCGGCGGCGATCACGGCCATCCGGTGCAGATGTGTGAAGTACTCCGTCGCATACGCGTCGTCGCTGATGCAGGGCAGGACTTCCACGAGTACCGGAATGCGGGCCGTCAGCACGTCGCGACGCCAGTCGTCCAGGGGCCCTTCGAGGACCGAGGCGATGCAACCGGACAGCATCGTGTCCATCATCGCCATGCAGTGGCCGCCGGGGTCCCGGCTGGTGAATCCTGCGGGGAATGGCCAGGAGCCGTACTCGGCGTACAGCCGTGACAGCTGATCAAGTCGTGTTTCCGCCATACCTCCATCCTGCCTCACGAACCGGACGGCACCCGGCGTGCTCTTCGGTCCCGCCTGGGCGGTCAGTGCCGCAGCAGGGCGCAGACGAAGTCCTCCTGTACCGCGCGGACCTTGGCGAGGAGTTCCGGCTTGACGCTCTTGCTGGTCTGGGTGTTGATCGAGAACGTGAGGGAACGCCTGCCGTCCGCCGTACCGACCGCGAGCTGGGTGTAGCCGGGGAAGTTTCCGGTGTGGCCGTAGACCGTGCCGCATCGTGTGGTGTAGCGGAAGATCGCCAGCCCGCCGGCGTTGACGCCGGGACCGGCGGGCTCCGAGGCGGCGCCGGGGATGAAGGTCCGCTGCCGGCTGCGCGTCTCCTCCGACAGGAAGCCGCGGCCGCCGGCCCAGGCGCGGACGAAGGCGTTGAGGTCCTTCGGTGTCGAGACGATTCCGCCGGAGGCCCAGACGCCTGACGCACCGAGGACCTCGCTGATGTCCTCCGGCGGGGCGGGCGGCGTGACGTCGTAGCCGTGCAGGTACGGCCTCGGCAGCCGGTAGCCCTGGGGCAGGCTGGTCTGCCGCAGGTCCAGGGGCCGGTACACGAGCTGGGCGAGCAGCCGCTCGTACGGCTGTCCCGTGGCCGCCTCGGCCATCAGCGCGACGGCGATGTTGTCGGAGTTCGAGTACTCGTACCTCGATCCCGGCGGGAACAGCAGGTCCCGGTCGGCGACGAAGTCGAGCAGTCGGCGGGAGTCGAAGTGGTGCCTGGGGTCTTCCTGCAGGATCGCGAGGAACGCCGGTGCCGTCGAGAAGTCGGGAAGCCCGCTGGTGTGGTTGAGCAGCTGGCGCAGTGTCACCTGGTGCCACGCGACGGGCAGGGACGGCAGGCGCTCGCCGATCGTGTCGTCCAGGTCCAGCTTCTGCCGGTCCACCAGGCGCAGGGCGACCGCTCCGCTGAAGGCCTTGGCGACGCTCGCGATCCTCATGTGATCGGTCGTACGGGGCGGGCGGCCTGTTCTCGTGTCGGCGACGCCCGCCCGGTAGACCGACGTCCGGTCGCCCTGCCGCATCAGCGCGATCACTCCGGGTGGGCCGCCGGCGGTACGGACGAGGTCGTTCAGCTGCTTCTGCAGGGCCCTGTCCGGGGCCGGCGGCGTGCCGGTGGCCTGCGCGGGCTGGACCAGGGCGGCGAGGGCGGCGGACGCGGCCAGGCCGGCGAGGGACAGCCGCAGACGTGCGCGCGGACGGGGACGGACTTCAGAGCGTGACGACACCGGGGCTCCTTCTCGGTCCTGCCGGACGGACGGACACGCCCGGTTCAGAGGTTTCGCCCCAGCTTCGGGCGCCTCGCAGGAGGCTGCCTGTCCGGTGATCCATTCGGCCCAGGCAGCGGCCCGTCACCTGCAGGACCGGCGCCTCCGTGAGGTGACCGCGTCTCGCCCGCGCCCTCCGGGACGGGGTCAGGCCTTGAGGTTCGGCGTGTGCGCGGTGATTCCCCGCCTGTCGGCGAGCCGAGCGGCTATCAGACAGAACGCCGGTGCGAAGACCAGCTCGGTCACGAGCGCCTCCCAGGGCGCATCCGCTGCGGTGCTCTCATCGGCCAGCTCTCCGAAGACCGCAGAGAGTGAGAAGGCGATCAGATTGTTCACCGTGTGAACGGCGATGACCGCCTCCAAGCCGCCCGTGCGGATGGTGAGCCAGCCCCACCAGGCTGCCGAGTAGCACAACAGCAGGAACCCGGAAAGCTGTCCGTAGCCGTGGGCGAAGGCGAACAGCACCGAGGCCACGGCCACTCCGGGCCACGGCGAGCGGAGGAATCCGCCGAACAGCTGGACCAGCCAGCCGCGGAAGACGAACTCCTCAGCGGCTGCCTGGAACGGCACGAGCGCCCACAGCACCAACAGGCTCAGCAGAAGTTCGGACACGCCGGGGGTCTCCCCCGTCGTGGTCTCAGAACCGTCCTGGATCATGCTCCAGACGAACAGCACGAGGTTCTGGAGGACCAGGACGACCGCGGCCAGCCCGAGGCACCATCCCAGCCACGCCCACCGTAGCCGTCCGGTGACGGACGCGAGGCTGCCGGCGGGCCGCTTCCCGCACACGCGGACGGCTACCAGCACGGCCGGGATCCACACGGCGAGGCCCACCAGGAGAACGGCGTTGTCGAGCAGCGGATCGGCGAAGATCTCGTCGCTGTCGTACGGAGCCCACTCCAGGTCCAGCAGCGCACCGACGACGGCGGCGACGATGAACACACAGATCATCCCGGCCACCATCAGCGCGAGGGCGAGGAAGAACTCTCCGACCCGCCCCCAGGCACGCTGGCGCCCGTTGCGCCCCTGCTCGTGGTACGCGGACCCTGGCGGCGCGGCCACCGGCCCGTACGCACGCGGGGGCGGCACGGGAGCCGGGTGCCCCCACCCGACGGGTGGAACGGGCCAGGGCTGCGCATCCTGCGAAGGGGGCGTCCGAGGATCGTGGGCGTGGTGGTGAGGTCCTGGTATCGGGTCGGACATCGTCTGCTTTCTGGAGCATGGCCGGTGGGTCGGTTCGGTCATCCGCCCCGGCGGGGCGGTGCGGTTCGCCGAACCCGTCGTCAGGCAGCGGTCCGAGCTCGGCAGTCGGACGCTGCTGTACGGGAGCGGGCCCCGCACAGCTGACCATTCTCGCTGCTGGACGTGACCCGTACGCCGCGCGAGGTCGTGGACGGCGGTCGTCGTGGCCTGCGCAGGGTGCAGCGCTTCGTCGGGGCCCACACAGGGCCCCGCGAGCAAGTCCGCTGACCGGCAGGGCCGGTGGAGCAGGGGTCACGAGAACGATGTCACGAGCCGAGCCACGCCAAGGGCCGGGCGACGCCGGGAACAAGGAGAAGATGCCGCCGGAGGGCTCCTTGCTAGACTGTCGAATCATGATCGACTTCGCTCGTCCGGCCGGGGGCCGCGTGGTTGAGGAGCGTACCGGCGAGCCGAGACGCGGACGCTCGGCCACCGCCACGGCGGGGGCTCCTCAGGCGCCTGCGCGGCCGGAAGCGGCACTGCAGCGTCGTGGGGTGGCCCGGGTCAAGGCCATCATGGACGCCGCGGAGGAGATCCTGGCGGAGGGTGGTTACGACGCAGCCACCCTCAAGGCGATCGGAGAACGGGCGGGGATCCCGACACCGTCCGTCTACCACTACTTCAAGGACCGCTACCAGGTGGACGCGGCCCTCATCAGGCGTCACAGCGACGCGCTGCTCGGCGTGCTCGACGGCGTCGACGGTGTGGAGTTCCGATCGATCTCCGACGCCGTGGGCCTGGTGTTCGACCCGATCGTCGAGTACTTCCGGGCGCACCCGAGCTGTGTCCAGCTCTGGTTCTCCGGTCGTCATGAGGCGCTGCACTCCCAGTTCAAGGAGTTCGACGACCAGGTCGCGGAACGACTGTGGCGCCTGGGGACCGGTCGCGGACTGCTGCGCGTCGACACGCCGCTCCTCGTGATGAGGCTGGCGTTCGAAGCCGGCGGGCGCCTCTTCGGCGTGGCGTTCCAGCAGGACCGGAACGGCGACGGGACGACGACGACCGAGGCGAAGCGGATGGTGACCGCCTATCTCGAGACCTATGCGGTGAAGGGCACGGCCGACCGGGCCGACTGATGCCTCCGGGGACCGGGCGGTGCCCGCGCCCTTCCGCGGCGCCGGACGCAGAGGGCGGTGTGTCACCGACGGCCCGCCCCGCCCTCGGCGGTGTGTCACCGTAGTGCGGCGCCCCACCCCGCCCCGTCCCGGACCCGGCCCTTGAGGAGCTTGCCCCCGGCGTTTCGCGGGAGAGTCTCGGTGACGACGATGGCGTACTGGGGGGCCTTGAAGTCGGCGAGCCTGGCCCGGCAGTGCACGAGGACGCGGCGAGGTCGATCTCGCCCCGGTCGCCGTAGAGGACGGCCCCGGCCTGCTCCCCCCATCACGTCGTCGGGCACACCGAGGACCGGGGCGTCCGTGACCCCGGGAGCGGAGAGCAGGACCGTCCCGACCTCCACGCTGGAGACGTCTTCACCGCCCCGGTCGATGACGTCCTTGATCCGGTCGACGATGTGGACCCGTTCACAGCAGCGTGGGAGACGGGCACGAGCGCGTGACCGCCTGCCGCCCGCGGGAAGAGCTTCCCCGCGCTCATCCCGGCAGGCCTCCACGATGCCGCCGTCCTGCGACGACCGGCTTGGTACGCCCGCTCCCTGGGCACTGGCCCGCACGTCAAGGCCGCCTACCGGAACGGTTCTCTCCGGGCTTTTCGCCCTCTGGTGATGATTCTTCTCGGCCGCCCGACGCAGGTGCGGCAGGGTATGGCATTAATCACCGCCGACGCGCTTCCGAACGAGGCGCCGGCGGGCCGATTCTGAGGGACGACGGGAATAACTCGATTCAGAGTCGAGATTAATGACGGTCTGACGGCTTCTGGTAGTGAACGGAGAACACGCGTGATTGTCGGAGTCCTCAAGGAAGCGCGGGCAGGTGAGAGTCGCGTTTCGGCCACGCCGGCCACGGTCGAACAGATCCGCGCACTGGGGTACGGCGTGGTCGTCGACCCGGACGCGGGTATCGCGGCCGGCTTCACCGACGGCGCCTACGAGGCCGCCGGTGCGACCGTCGGCGACGCGGTGGCGTCGGACGTGGTGCTCGGGGTCAACGCCCCGGCCCCGTCGCAGCTGGACCGGATCCGGCCGGAGGCGACGGTGATCGCCCTGTTCGCACCGGCCTTCGACCCGGTGATGGTCGAGGATCTGGGCCGGCGTCCCTTCACCGCGCTTTCGATGGACGCCGTGCCCCGCATCAGCCGGGCGCAGTCGATGGACGTCCTGTCGTCGATGGCGAACATCGCCGGCTACCGGGCCGTCATCGAAGCCGCGCACGAGTTCGGCCGGTTCTTCACCGGCCAGGTGACGGCGGCGGGCAAGGTGCCCCCGGCGAAGGTGCTCGTGGCGGGCGCCGGCGTCGCCGGTCTGGCGGCGATCGGCGCGGCGGGCTCGCTCGGCGCGATCGTGCGCGCCACCGATCCCCGGCCGGAGGTGGCCGACCAGGTCCGCTCGCTGGGAGGCGAGTACCTGTCGATCGAGTCCCCCGAGACCGAGGTCTCCAAGACCGGTTACGCCAAGGAGATGGGCGACGACTACAAGGCGCGCGAGGCCGACCTGTACGCCGCCCAGTGCCGCGAGGCCGACATCGTCGTCACCACCGCGCTGATCCCCGGCCGCCCCGCGCCGACGCTGATCACCGCGGAGATGGTGGCGAGCATGAAGCCGGGCTCGGTGATCGTCGACATGGCGGCGGCCAACGGCGGCAACGTCGAGGGCACCGTGAAGGGCGAGAAGACCGTCACGGCGAACGGCGTGACGATCATCGGCTACACCGACCTCGCGGGCCGGCTGCCCGCGCAGGCCTCGCAGTTGTACGGCACGAACCTGGTGAACCTGCTGAAGCTGATGACGCCGGACAAGGACGCCCGCCTCGTCCTCGACTGGGAGGACCCGGTACAGCGCTCGATCACCGTCGTACGCAAGGGCGAGTCGGCCTGGCCGCCCCCGCCGGTGCAGGTCTCGGCGGCCCCGGCCGTCACGCCCGCGGCGACCGTACGGGAGCCGGCGCCGAAGAAGCCGCCGATGACGGCGAAGCGGAGGTTCGGCGGCGTGGCCCTCGGCGCTTCGGCGCTCTTCCTCACCGCCGGGTTCGCGCCGGCGGCGCTGCTGCCCCATGTGACCGTCTTCGTCCTGGCGATCGTGATCGGCTACTACGTGATCGGCCATGTGCACCACGCGCTGCACACGCCGCTGATGTCGGTGACGAACGCGATCTCCGGGATCATCGTCGTCGGCGCGCTGCTGCAGATCGGGCACACGAGCACGGCGGTCACGGTGCTGTCGGCCGTGGCGATCCTGCTGGCAAGTATCAATGTCTTCGGCGGCTTCGCGGTGACGCGTCGCATGCTCGCCATGTTCAACCGGAGCTGACATGTCTGCGACCATTGCCGCCCAGGCGGCCTACCTTGTTGCCGCGCTGCTGTTCATCCTCGCGCTGGCAGGACTCTCCAAGCACGAGACGGCCCGGCTCGGCAACGCGTTCGGCATGCTCGGCATGGGAGTCGCGCTCGTCGCGACGGTCGTGCTCGCGGTCGACGGCGACGTCAGCACCGCCGGCCTCGCCCTGATGGGCCTCGCGATGCTGACCGGCGCGCTGATCGGCCTCCAGCGGGCCCGCGGCGTCGAGATGACCGGCATGCCCGAACTGATCGCGCTGCTGCACTCCTTCGTCGGTCTCGCGGCCGTGCTGGTCAGTTGGAACGGCTTCCTGGAGGTCGAGAACCACCCGGACGGCCACGAGGCGCAGGCCCTGGACGCGCTCGGCACCCTGGGCATCCACCACGGCGAGGTGTTCATCGGCCTGTTCATCGGCGCCGTGACCTTCACCGGCTCCATCGTGGCCTACCTGAAGCTCTCCGCGAAGATCAGCTCCAAGCCGCTGATGCTGCCGGGCAAGAACGTCCTGAACCTCGGTGCGCTGGGCCTGTTCGTCGCCCTGACGGTGTGGTTCGTGATCACGCCGGAGCTGTGGCTGCTGGTCACCGTGACCGTCCTCGCGCTCGCGCTGGGCTGGCACCTGGTCGCCTCGATCGGCGGCGGCGACATGCCGGTCGTGGTCTCGATGCTCAACAGCTACTCCGGCTGGGCCGCAGCGGCCTCCGGCTTCCTGCTCGGCAACGACCTGCTGATCATCACCGGAGCGCTCGTCGGCTCCTCCGGCGCGTACCTGTCGTACATCATGTGCAAGGCCATGAACCGCTCGTTCCTCTCCGTGATCGCGGGCGGCTTCGGCATCGAGGCGCCGTCGGGCTCGGAGGTCGACTACGGAGAGCATCACGAGATCACCGCCCAGGGTGCCGCCGAACTGCTCGGCTCCGCCCGGTCGGTGGTCATCACACCCGGCTACGGCATGGCCGTGGCGCAGGCCCAGTACCCGGTCGCGGAGCTCACCTCGAAGCTGCGTGCCAAGGGTGTCCACGTACGGTTCGGCATCCACCCGGTCGCCGGCCGCCTGCCCGGCCACATGAACGTCCTGCTCGCCGAGGCCAAGGTGCCGTACGACATCGTCCTGGAGATGGACGAGATCAACGAGGACTTCGCCGAGACCGACGTCGTCCTCGTGATCGGCGCCAACGACACGGTCAACCCGGCCGGAGCCGAGGACCCCAGCAGCCCGATCGCCGGCATGCCGGTCCTCACCGTCTGGGAGGCCGGCAAGGTCATCGTGTTCAAGCGCTCGATGGCCTCCGGATACGCGGGCGTGCAGAACCCCCTGTTCTTCAAGGAGAACACCTCGATGCTCTTCGGCGACGCGAAGGCCCGGGTCGAGGACATCGTCGGCGCCCTCTGACCCACCACGACGTCGAGAGCGACGCCATGACATCCTGCCGACCGCCCTCCACCCGGAGGGCGGTCCGTCCCTGAAACCCCGTGTGGCCGGCACGAGCACGGCGACCCCGTCGACAAGGTGCCCGAACTCTCTCGGCGCGGCAGAGCGTTCACCGTGTGGGCCGCCCTCAGGTCCCTCGGCCGGTCAGGCGTCTCCGACCTCGTCGAGCGGCTGTGCCGCCACGCCTCCGCGTTCGCCGCCGGCATCGACGGGATCGACGGGATCGACGGGATCGACGGCGCCACCGTTCTCAACGAGGTCGCGTTCACACAGGTCTGCGCCGAGTTCGGCAGCGACGGACGCACCGACCGGGTACTCGCCCGGCTGCTCGACGACGGCACCGCGTGGATCAGCGGCTCCACCTGGCACGGCAGACGCGTCATGCGCATCTCGGTGAGCAACCGGTCCACCACCGACGACGACGTGGCCCGCACACTCGACGCGATCCGGCACGCGGCCGCCGACACCTGACACCCGTCGAACCGCCCGTCGCAACGCCCCCGAGCGCGCGAAGTGCGGCCGGCCCGCACCCGTCAGGAAGGAGTGCGCCGCCTCGGAGCTCCTCGCGCGGGGGATCCCGGGCACCCCGCTTCGCCTGCGCCGTCCCGAGTTCAGTCGGGCGGTGGGGCCAGGTCCCCGCGCAACCGCCGCGTGCGGAGCGCCAGCTCCAGCTCGAAGCGGCGGTCCGGGTCGTCCAGGTCGTCGCCCCACAACTCGCGGAGCTGCCTCAGGCGGTAGCGCACGGTCTGCGGGTGGACTCCGAGCCGGGCGGCCACCTCGGGAGCACCGCCCCGCGTCTCCAGCCATGCCAGCAACGTCTCGGCGAGTCGTTGGGCATGCGCCGGGCCACCGGCCTCGTCCAGGTGCGCCAGCCGCAGTCGCGCCAGATCGTCGATCAGCTCGCCCGCGGGCAGCAGCACCAGGGCTTCGACGTGCTCTCCGCAGCGCAGGAGCCGCCCTCGTGGCAGCAGACCCTGCTCGATCATCCCGACGGCGGCCTCCGCCCAGCGCAATGACGTGACGGCCTCCGCCAGCGGGACCGCCGGGCCGATCGCACCGGACCAGCCGGTCACCGCCCGGTCCAGCAGCTCCGCGCGTCCCGGGGCGTCCGGGTCCGGTACGACCAGACGCGGCTGCGCGCCCTCCATGTCGAGCAGCATCTCGTCGCCCACGGCAGGGGCGACGGCCTCCTGGGCAGGGCGGAGCAGCACCGCAACCGCCACCTTCCTGGGCAGCTGCCAGCCCAGGACGGCCGCGCGGTCGGCGAGCAGGGCGGCCGGATCCGTGCGGTGCTCGGTGAGCAGGAGATCGACGAGCAGCCGTTGCAGGCGCAGGCGCTCCCCCGCCTGGCGGGCGACGGCTTCGGCGTAGCCGCGTACCGACTGGGCCACCATGACGTCCAGGTACTCGAACGCCGACTCGGCCAGCTCGTACATGGCCGAAGGCGGGATGTCGACCTGCTGGCCGACCTCCGCCATGCGCCGCCAGGAGAGGCGGACGCCCAGCCGGTAGATCCCCTGCAAGGAGTCAAGGCTGCGCCCTTGGGAGACCTCGCCGCGCCCGAAGTCACGGAAGAGCTCCGGGAGGGCGCGCGGCCGGTCCGACCCCGTGGTCATCTGTTCCACGAAGAGCTCGAGGGCGTGCCGGATGGCCACCAGGGCCTTCGGTTCTCCGGACTCGTCGGGGAGGAACACCAGGCCCGGGTACTCCCGCCGGATCTCGGCGAGGATGTCCTGGGCCAGTTCGGGGACCTGCTCCAGGGCTCGGTCGGCGAACAGCTGAATCCGTTCTCGTGGCACGTCGTGCCACGCTGACGACGTTTCCACCACACCGCTCCTGAGCGTCCGGGCTGTACGCGCTCGGTCTGCGGACCGCATGTTCCAACCTAGCCCGCGCCGGAGCCGGCCGTGCTGGATGTGTCGTCCGTGGGCGGTTCGGGGAACGTGACGAGCGGCACATTCTGCTGCTCGGGTGTGGCGTCGAGAGCGGTGACGATTCCGAAGGCGGCGCCCGCGGCCAGGAGGGCGGCGGCGACGCAGGTCAGGAAGGCGGCAAGCAGTCTGAACATGGGGATGATCGGCCTCTCGGTCATCGAGGTCTGTCACCCAGCGCGCCGGCCCGGTCCGGCGCCGCCAGTATGAGAGGCGCATTGACAGGTGGTCAAGAGCCGCCTAATTTCGCCGCCACAGGACTGTTACTCCCGGGTACGCATCTCGCCCCGCTCAGGCTGCACCCCATGTGTGCGCCTCCTTCCCGCACGGCCCACGAGCCCTCTCGCACGTCGCGCCCGTATTGGAGTACCCGTATGCGTCGTTCAATATCACCTTTGTCCCTGATTCTGCTGGGTGTCGGAGTCTTCCTGCTCGTGCTCACCCAGCTGCTGGTCTGGTACGTGGAGCCGCGCGCCAAGCGCACGCCGACCGATGTGGACTCCACGACGGTCTTCAGCGGTCAGGGCAGCTACTTCGACACCGGGTCCGTGTCCGCGGTGGACGGCCAGACGCTCACGATCACCCGTCGCGTCCTCGGGGACGTCGCTGCCGGTGAGCGCAGCGGAAACGCGATCTGGGACGTGTCGACGCAGATCGACTCGCCGAAGACGCTCGCGCTGGGCGACCCGCGCAGATCCCTGCAGTGGACCACCGAACGCTGGGTGACCGACCGCCGGACGAACCTGCCGGTGCGCTGCTGCGAGGAGAAGCCCGAGTTCGAGGGCGAGGCCTATCTGAAGTTCCCGTTCGACGTCGAGAAGCGCGCCTACTCCTGGTGGGACAGCACCTTGGGTGCCACCGTGCCGCTGGAGTTCGAGAAGGTCGCGAAGGTCGGCGGACGCGAGGGCTACCGCTTCGTCGGCAAGGTCGACGCCACCCCGACCGGCACCCGTCTGGTGCCCGGCGTGCTGGTGGGCAGCTCGAAGGGGGGCCAGATCCTGGCGGAGGAGTGGTACTCCAACGCGAGGATCGAGCTGACCGTGGACCAGCGCACGGGCCGGATCATGAACGCGCTGATCGCACCGAAGAAGACGCTGCGGGCCCCGGGTTCGAAGAAGGACGCGGTCACCCTGCTGGCCAGTGAGGGGCTGGAGTTCACGGACGCGACCCGGCGCGAGCAGGTCGCGCTGGCCTCCGACGACAGCGGCCGGCTGGAGCTGCTCGGCGAGACCGCGCCGCTCGTGGGCGGCGTGGCGGGCGGTCTGCTGGCGGTCGCCGGCGCCGTGCTGGTGGTCCGCGGTCCCCGGCGGGGCGGCACTCACCAGAGTGAGTAGAACGGGCCTGCCCAAAGTCCCGAAATTGTCATCGGTGTGAGTAGCCGGAACGAATGCTTGAACGAACACTGATGTTACCCCGCGGTAAGGCCAACGTGTCCGCCTGAACCGGCCGCCACCCTCGGCTGTCTGCCACCGCGGTGTCCGCAGTCCCGTACCCCGCAGTACCCGTCCTGTACCTGTACCCGCAGCACCCGTACCCGCAGCACCCCGTACGAGCCAGCCCAGCGCTTCATCCCCGGAAGCCCGGCACACCCTCCTGCGCATTCCCATGCGCATCCCACCCACAGCCGCCGAGTTGGAGCACCTCTATGCCCCAGCGCTCGTCCGCTCTGGCCCCCGGCCAGAAGGACTCCCGTTCCGTCCCCCCTCACGCACGCACCGGCAGCCGCGTCACCGACCCGCTCGCCCTCGACCCGCACGCCGCGTCCCCCGGGGCGCCCGTACCGCGTCGTATCACCTTCCTCGCCCGCCGCGACCTGGCCAACCGGGCCGCCGGCGGATCGGAACTGCTCATCGACCGGATCGCCGGCGGCCTGACCGCCGACGGCCACGACGTCACGCTCGTATGCGGAGGTCCTGCCGCCGCACGCGACTACCGCGTGGTCTCCGCGGGAGGCGACGCAAGTCACTTCCTGCACGCCAGGTCGACCCTCGCCCGCGAGGTCGGCACCTGCGACCTGCTGGTCGAAGTGTGCAACGGCATGCCGTACCTGGCGCCGCTGTGGCACCGCGGGCCCACATTGTGCCTGGTCAACCACGTACACACCGATCTCTGGCAGATGCGTTACCCGGGCCCGGCGGCACGGCTCGGACGCAGACTGGAGCACTGGGCACTGGCGGGCACCCACCGCGACAACCTGATGGTGGCCGTCTCCGAGTCGACCGCCGCCGAGTTGCGCGCCATCGGTGTGGCACCGGACCGCATCCGGATCGTCAACAACGGCGTCGAAGAGCCCGCCCCCCTGCTGCCCGAGGCGAAGGAACCGCTGTTCCTGGCCGTCGGCCGGCTGGTGGAGTACAAGCGCGTCGACCTGCTCCTACGTCTGTGGGAGCGGGTACGCCCCGTCACCGGCGGCCGGCTCGTCATCGTGGGGGACGGCCCCGAACGGGAGCGGCTCGAAGCCATGGCCGGCCCCTCCGTGACGTTCGCCGGCCGGGTGTCGGAAGTCGAGAAGCACCGGCTGATGTGCGAGGCGTGGCTGCTGCTGCACCCCTCCCTCGTCGAGGGCTGGGGCCTGGTCGTCACCGAGGCGGCCGCGCGGGCGACCCCCGCGATCGGATTCGACATACCCGGCCTGCGCGACTCCGTGGAGGATGGGGAGACCGGTGTGCTCGCCCGGGGCGAGAGCTCGTTCGCCGCCGCGTGGTGCGCCCTGTCCCTCAGTGCCGACCGGCGCGCGGCCATGGGGCGTGCCGCGGTGCTGCGTGCAGAGCGTTTCCGCTGGAGCGCGACGGTCCGTCAGTTCCAGGCGGTCGCCTCCGAGGCCGTGGCCCGGACCACGTCCCCCGGACGCGGCGGGAGCGTCCATGGCTGAGACCACCGAACGCGAGCCCGGAGCCCCATCGGCCGACCACACCGCACACGGCTTCGAGGACCCGTCGGCGGGCACCGCCGAACACGGCTTCAAGGACCCGTCGTTGAGGCGGTCGGCCGCCCTCTTCCGAGCCTTCCTGCGCGAACCCGTCGATCCCCAGCGGTGTTACACCCTGCTCGCCCGCGACTCGGTCGCCCAGGTGGCACGCCATGTCGACCTGGCCGGCAAGATCGTCGTCGACGTCGGCGGCGGCAGCGGCCACTTCACCGAGGAGTTCCGCCGCCGGGGCGCACAGAGCTACCTCTTCGAGCCCGACCCGCGGGAGCTGAACGCCCGCGGCCGTACCACCGAGGACGCGGTCCTCGCCGACGGATACCTGCTGCCGCTTGCCGACGGCGTCGCGGACGTGTGCTTCTCGTCCAACGTGCTCGAGCACGTGTCGGATCCGCAGACGTTCATCAGCGAGATGGCGCGGGTCACCCGCCCCGGCGGGCTGATCTACCTGTCGTTCACCAACTGGCTCTCGCCCTGGGGAGGTCACGAGACCGCGCCGTGGCACTACCTCGGGGCGGAGCGGGCCCGCGCGCGCTACGAACGCCGCACCGGCCGCGCGGCCAAGCACACGCTCGGGGAGAACCTCTTCCCCGTCCACATCGGTTCCACCCTGCGGCACGTCCGCGGTCGCGACGACGTGCAGGTCGTGACAGCGCGATCACGCTACTGGCCGTTCCTCGCGAGCACGATCACCCGGGTGCCGGGACTCCGCGAGATCGCCACCTGGAATCTGCTGCTGATTCTCAGGCGAAGCCCATGAGCATGCGAAGCGAGGAACGGTCATGACCACTACGGTCCAGGCGCCCACCTGGGTGCCGCAGCCCGGCCCGACGCCGGCGGAGGCGTCCGGCGAACCGCGCGGACGCCGCCTGCTGTTCGGCTTCTGGGCCCTCGTCCTCGTGGCGTTCCTCTCGGTGTCACCGGGGAGGATGACGTTCGAGACCAAACTCGGCGTCGCCCTCGACCCCTGGCGCTTCCTCGGCGACCTCGGGTCGCTGTGGAACGGGAACGTCGGCCTCGGCGGCATAGCGAACCAGTACGTCGGCTACGCCTTCCCCGCACTCCCCTACTACGGGCTCATGGACCTGCTGCAGGTGCCGGTCTGGCTGGCCGAACGGCTCTGGCTCTCGGTCATCGTGACCGCCGCGTTCTGGGGCGCGCTCCGGCTCGCCGAGCGGCTACGCGTGGGGACGCCCGGGTCCCGGCTCCTCGGCGCCGTGGCCTACGCGCTGTGGCCCACCTTCACGATCGTCATCGGCTCGACCTCCGCCGCCGCGCTGCCCGGTGCCCTGCTGCCCTGGGTGCTGCTGCCGCTGACCTCCGCGGCGCACAGTCCCCGGAAGGCCGCCGCACGGTCGGCCCTGCTGATCCCCTTCATGGGGGGCGTGAACGCCGCCTCGACACTGGCCGCGCTGCTGCCCGTGGGCCTGTACCTCCTCAGCCGCCCGGCCGGCCGGCGCCGGCGCGCGCTGCTCGGCTGGTGGATACCGGGCGTCGTCCTCGCCACCCTGTGGTGGCTGGTGCCGCTGCTCCTGCTCGGCGCGTACGGCGAGAACTTCATGCCGTACGTCGAGCAGGCCGACACCACCACCGCCACCATGTCCGCGACCGAGCTGCTGCGCGGCGCCGGCAACTGGGTGGCCTATCTGAACTTCGGTGAGGCATGGCTGCCCGCCGGCTGGACCGTCGCCACCTCCGTGGTCACCGTCCTCGGCTCGGCGTTCGCCGCGGCGCTCGGCCTCGCCGGCCTGGCACGGCGGGACCTGCCGGAGCGCCGCTGGCTGCTCCTGACCGTCCTGGCCGTCGTCCTGATCGCGCTCGCCGGGTACGCCGGATCCTTCGGCGGTCCCTTCCACGGCGCCGTCCAGGACTGGCTGAACGGACCGTTGAAGCCGTTCCGCAACATCTACAAGTTCCAGCCCGGACTGGCTCTCGCGCTCGTCCTCGGACTCGCCCATCTGACGGCCGTGCTGCCCGAGAGCAGAGGCTCGCGGGCACTCCGCGGCCGCCGCTGGGTGCCCGCGACCGCGGCCGTGCTCGTCCTGCCCGGTCTGGCGCTCCCGTACGTCAACGGCTCGATCCTCCAGCCCGGGTCGTTCACCAAGCTGCCCACCCACTGGGAGAAGGCCGCCAGCTGGCTGAAGGACAATGCCCGGGACAGCAGGGCCCTGGTCGTCCCCGCGACGGCGCACGGCATCTACACCTGGGGTTCCCCCATCGACCAGCCGTTCGACGTACTGGCCGAGACCCCCTGGGCACAGCGTGACTTCGTCCCCTTCGGCACCCCCGGAGCACGCCGTATGACGGACGCCGTCGAGCAGGCGCTGCTGTCCGGAGCCGAGGTCCCGGGCCTCCAGGCGTACCTCGCCAGGGCCGGCATGCACGAGGTGGTCGTCCGCAACGACCTCGACCCCGACCAGATCGGCTACGTTCCGCCGCAGACGGTGAAGCGGACCCTGGAGTCGTCCGGCTACCGCAAGGTCACCGGATTCGGCCCGCTGGTGACCGGCGGACGCATCGCCGCCGGCACCCCGCTCCAGGTGCAGGGGCTCTACCCGCGGCTCCAGGCCGTGGAGATCTACCAGCCGCAGGACGCCGGGCGGCCCGGCAGGGTCGGTGTCTCGGCCGTGGCCGACACGGCCGTGGTCAGTGGCGGGCCCGAGGCCCTGCTCCAGCTGTCCGCCGATCCCTCGATGACCGGCCGTCCGGCCGTACTGGCCGGGGACACGCTTCCCAAGGGCGTCGTCGCACCGGTGAAGGCGGTCGCGGACGGGCTGCGCCGGGCCGACACCCGGTTCGGCCTGGTCAACAACAACACCTCTTACACCTACACCGCGGACGAGCGCAATCACTCCGGCAGCCTGCAGAACCCGGGCGAGAAGCCCAAGCAGATCCTGCCGTCGGAGGGCACCGGTCACCAGACGACGGCGGTGCTGCGCGGCGCCCGGGCCGTGACGGCCTCCAGCAGCGGCAACTGGCTGTTCCACCTGCCGCAGTACGACCCGGTGAACGCCTTCGACGGCAACCCGGACACCGCGTGGGCCGAGGGCAGCCCGGGCGAGCCGGTCGGGCAGTGGCTCCGGGTGGACTTCTCCCGGCCGACGGACATCCCGGCCTCCCTCAGGATCACGCCCCTGCCGGGCGACGCCATGCGCGCGGCGCCCACCCAGGTGCGCATCGAGACCGACCGCGGTTCGGCCGACAGCCCCCTGCGGACGGACGGCCTGCCGCAGACCGTCAAGGCTCCCACCGGCGAGGCCTCCTGGATGAAGATCACCGTCCTGGCCGCGCAGCAGGCGCGCCCCGGACTCTCCGGCGCCGGATTCACCGAGGTGTCGATCCCGGACGTGCAGGTGACGCGCCTGCTGGAACTGCCGGCCGACGCGGAGAACACCGACGCGGAGGCGACCGTGTACTCCCTGCATCGCGGTACCGACGCGGGCGGCCTGTCGCCCGCCACGGCCGAGGTGGGACTGCACCGGCAGTTCGGCACCAAGGAGTCGGGCGAGTACCGGGTGTCCGCGCGAGCCGTCGCCGTACCCGGCGGCGCGCTGGACGAGCTGCTCGACCGCTCGGCCCCCGGATCGAAGAACCGGCTGACGGCCGCCGTGGACTCCACCAGCCGCAACGGCGCGTCACTCGGCGCCCGCAACCTGGTCGACGGCGATCTGACGACCGCGTGGATCGCGGGCGACCGGCCGGTCGTCCACCTGAGCTGGCCCGCGATGAAGAAGATCGACGAGATCATCCTCGCGCCGGCGGGCGGGGTGTCCACCCGGCCCGAGCAGGTGATGATCAGCTCCCCGCACGGCGCCGCGGTGGCCGACGTGGACCAGAACGGGCGGGTCCGCTTCCCGGCGATCGAGACGAACCGGCTCGACATCACCATCACCGGGGTCGCGCCGCTCACCGTCCACAACCCGGTGGCGGACGCGCAGTTGCAGCTCCCGGTCGGGCTGAGCGAGGTGCACGTTCCCGCGCTGGCCGACCTGCGGGTGCCGCGGCCGAAGCCGTCCGCCCGCTTCTCGCTGCCGTGCGGTGAGGGCCCGGACCTCGCCGTGGGCGGCGTCCTGCACAAGACGAAGGCCTCCGGGCTCGTCCGGGACCTCACCGAGCGACGCCCCGTCACCGTCACCCTCTGCGCGGGCGAGGAGAAGGACGGCACCCTGGAGCTTCCGTCCGGCGATCACGAGGTGGAGGCGAGTGACGCGGGCCCGCTGGCGATCACCGACGTCACGCTGACCCGCGGCACCCCGCGGGCCATGGACGGAGCGGCGGACCGTGAGGCCACCGTCACCAGGTGGGCCGACGACAGCCGGACCGTCTCGGTGTCGGCGGGCGCGGGCGAGGCCCTCTACCTGCGGACCTACGAGAACGCCAACGACGGCTGGAAGGCCACCCTGGACGGCACGGAACTCGAGCCGGTGCGCCTCGACGGCTGGCAGCAGGCCTGGGTGATCCCGGCCGGCGCCTCCGGCACGGTGACCATGGAGTTCGAGCCCTCCGGTCCGTACCGGACAGCCCTGGTCGGCGGTGCGCTCGCGCTCGTCGCCCTGGCCGCCCTGGCCTTCGTGGGCCGTCGGCGCGACGAGGGTGGCACCGACGAGGAGCTGCCCGAACCGGCGGCCCCGGGAATGCTGCTCGGAACGCTGTTGCTGACCGCGGTCGTCGCGGTGGCGGCGGGGCCGCTGGCCCTGGTCGTGCCCGTGCTCGCCGTGGCGGCGCGGTTCCGGCCGGGTGTGCTGGTGCCGACGGCGGCGGTGGCGATGGGAGGCGCTGGCGTCGTCGCGGCCCTGGGCGCCGGGGATCCGGTCGCCGACGGGGCCGGCGCGTTCAGCGGCATGGCGCAGGTGCTCACGCTGGTGGCCCTGTCCGCCGCGCTGGTGACGGCGGTGCGGCCGACGGCGTCGGCCGACGGGCGCGGGCACGACGACGGGCGCGGAGGGCGCGACGGGCATGAAGGCGACGGCGGTTCCGCCGCGCCGGAAGTCGGTCCGGTGGTCACGGCCAGGCCGCGAAGCAACGGCGACGGGCACCGGCCCGAGCAGCCCCTCTGGCGGCCGGAGAGCGGTGGCCCCTCGTGACCGATCCCTGCACCGCGGCCGGGGCGGGGACCGCCCCCGAGAAGGAGACCGCCGTCGGGTGGGGAACCGCTCCCCCTCCCGGCACGGTCCGGATTCCCTTTCCGACCGTCGACGAGGTGTCGCGGCACTGCCTCAGCGACGACGAACCGGAGAGCGTACACATCGAGGTCCATCTGCCCGGCAGGCTGGACCCGGTACGCCTGCGGGCCGCGTTTCAGCATGCCCTCCTCACACATCCCCGGGTGCTGGCACGAGAAGTGCCCGGGCGTGGGCACCGGCGGTCCTTCGCATGGGAGCTGTCCGGTCGGCCGGACAGCGACCCGGTGAGTTTCGCGGGGCCGGGACCCGACGCCTTGGGGGGGGGGGGGGGGGGGGGGGGCTGGGGGGGGGGGAGGGGGGGGCTGTGTGTTCTGGGGCGGCTTTGAGGGGTGGGGGGGGGGGGGAGGGGGGAGGGGCTAATTGTGCCCCTGTC
>NZ_JBVHZJ010000030.1:49823-103336 GCF_055574655.1 Streptomyces sp. NPDC029956 | reverse complement strand
GTGCGGTGTAGTCCTAGACACCTCCACCACACCGGAGGTCTTCGCCATGATCAAGCCCGGTAAGCGTTAACAACGTTCGTGATCAATACACCTAGGGCCGCGGGGCTCAGGGGTGCACGACTCCGGAGCCACCACTCCGGGTCCGTGACTCCGGAGTGCCGTCCGGCTCCCGCGGCTTCGGGGTCTACGACTCCGGTGTCGCGTCCGGCTCCGGCGGCTTCGGGCTCGCCCTCTTCTTGGGCTTGCCCGAGGCCGCCATTCCCGCTGCCGTGGGCATGAAGTCGGAGAGCAGTTCGTGCGTCTCCTTGACCAGCGGGCGCAGGATCCGGAAGCGGGAGAGGGAGATCGCGCGGGCGGTGACCGGCGCGAGCCGCTCGACCAGCCTGCGGCTGTTGGCCGCGCCCTCCGAGCGGTCGTACACCCAGAAGAGGACCAGGCCCATCTGCTGGAGCCACAGCAACTGCGGGAGGGCTTCCCTGAGTTCCGGGTCGACCTTCACCGAGGCGCCGGAGATGACCCGCCGGTGGACCTCGATCGCGGCCTCGCGCGGGCCCTCCGACTCGGGTGAGAAGGGGCTGAGCGGGCTGTCCGGGTCGGCGGCGTTCTTGAAGAACTGCGACGCGAACTCGTGGTACGGCTCGGCGATGTCGAGCCACCCGAGGTAGACCCCCCGGATCCGGGCCGTGAGGTCCTTCTCGCCACCGGTCAGGATGGGCTCGACGGCCGCCTGGTGCTCCTCGGCGATCCGGTCGTAGAAGCCCTGGACGAGGTGTTCCTTGGACGAGAAGTAGTAGTACGCGTTCCCGACGGAGACCCCGGCCTCCTGGGCGATGGCCCGCATCGTCGTCTTGTCGTAACCGCGCTCCTTGAACAGCCGGAGCGCGGTTTCGAGGATGAGCGTGCGGGTCTGCTCGCTCTTCGGGGCCTTCTTGTCTTCCTTCACGTCCGTCACACGGACGAGCCTAGCCGGGCGGACCGGGCGCTTCGCAGCGCCCGTCCACGCAGGGCCCCGCCCCGTACGGACCGGCCCCGTGCGGCCTGGCCTCGTGGTCCGGCTCCTTCAGGGCCTCGCGCCACTTCGCCGCCGCCAGGACGGTCATCCGGGCGAAGGGCTGCCCTGTCGGGGTGGCCAGCCAGTGGGCCTTGGCCCGGTGGTCGGCGAGCGCCCAGAGGCAGACGATCCAGGCGGAGGTCTCCCGGTAGACCTGGCCCCGGTCCCCGACCACGGTGATCTCCCGCAGGGTCGCGGTGTGGTCGAGCTCCGGGAAGCGGCGCCGGGCCTCCTGCGACCCGGCCGGTACGAGGTCCAGCGGGACGAGCTGCCGCTGGCGCAGCAGCCAGTGCCTGAGGTGCACACAGAGCGGGCAGTCCGCGTCGTACAGCACGGTCAGACGTCCCACGGGGGGCGGCACGGTGGTCGCCCCTCAGCCCTGGGGTGCCGGCGGGGCCCAGGGGCCGCCCTTGGGGGTCGCGGTCCAGCCCTGCGGGCCGACCGGCGGCACCTGCTCGCGTTCCATGACCCCGCGGCGCCGGATCTTGTTGAGGACGTAGACGTTCCCGAGGTGCATGAAGCCGAGGACGAGCAGGACGACCCCGAGCTTGACGGAGAGCGCCTCGAAGAGTGCGCGGGCGTCGAGGACGGTGTCGTCCTGGTTCAGGTAGAGGGCGACGAAGCCGAAGTTGACGAGGTAGAAGCCGACCACCAGGAGGTGGTTGACGGCGTCGGCGAGCTTCTCGTTCCCGTGCAGGACGTCCGCGAGGAAGATCCTTCCGTTGCGGCTGAGCGTGCGTGCGACCCAGACGGTCAGGGCCACGCTGATCAGCAGGTAGACGATGTACGCGATGACAGTGAGGTCCATGCCCCACCCTCCCTTGAACGCGTTCAAAAGCTGTTGGTCATGACTGTAGACCTCTCTTTGAACGTGTTCAAGTCAAGGGTGGGGACGGGTGGGCGGCGCGGGGGACCCCGGCCGGGAAACTCCCTGGTCGCCTGCGGTCCCGCCGCCTAGGGTCGGTCGGATGACGCTCTCTCATGATCTGGCCGGTCAGGGCCCCTCGACCGTCCTCCTGCTCCACTCCGGGGTCTGCGACCGCCGGATGTGGGACGGGCAGTTCCACGCCCTCGCGGAGGCCGGACACCGGGTCGTCCGCTGCGACCTCCGCGGCTTCGGCGACACCCCCGTCGACGCCGCGCACAACCACGCCGACGACGTGCGCGACCTCCTCGACCACCTCGGCATCGAACGGGCGGCCGTCGTCGGCTCCTCCTTCGGCGGCGAGGTCGCCCTGGAACTCGCCGTCCGCCACCCCGGACACGTCTCCGCCCTCGCCCTGCTCGCCTCCGGCATCCCCGGCTTCGAACCCGGCGACGAGCTGCGCGCCTGGGGCGGCCGCGAGGACGAACTGCTCGAAGCGGGCGACCTCGACGGCGCCGTCGAGCTCAACGTCGACACCTGGCTCGGCCCCGAGGCCGGCACCGAGGCCCGCGCGCTCGTCCGGGAGATGCAGCGGCACGCCTTCGAGGTCCAGCTCGCCGCCCCCGAGGAGTTCGACCCGGTCACCCCCGAGGTCACCGCCGACGACCTCGCCGGGATCAAGGTCCCCGCCCTGGTCGCCGTGGGCGCCCACGACGTCCCCGACTTCCGGGCGGTCGCCGACGACCTCACCCGCCTGCTGCCCGCCGCCCGCCGCGTCGACCTCGACTGGGCCGGGCACCTCCCCGCCCTGGAACGTCCGGCCGAGACGGCCCGCCTGCTCATCGCCTTCCTGGCGGAGGCCGACCGGTAGGGGATCCCGCGGTCAGTGACCGGCCGGGGTTCCCGTGGTGGCCGGTAGGGGCTCCCGTGGTCAGTGGCCGGCCGGGGCTCCCACGGCGCCGAGGGCCTTGGCTATCTCCTTGGACAGGGCCCGGTGGCGCACCGCCCCCGCCAGCCGGCCGAGCCATCGCCCGGCCTCCTCGCCCCGGCCTCCCTCGCACGCGCCGAGCGCGGCGACGGCGGCGGTGGCGAGGGGCCGGCTGCGACAGGCGGTGCCGGAGCCGCCGGCCGAGGCCGTGCCCGCGTGCAGGGCGACCGCGCCCACGAGCGGGACGACCCAGTCGGCGTCGATGTCGAGCGCCGACCGGAGCAACCCGCGCAGCAAGGACGTGTTGGTGTCCCCTGCGATGTCCTGTCTGACCATGACCAGCGGGGCGAGGTCGCTCACGCGGTGCTCGGGCTGCGCGGCGGCGCCCTCCAGGAGGCGCCGTACCAGCTCCTCCCCAAGCCTCGTCTCCGCGAGCAGGACGGCCGCGCGCCGGCGCCACGCGCGCGTGGGCCGCGTTCCGTCCAGGAGCGCGCAGTGCCCGAGGAGGAGCGCCGCGCCCGCACCCGTGAGCAGATCGCCGTGGGCGGCGCGCATCGCAGGGCCGTACGCGTCGAGCCCGTCGAGGAGATGGTGCGGGAGCCTGCCGGGCACGATCGTCGGCTCCCGCCGCAGCAGCGCGTCCATCCGGTCCCGCAGCGCCGCGAGTTCCTCGCCCGGCGGGAGGGACACCGACTCGGCCGACCGGCGCAGCGAGCCGACCCGGGCCCGGTCGAACTCCTCCGCCTGCTCGGCCGCGGCGAGGGCGATCGGCACCAAGGAAAGGAACGCGCCCTGGAGTTCGTGCGGTGCGACCTCGGCGTCCTTCCCGACGAGCCGCACCAGCAGGACGTCCGACTCCGCGGTCGTCCAGCCGAGCTCCCGCCCGGACAGCTCCGCGAGGGCCGCGCCCGCCTCTTCCTCCGCGCCGCGGCAGGCCCGCAGGTGCAGCGCGAGGGCGTGGTCCCGGTGCTTCCGCGCGTCCGGACCGCTGCCCGGTCCCGTGTT
The DNA here is from genome assembly GCF_055574655.1 of Streptomyces sp. NPDC029956. Taxonomy (NCBI): domain Bacteria; kingdom Bacillati; phylum Actinomycetota; class Actinomycetes; order Kitasatosporales; family Streptomycetaceae; genus Streptomyces; species Streptomyces sp. NPDC029956. Next base: position 99,487 of record NZ_JBVHZJ010000030.1, on the reverse strand, counting down.
CCCCATGCGTACGAGGCTAGAAGACACGACCGACGCAGGCACCGACACCGGCACCGGCCACCGACACCGCCCCGACCCGCCCCGCCACCGCCCCCGGCCCCCGTCCCGGCCTCAGCGGAAGCGCCGTACCCCCGGCACGAGCGCCGTCGCGGCGCAGCAGCCGCCCACGGCGACCGCCGCGACGATCAGCGGCACCTCCGGCCCCCAGGCCGAGGCCGCGAGGGGCGCCAGCGCGTACCCCAGGGGCATCGCGGCCAGCGAGAGCAGCCAGTCGTACGAGGTGACCCGGGCCAGCGCGTGGGCGGGCACGGCCCGTTGGACGGCGGTCGCCCAGACGGGGGAGAGGAATCCGAGGCCCGCCTGCGCGATCCCGTAGGCCGCGATCGTCAGCGGCGCGGGTGCGGCGACCGCGAGCAGGACCAGTGGCAGCGCGTACGTGGCGAGCCCGAGGTTCGCCGTGAGGACCGGGCGCCGGGGTGTGACCCGGTCGGCGATCAGCGCCCCGAGGAGGAAGCCGACGGCGCCGACCTGGAGCAGGACGACCCAGACGGTGCCGCCGCCGAGCTGCTGTACGGCGATGGCGGGTCCGAGGGTCATCAGGACGGCGGCGGCGCCGTTCCAGGCGCTGTGGCCGATCAGGCTGGTCCAGTACCAGTCGCGGGAGCGGACCTCCTGCCAGCCCTCCGCCAGGTCGGCGCGGAGCGAGCGGCGGGGGATCGGCACCCGCTTCACCTTCACCGCGGTCAGGAGGAGCGCGCTGACGGCGAACGTCGCCGCGTCGAGGATGAAGGCCCAGCCGGGGCCCACGGTCAGGACGAGGGTGCCGGCGAGCGCGGGGCCGCCGAGTCGGGTGGCGCTCTTGGCGGCGCTCATCGCGGCGTTGGCCCGGTGCAGCGACTCGGTCGCCACCGTGCCCTTCACCAGGGGCGCGTCGGTCGGCATGGCGAAGGCCCCGGCCGCGCCGCCGAGCGCCTCGGAGACCGCGAGGACGGCCAGGCTGGGCGCATCGCCGAGGAGTTGGACGCCGACGACCAGCTGGGTGCCGCAGCGCACGAGATCCGTGGTGAGCGCGACCGTACGGGCGTCGAACCGGTCGCCGACCACGCCGCCGAGCGGCAGGAGCAGCAGCTTGGGCACCATCGCGCAGCCGAGGACGAGGGCGAGCGCGGAGGTGGAGCCGGTGGCCTCGAGGACGGCGAGGGCGAGGGCGGCGGGGATGGCGGCGTCGCCCAGGAGGGAGAGGAAGCGGCCGGTGAAGAGCAGCCGGAAGGAACGGGTGCGCAGGGGGTGCGGGGCAGGCGGCGGTGCCGTGGTGGTGGCAGCAGTCATGACCGAAGAGTATTTCGGTGCCGAATAATTCGTCAACGAAATACTTCTCGGGTGATTCCCGGCCCGCCGACGTACGATCACCCCATGGCGCAACCCGAGGAACGGCGTACTCCGAGCGAGCCCCTCACTCCGAGCGAGCCGAGTGCCGCACACGAGCCGAATGCCGCACACGCGGGGAGTACGGCACACGAGCCGAGTGCCCCGCACACCGCGCACACCCCGCACACCGCGCGCGACTGGACCGACGGGCACGTCGCCCGCTGGCAGCCCGTCCTGCCCGACCTCGACCCCGTCGTCGAAGGCGCCGTCACCCGGATGAAGAAGCTCTCCGTCCATCTGCGCCGGGTCAGGGAGCAGTCCCTCGTCGACTTCGACCTGGAGCGCCACGAGTTCGACACCCTGCACAAGATCGCCGGCCGGGGAGGCAGCGCCGCGCCCTCCGAACTCGCCCAGGACCTCGACCTGGCCCCCGCCTCCGTGTCCGGCCGCCTCGACGCCCTGGAGAAGCGCGGCTTCGTCCGCCGCACCCAGTCCACCACCGACCGCCGCCGGGTCGTCGTCGAACTCACCGCCGCCGGCCGCGAGACCTGGCTCGGGGCGATGGACGTCCTCGGCCACGAGGAGTACCGCCTGCTCGGCGTCCTCTCCCCGGAGGAGCGTGCCCTCCTCAACGACATGCTGCGGCGCGTCATGGTCGAGGCGGAGTCGACGGAGCCGGCTCGCCACTGGTAGCCCCCCGGCCGCCGAGACCGGTCCCGGACGCGACGAAAGGGCGCCCGCGTCCGGACACGACGAGGGGGCGCCCGCGGGCGCCCCCTCACCGGTGACGACCGCTCACATGCTGAGCGACCGCGCGTAGTTGAGCTGTCCCATCACCCAGTGGATGGTGTCCGGGCCGCGCGCCGGGATCATCGTCGCGTGGTGCTTGCCGCCGCTGGTCACCGTGACCTGGATGAAGCCGGTGGTCGACTTCTCCTTCATCAGGAGGAACAGCAGGCCCAGCAGGCAGAAGATGAAGAAGATGACCGCGAGCACGATCGCGACCGTCGGCATCTTCTCCTCGGTCCGCGACATGTCCATCGCGTTCCACACGGAGCCCTTGAGCGGCATCGCGCCGGCCGGCGTGATGATCTGGTCGCCCACCACGGTGATGTCACCGAGGCTCAGCAGCGGCGTGCCGCCGCCCTGCGGGACGCCGGGCACCTGCTGCGGCGGCACCGGCACCCCGCCCGGCAGGGTCGGCTCGTACGCCGGAGGGTGCGGGTACCCGTAGGCGGGCTGGCCCGGCTGCTGCTGCCCGGGGCCCCACTCGTACTCCTCCGACCGGTATGGGTTCGGCTCGCTCATCAGTCCCCGTCCTTCACAAAGAAAAAGCCCGCTCCTGCACGCCGCAGCGTACAGAAGCGGGCCGAAGCACCGAACCGGGAGCCGGAAACCCGGCCCCCGGAACGCCGGTGATCAGAAGCGACGCGTGATCAGCGCGCGCTTCACTTCCTGGATGGCCTTCGTGACCTCGATGCCACGCGGGCAGGCGTCCGTGCAGTTGAACGTGGTGCGGCAACGCCACACGCCGTCCTTGTCGTTCAGGATCTCCAGGCGCTGCTCGCCGGCCTCGTCACGCGAGTCGAAGATGAAGCGGTGCGCGTTGACGATCGCGGCCGGACCGAAGTACTGGCCGTCGTTCCAGAAGACCGGGCAGGACGACGTGCACGCGGCGCACAGGATGCACTTGGTGGTGTCGTCGAAGCGCTCACGGTCCTCGGCGGACTGCAGGCGCTCGCGCGTCGGCTCGTTGCCCTTGGTGACCAGGAACGGCATGACGTCCCGGTACGCCTGGAAGAAGGGCTCCATGTCGACGACAAGGTCCTTCAGCACCGTGAGGCCCTTTATGGCCTCGACGGTGATCGGCTTGTCGGGGTTGAGGTCCTTGATCAGCGTCTTGCAGGCGAGCCTGTTCTTGCCGTTGATCCGCATCGCGTCCGAGCCGCAGATGCCGTGCGCGCACGAGCGACGGAAGGTCAGCGTGCCGTCGACGTCCCACTTGATCTTGTGGAGGGCGTCGAGCACACGCTCCTTCGGATCGATCTCGATCTGGAAGTCCTCCCAGACCGACGCGTCCGACACCTCGGGGTTGAAGCGGCGGATCCGCATCGTGACCGTGATGTACGGGGAGGCGGCGGACTCCGCCTCGACCTTGTCCAGTACGGGGGTAGCCATCAGTACTTACGCTCCATCGGCTGGTAGCGGGTCGTCACGACCGGCTTGTAGTCGAGACGGACGGTCTCGGAGCCGTCCTCGCCGACCTCGCGGTACGCCATGGTGTGACGCATGAAGTTGACGTCGTCGCGGTTCGGGTAGTCCTCGCGGTAGTGACCGCCGCGGGACTCCTTGCGCGCCAGGGCCGAGACGGCCATGACCTCGGCCAGTTCGAGCAGGTTGCCCAGCTCGATGGCCTCCAGGAGGTCCGTGTTGAAGCGCTTGCCCTTGTCCTGGATGGACACGTTCTCGTAGCGCTCGCGCAGCTCGGCGATCTTCTCGACGGCCGTCTTGATGGTCTGCTCCGTACGGAACACCATCACGTTGGCGTCCATCGTCTCCTGGAGCTCACGGCGGATGTCGGCCACCCGCTCGCTGCCCGTGGAGTTGCGCAGCTTCTCGATCGTCGCGACGACGAGGGACTCCGGGTTCTCCGGCAGCTCGACGTAGTCGTGCTTGGCGGAGTACTCGGCGGCGGCGATGCCGGACCGCTTGCCGAAGACGTTGATGTCGAGCAGCGAGTTGGTGCCCAGACGGTTGGCGCCGTGCACGGAGACACAGGCGACCTCGCCGGCCGCGTACAGGCCCGGGACGACGGTGGTGTTGTCCGCCAGGACCTCACCCTCGACGTTGGTCGGGATGCCGCCCATGGCGTAGTGCGCGGTGGGCTGGATCGGGATCGGGTCCGTGTACGGCTCGATGCCGAGGTACGTACGGGCGAACTCGGTGATGTCCGGGAGCTTGGCGTCGAGCTGCTCCGGCGGAAGGTGCGTCAGGTCGAGGTAGACGTGGTCGCCCTCGGGACCGCAGCCGCGGCCCTCGCGGATCTCCGTGTAGATGGAGCGGGAGACGACGTCACGGGACGCGAGGTCCTTCATGACCGGCGCGTACTTCTCCATGAAGCGCTCGCCGTCCTTGTTGCGGAGGATGCCGCCCTCACCGCGGGCGCCCTCCGTCAGCAGGATGCCCATGCGCCAGATGCCCGTCGGGTGGAACTGGAAGAACTCCATGTCCTCCAGCGGCAGGCCGCGGCGGTAGCAGGCCGCCTGGCCGTCACCCGTCAGCGTGTGCGCGTTGGAGGTCACCTTGAAGAACTTGCCCGTGCCGCCGGAGGCGTAGATCACGGCCTTGGCCTGGAAGATGTGGATCTCGCCGGTGGCCAGCTCGTACGCGACGACGCCGGCGGACTTCTTGACGCCGTCGACCTCGGTGATCAGCTGGTCCAGGACGTAGAACTCGTTGAAGAACTCCACGCCCTCCTTGACGCAGTTCTGGTACAGCGTCTGGAGGATCATGTGGCCGGTGCGGTCCGCGGCGTAGCAGGACCGGCGGACCGGGGCCTCGCCGTGGTTGCGGGAGTGACCGCCGAAGCGGCGCTGGTCGATGGTGCCGTTCGGGGTCCGGTTGAACGGCAGGCCCATCTTCTCCAGGTCGAGGACGGCGTCGATGGCCTCCTTCGCCAGGATCTCGGCGGCGTCCTGGTCGACCAGGTAGTCACCGCCCTTGACCGTGTCGAAGGTGTGCCACTCCCAGTTGTCCTCCTCCACGTTCGCCAGCGCGGCGGCCATGCCGCCCTGCGCGGCGCCCGTGTGGGACCGGGTGGGGTAGAGCTTCGTCAGCACGGCGGTGCGGCTGCGCTTCGTCGACTCGATGGCGGCGCGCATGCCGGCGCCACCGGCGCCGACGATGACGGTGTCGTACTTGTGGATCTTCATGACGTGGATTACCTCAGCCCCGTGCCTAGCGGATGTTCGGGTCGAAGGTGAAGATCACCAGCGTGCCCAGAAGGATGGTGAACACCGTGGCGGTGTACAGCAGGCCCTTGAGCCACAGGCGCGTGTTGGCCCGCTCCGCGTAGTCGTTGATGACGGTACGGAGGCCGTTGGCGCCGTGCAGCATGGCGAGCCAGAGCATCAGCAGGTCCCAGACCTGCCAGAACGGGGACGCCCAGCGGCCGGCCACGAAGGCGAAGCCGATCTTGGAGACGCCGCCGTCCAGGAAGAGCTGGATCAGCAGGTGGCCGAGGACCAGGACGACGAGGACCACGCCCGAGAGGCGCATGAAGAGCCATGCGGCCATCTCGAAGTTGCCGCGGGTCGCGCGCGGGGTCTTGCCGGTGCGCTTGCGGGGGGCCTCGATGTACGGCGCGGGGTTGTCCACGTCGTAGTGGGCGCCGCCCTCGACGGGACCGATCGCGGTGGAGGTGGTGTCAGCAGACATATCTGGCGTCAGCTCCCGAACAGTTCACGTGCGGCGTGGCCGAGGACGGGGTACAGCGAGCCCGCCATCAGTACGACCCAGATGCCCACGACGGTCCAGAGCATCTGCTTCTGGTAGCGCGGGCCCTTGGACCAGAAGTCCACGGCGATGACACGGAGACCGTTCAGCGCGTGGAAGAGGATGGCAGCGACGAGGCCGTACTCGAGGAGAGCGACGATCGGCGTCTTGTAGGTCGCGACGACCTCGTCGTACGCCTCTGGAGAGACGCGGACGAGAGCGGTGTCCAGCACGTGTACGAACAGGAAGAAGAAGATGAGGACGCCGGTGACTCGATGAGCCACCCAGCTCCACATTCCTTCCCGGCCGCGGTACAGCGTTCCAGCCGGCACGGAAAAACCCTCCGGGAGCGGGGATCAGGGTCGGCCGGCTTCTCTGTCGGTCTGACCCGGCCGGGTACGGTCCACCGGCCCCGGTCATCGTAGCGACGACTTGTCGGTTCGCTCGCGCGGGGTCCATCGGTGTGATCAAACAGGCACGGACGGACTATCGCACAGGCCGGAATCGCCGTATTCCGGACGGATTCACGGCCCGGAGTGTCGCGGTGTGAGGGCCTCGGCGAGTCGGAATGCCAGCCGGGCGCGGGCGAGCCGCCTCAGTTCCTCGGCGGCGACCACGCGTTCCTCCTCCGGTTCGTTGCCGAGACGTGACCGAATGCCTGCCAATACCTGGTCGAGACGCTCTCCGGGCCGTACTCCGTCGAGGCTGATCACGAACGCGTGTCCGAAGCTGCTCTCGTACGCGGCGTGGGCGGCCCGCAGCGCGGTCCGCGCGGCGGGCGGCGCGTCGGGGTGCGGCAGGGCCGAGGACTCGGCGGCCAGGGCCTCGTCGAGGTCGGCGCGGGACAGGTCGTACCCGGCCTCGTCGGCGGCGGCGAGCAGCGCGTCGACGGTGGGGTACGGGCGGTGCGCCGCCACCCGTTCGGCCCAGCGGGGGCTGTGGCAGCACGACAGGAGCAGGGCCTCGGCCTCGACGGGCGAGGCCGCGTTGAAGCCCGCGAGGCCGCGGACGGAGGGGCCCTGGTTCTGGGCGGGTATGGCAGGCGTGTCCGTGGAGCCCGGCTTGCGGCAGGGGACGTGGGTGTCGCTGGTCAGCGTGGGCTCCGGTACTCCGGGACGGGTGGGGCGATCCGCGCGTGGGACGGGCGCGATGGGGTGGGTGTGACGCAACGTTACCGACGGGACGAGGGAAGTGTCCGACGGATGCGCGAATTTCACCCGGAAGGGAGAGTTTCGGAACAGGTGATGGACGCATACGTTCCGGTCGCGGCCTCGTCGTGTCCCCCGATTGGCCGGACCGCCCGCCGTACGGGAGGATTCCGAATGATGCGGTACTCCATACGAGGGCCCCACAAGGGCCCCGCGCTCCTGGCGACGGCGGTGGCACTGGCCACCGTGGCGGCCTGCTCCGGCGGATCACCCTCCGGCTCGGGCACGTCCGCCGCCGCCCCCTCCGGCACGACCTCCGGCACGTCCGCGGGCGCGGCGCCCACCAGCGCACCGCCCAGTCCGACGCCCACCCCCACCCGGACCTACCCGCTCTCCACCGCGCCCCGCACGGTCCCCGCGGTCCGCGACCACGAGGCCGCCCGCGGCCCCGGCTGGAAGCCCGCGGCCCCGGCCGGGGTCGTCGTCGCGGCGAACAGCGCGGGCCTCGCCGACGAGGGGAGGCTCCTCGCCGGCGAACTCGGCATCCCGTACCGCGGCACCGCCGCCGCCGGGCCCGGGGACGTCGAGCTGGCGCTCGGCGGGACCGGGGCCCGCGAGTCGTACACCCTGACCGTCCGTGACAACCGGGTCCGGATCACCGGTCCCGACGAGGCCGGGGTCTTCTACGGCACCCGGACCCTCAAGCAGTCGGTGAAGGGCACCGGCGCGATGCCCGAGGGCGTCGTCACCGACGCGCCCGCGAAGCCCCAGCGCGGACTGAACGTCGACATCGCCCGCAAGTACTTCACCGCCGGCTGGATCGAGGACCGGCTCCGCGAGATGGCCGACCTCAAGCTCAACCAGTTCGGTCTTCACTTCTCCGACGACCAGGGCTTCCGGATCGCCTCGGACTCCCACCCCGAGATCGTCTCCGCCCAGCACCTCAGCAAGGCCGAGGTCCGGCGGATCCTCGCCCTCGCACAGAGCCTGCACATCACCGTCGTGCCCGAGATCGACTCGCCCGGACACCTCGGCGCCGTCCTGCGCGCCCACCCGGACCTGCAGCTGCGCAACGTCCAGGGGGTCCCGCGGCAGGGCGCCATCGACATCTCCAAGCCCGCGTCGGCGCAGATCGTCGACGATCTGCTGCGCGAGTACTCCGCGCTCTTCCCCGGCGGCTGGTTCCACGTCGGCGCCGACGAGTACCAGGCGCTGACCGTCCGCAGCCCCTCCGCCTCGTACCCGCAGCTGGCCACCGCGGCCCGGCAGAAGTACGGGCCCCAGGCCGGCGTCCAGGACCTGGCGGAGGGCTGGCTGAACGACCGCGCCGCCGTCGTGCGCGCGGCCGGGAAGACGGCCAAGGCCTGGAACGACGGCTTCTTCCGCGGCGGTGTCGTCACCGCGGACCAGCGCATCGAGGTCGAGTACTGGACGGGCAAGGAGATCGGCGCCCGCCCGCCCGCGGAGTACCTGGCCGAAGGCCGCAAGGTCGTGAACCTCAACGACGAGTACCTGTACTACGTCCTCGGCGAGCCGAACCAGTTCACGTACCCCACGGGCCGCCGGATCTACGAGCAGTGGACCCCCCTGGTCCTGCGCGGCACGACCCCTGTCGCCGCCCGGTACGCCCCGCAGATCCTGGGCGCCCGGTTCGCGGTCTGGTGCGACCTGTCGGCGGCCCAGACCCCGACCCAGGTGGCGAACGGCATCCGGATGCCCCTGACGGCCCTCGCCCAGAAGGTCTGGGACGCCAGGACACCGACCCTGACGTGGGACCAGTTCAGGGCGCTGGCGACGCAGGTACGCGGCTGACCTGCTGTTCTTCTGTGGACGTGCGGCCTCCGGATCGCGTACGTTCCCCCGGCGGCGGCCACCGGGCCGCCGCACGTTCCTTGGGGGGAACCGCATGCTCACGCTCCAGAATCCGAACGGCCTTGCGCGCGCCGTCGTGGCCCTGCTCGCGGGAAACATCGTCTTCGACGCCCTGCTCGGCCTGATCGACGTCCGCAGCCTCGCGGTCGGAGACGCGGGCCTCTCCGACTCGGCCGTCTTCGGGGCGGTCGCCCTGAACGCGGCCTACGTCATGTCGTTCCTGGTGTACCTGGCGACCGTGGTCGTCTTCATCGTCTGGTTCCACCGGCTGCGGACGAACGCCGAGGTCTGGGCCGCGGACCTGCAGAGCAGGAAGCCGGGCTGGGCCATCGGCGGCTGGTTCGTCCCGATCGGCAACTGGTGGATCCCCCGGGGAATCGCCGCCGACATCTGGCGGGCCAGCCGCGCGGAGCCGTACGCCGCCGACGGCAAGGGGGAGCTGACGCTGCTCAACGGCTGGTGGGTGTGCTTCATCGGCGGCTCCATGGCGGACTGGATCTCCACGCGGATGTACAAGCGGGCCGAGACCGTCGAGGCCTACGACACCGCGACCGTCTGGTCCCTCGCGGGCTACGTCCTCGGCATCGTCGCCGCCGTCCTCGCGATCCGCTTCGTCCGCCGTCTGACCTCTATGCAGCACGCCAAGGCCACTGGCATGATTCCGGCCGCGCAGTGACGAAAAAGCGCCGTATGGCGCAGTAGGGGAAGTACTGCGTCCGTATCGGGTGGCAAGGAGGCGTCCATGACGTCGGTGACGGGCCGGAGCCTGCTGGAAATGATCGACGGGGCCGACGAGCGAGGACTGGCCGCGGCCGGTCTCGCCTGCCTCGACCGCTGCCTCCCGCTGCTCCCCGGTGACCGGGGCGACGCCCTGCGCCCCGTGTGGGCCGCCGTCGCGCGCGGCGAGGGCGAGGCATGGGGCGAGGCCGTCGCGAAGGCCCGGGTCGAGCTCGACGTCGAGCCGGGCGCCGACGGCGGGGACGCCGAGGCCGTACGCGGCATGCTCGCGTACGCCCCGGCGGCCTGGACGGCCGACGCCCTGCGCTCCTGGGCCGCCGCGTGCTCCGTCACCGCCCTCGTCCTGCACGGGCGGTACGACGCCGCCGACGTGCCCGACGGTCTCGTCGAGCGCTGCCGGGCCGGCGACGCGGACGGCGCGGGCCCGCTGCTCGCGGGAGAGCTCCGCCGTCAGCAGGCCGTCCTCGACTCGGCCGCCCACGGCCCGACCGGCCTGCGCCGGGCCCGTGAACTCTCCGTCGAGGGCGGCCGGGTGCTGCGCGCGGTCGTCTCCCGCCGGGCCCGCACCGCTTGAGGCCTCAGACCTCGTCCTCCGGGGCGGGGGTCGGGATCGCCACGGAGGCGACCGTCTCGGAGATCTCCCGCTCCGCCGTCGCCTTGTCGAGGCCGAGGCCGGTCAGGACACCCGTACCGTCCTCGTGCTCCAGGAGCGCGAGCAGGATGTGCTCGGTACCGACGTAGTTGTGGCCGAGGCGCAGCGCCTCGCGGAACGTCAGCTCCAGGACCTTCTTCGCCGGCGCGTCGTACGGGACGAGGGTGGGCGGCTCGTCGACGGCCGGCGGCAGGGTCGCGGCGGCGGCCTCGCGGACCTGGTCGAGGGTCACGCCCTGCGACATGATCCAGTACGCCGCGAGCCCCTCGGGCTCGGCGAGCAGACCGAGCACCAGGTGGGCGGTGGTGATCTCGCCGTTGCCGACGGCCGTGGCCTCGTTCTGGGAGGCCATCACCACGTTCCGGGCGCGGGGGGTGAAGCGGTTGAACCCGGCGTTCGGGTCCGTCTTCTCCGCGTCCGGGTCCTTGGGGACGAAGCGCTTCTGGGCCGCCTGGCGGGTGACGCCCATGCTGCGGCCGATGTCGGTCCAGGAGGCGCCGGAGCGCCGGGCCTGGTCCACGAAGTGGCCGATGAGGTGATCGGCGACATCGCCGAGGTGGTCCGCCGCCATGACGGCACCGGAGAGCTGTTCCAGCGCGTCGGTGTGGACCTTCTTGATCGCATCGATGAGTTCGTCGAGACGGACAGGGACGTTCGGGCCGACTGGTTTCGTCATGAGGCAACCCTAGGTTGACACCCGCTCACTGTCAACGGCCGGTTGACACCCTGGGGGGGCGGCCGGACGGGGCGGGAAAAGGGAGACGGCCGGGGTCGCCACCCCCCACAGGAGAGACCCCGGCCGTCGTCCACGGAGCCGCAGCACGGCTCCGTACTCCATTCAGCGCCAGGAGTGCGCTTTGTGTCACACCCCCGGCCGCACCGGAGCGGCCCCGCACGCCACCGCCTGAAGGTTGCAAGTTGTACAAAGAGCCCGGACCGCGTGGACGCGGCGCCGCGACACGACGTAGCGTGCAGATGCGCGAGGCGTCGTGGCGGTGGTGACCAGCCGCGATCAAGCGACGACGCGACCGACGAACAGGGTTTGGGGAGTGCTGGGGGACGACGCGGAGCTGACGGCCGCGGTGCTCGCTGCGCAGGACGGGGACGAGGACGCGTTCCGTACTGTGTATCGCGCCGTGCATCCACGGTTGCTCGGCTACATACGCACACTGGTCGGCGACACCGAGGCGGAGGACGTCGCCTCGGAGGCCTGGCTCCAGATAGCACGCGACCTCGACCGCTTCGACGGCGACGCGGACCGCTTCCGCGGCTGGGCGGCCCGGATCGCCCGCAACCGCGCCCTCGACCACGTCCGCATGCGCGGCAGGCGCCCCGCCGTCGGCGCCGACGAGACCGAACTCACCGACAAGCCCGCGGCGTCCGACACCGCGGGCGAAGCCCTGGAGGCGCTGGCCACCGGCCACACCATGCAACTGATCGCCCAGCTTCCGCAGGACCAGGCCGAGGCCGTCGTCCTGCGCGTCGTCGTCGGCCTCGACGCCAAGACCGCTGCCGACACCCTGGGGAAACGCCCCGGAGCCGTCCGTACCGCGGCCCATCGAGGCCTCAAGAAACTGGCCGAACTCCTCGGCGTCGACGGCGACACGGCCGGACCCGACGGCGCCGGCGAGGCCGTCGTCCCGCTGGACGGAGTGCCTCCGCAACGTGGGCGCGTGCCGGGGCCCGTGGCCCCGGGCGGTGTGACGCAATCGCGTCCGCGTACGCAGAAGGACATGTGATGGCCGACGAGCGGTACCAGTGGCTCGACCAGGAGGCCGCGGAGCGGCTGCTCCGCGGCGAGCCGGTCGATGCCGTCGACGATCACGCGCGTTCCGGGGCCGAGCGCCTGGCCGGAGCCCTCGACGCGGCCCGCCCTCCGGCCGCGCGCACCGAACTCCCGGGCGAGGCCGCCGCGCTCGCCGCCTTCCGCGCGGCGCACGCCGAGCGCGCCGCCGCCCCCGTCGCGGCGACCGCCGCGAGCCGCACCGAACAGGCCGAACTCGGCCAGGTGCGGCTCGCACCCGTACCGGCCCGCCGCCCCCGCTGGGGACGCTCCCTCCGGTACGGACTCGCCGCCGCGGTCGCCGCCGTCACCGTCGGAGGGGTCGCCGTCGCCGCGGGAACGGGTGTGCTGCCCATGGTGGGTCCCGCACCCGCCAGCTCCGTCACGGCGGGGGAGAACGCAGACCCGCTCGTCTCGGAGGATCCCGGCATACGCAAGGACCCCGAGGCACCCTCGACGGAACCGGGCGGCGGCGGTGACCGCACGCCCGGCGCGTCCCCCTCGGCCGGCACCGGCACCACCCCGCCGCCCGGCGGAGTTCCCGACGGGCACGGCACGGGCACCCAGGGCCCGGGCACCCCGGAGCCGGGCACACCGGGCACCGGCACCGACCCGGGCGGGCCGGACGAGGAGTCCGGTGGCACGGGCACCGACCCGGGCGACAGCACGAACGACACCGGCGGCACGGGCGGTGACCTGAACGGCACGAAGTCCCGGGAGAGGGTCCTCGCGGCCTGCCGGGCGTTCCGCTCGGGCAAGCTCGACGCCACCGGCCGCAAGGGCCTCACGAGCATCCTGCGCGACGGCGAGACCCTGCGCCGCTACTGCGACCGGATCCTGGGCGGCGGCACGGCCGCGCCCGAGGACGGCGGCAGTGGCAAGGACGGCTCGAAGGACGAGCCCGAGGACGACCCCAAGGGCGACGGGGACGGACACGGGAGCGGCGACGGGCGCGACGGATGGGGTGGCGACAGTGGCCGGGACCGTCGCGACACGGCCCGTTCCTCGACCCCCGACACCGCGGGACTCACCGCCGTACTGCCCCTCGGAATCGGCGTCGACGCACGCGTTCCGCTGCTGGTGTAACACTTCTGGACCCGTCGGCGCAGTACTGAGTGAGCCGACTGGTCATCGGCCGCGCAGTGAGCCGGGGTTCCCCCCGTACCTACGGCTCCGCGCACATGGCGCGGGTGGGACACGTTCCCCCGGTCCCACCCGCGCCCTCTCCCTTCCCCTCCCGGGTCACCGGTGGACGGGGTCCCCGGTCACCGGTGGACGACGACTCACCAGTGGACGACGACCTTGTCGCCGACCTTCACCTGGTCGAAGAGGGTCGTGAGCTTGGCCCGGTCCCGGACGTTGACGCAGCCGTGCGAGGCCCCGTTGTAGCCGCGCGCCGCGAAGTCCGACGAGTAGTGCACCGCCTGGCCGCGGCTGAAGTACATCGAGAGCGGCATCGGCGTGTGGTAGAGCCGCGACCAGTCCTGCCGGACCTTGCGCTCCACGGTGAAGATCCCCTCGCGGGTCGGGGTGTTCTCCGAGCCGAAGCGGACGTCCATCGACGAGACGACCTTGCCGTCGATCATCCAGGCGAGGGTCCGGCTCTCCTTGCTGATGCACAGCACCCGGCCGGTCATGCACCGTGCGTCGGGGGTGTCCAGCTCGTTGGTCGTCGACGGCTTCAGCTCGTCGGCGGTCGGCTTCCGGCTCGCGCCGAGCAGCCGCTGCCAGGTCGCCTCGTCGACCGAACCCGTCCGGGGCAGGCCCTGCTTCTTCTGGAAGGCCTTGACCGAGCCGGCCGTCATCGTCCCGTAGAAACCGGTGGGCGCCCGGTCGAAGTACCTGAGCTGCCGCAGCCGCGCCTGCAGCTCACGGACCTGCTCGTTCTCGTCCCCGTCGCCCATCAGGGCCTCGGTCCCCGCCGTCCCGGAAGGCGTCCCGGAGGGTGTCTCGGTGGGCGCGTCGGTGGGCGCCGTCGAGGTGGCCGAGGGGGACGGGGGCTTGCCGTCCTCGGTGGGGGCGTCGGTCGGCGCGGGGGCCGAGGACGCCGGCGCGGTCGTCGGGGTCCCCGAGCCGCCTCCGGAGCCGGCCGCCTGGGCCGTACAGCCGGCGGCGAGGGCCACCGAGGCCGCTGCCAGAACCACTCTGCGTATGACGGAAGAAGACCGCTTCATTCTGTTGCCCCCCGGGACGATGCGTATGTCCCTAGGGATGCCTCCCGCGGGTGTGCGGTTGCGCGCGAAGGTCACGATCCGCGCATGCTGTGAGGAGGGGCCCATCTCTTCGGGAGGCACAGTCGATGGCGCGCGAGTCGGAGTCGGGACTGCCGATCGAGCCGGTCTACGGGCCGGCGGCGTTGGAGGGCTGGGATCCGGTGGGGAGGCTGGGCGAGCCGGGCGGGTATCCCTTCACGCGTGGGGTGTATCCGTCGATGTACACGGGCCGGCCGTGGACGATGCGGCAGTACGCGGGGTTCGGTACCGCGGTGGAGTCCAATGCCCGGTACAAGCAGCTGATCGCCAACGGCACGACGGGTCTTTCGGTGGCTTTCGATCTGCCGACGCAGATGGGTCACGACTCGGACGCACCGCTCGCGCACGGTGAGGTGGGCAAGGTCGGGGTGGCGATCGACTCGGTCGAGGACATGCGGGTGCTGTTCGACGGCATTCCGCTGGACCGGGTCTCCACGTCGATGACGATCAACGCTCCCGCGGCGCTGCTGTTGCTGATGTACCAGCTGGTGGGGGAGGAGCAGGGGGTTCCGGCGGAGCGGCTGACGGGGACGATCCAGAACGATGTGCTGAAGGAGTACATCGCCCGCGGCACGTACATCTACCCGCCGAAGCCGTCGTTGCGGCTGATCGCGGACATCTTCAAGTACTGCCGGGCCGAGATCCCGAAGTGGAACACGATCTCGATCTCCGGCTACCACATGGCGGAGGCGGGGGCGTCGCCCGCGCAGGAGATCGCGTTCACCCTGGCCGACGGCATCGAGTACGTCCGGACCGCGGTCGCGGCGGGCATGGACGTGGACGACTTCGCCCCGCGGCTCTCCTTCTTCTTCGTCGCCCGCACGACCATCCTGGAGGAGGTGGCGAAGTTCCGGGCGGCCCGCCGGATCTGGGCCCGGGTGATGAAGGAGGAGTTCGGCGCGCGGAACCCCAGGTCGCAGATGCTGCGCTTCCACACGCAGACCGCGGGCGTGCAGCTGACCGCCCAGCAGCCCGAGGTCAACCTCGTCCGCGTCGCCGTCCAGGGCCTCGCCGCCGTCCTGGGCGGCACACAGTCGCTGCACACCAACTCCTTCGACGAGGCCATCGCCCTGCCGACGGACAAGTCCGCCCGCCTTGCCCTGCGCACCCAGCAGGTCCTGGCCTACGAGACGGATGTGACCGCGACCGTCGACCCCTTCGCCGGCAGTTACGTCGTGGAGAGGATGACCGACGACGTGGAGGCGGCGGCGCTGGAGCTGATGGGCCGGGTCGAGGAGATGGGCGGGGCGGTCAGCGCGATCGAGCGTGGCTTCCAGAAGGGCGAGATCGAGCGCTCGGCGTACCGGATCGCGCAGGAGACCGACAGCGGCGAACGCGTCGTCGTCGGCGTCAACCGCTACACGGTCGACGTCGAGGAACCGTACGAGCCGCTGCGTGTCGACCCGGCGATCGAGGCCCAGCAGGCCGAACGGCTCGCCGCCCTGCGGGCCGGGCGCGACCAGCAGGCGGTCGACGCGGCCCTCACCGAGCTGCGGACGGCGGCCGCGGGCACGGACAACGTCCTCCACCCGATGAAGGACGCCCTCAGGGCCCGCGCCACCGTCGGCGAGGTCTGCGGCGCACTCCGGGAGGTCTGGGGCAGCTACGTCCCCACCGACGCGTTCTGATCTTCCGCGATACGAAACACACAGGCGGAGCCCCGTACTGACATGCGACACTCCGCTTCATGCTGGGTGTCACCGATCTTCCGACCTATCTCGTGGGTCTCGTCCTCATCATTCTCCTGCCGGGGCCGAACTCGCTGTACGTGCTGTCCGTCGCCGCCCGCAAGGGCACCAGGACCGGATACCAGGCCGCCGCCGGAGTCTTCACCGGCGACGCCGTCCTGATGACGCTGGCCGCGCTCGGCGCGGCCTCCCTCCTCCAGACCACCCCCCTGCTCTTCATGATCGTGAAGTACGCGGGCGCGGGCTATCTGGCCTGGATGGCGTACGGGATGCTGCGCTCGGCCCGGGAGATGTGGCGCACGCGCGGCGAGACGGCGCAGACGGCGGCCGACGGGTCCGAGGAGACCCAGGCCGGGCCGGGGGAGAACCCGTACCGCAGGGCGCTCGTCATCAGCCTCTTCAACCCGAAGGCCATCCTCTTCCTCATCTCCTTCTTCGTGCAGTTCGTGGACCCGGCGTACGCCTACCCGGCCCTCTCCTTCCTGGTGCTCGGCACGCTGCTGGAGATCGGCAGCTTCCTCTACCTGACGATGCTGATATTCGGCGGCACCCGGCTCGCCGCCGCGTTCCGCCGGCGCCGTCGGCTCTCCGCGGGAGCCACCTCCGCCGCCGGAGCCCTCTTCCTCGGTTTCGCCGCGAAGCTCTCCCTCAGCAGCGCCGCTTGACCCTCACACCGTGTGAGGCCGTTCCGTAGGGGTCGTCATGTTCTTCATCGGAGACTTCGCCCGGCACGGGCGGGTGTCGGTCCGGATGCTGCGCCACTACGACGCCATCGGACTGCTGCGCCCGGCCCGGGTCGACCCGCACACGGGCTACCGCCTCTACACGGCGGACCAGCTCGCCCTGCTCAACCGTGTCATCGCGCTCAAGGACCTCGGCTTCACCCTCGAACAGGTGAGGGCGATCCTCGACGAGAAGTTCGACGCGGACGAGCTGCGGGGCATGCTGCGTCTGCGCCAGGCCGAGCTGGAAGCGGCCCTGGCGGAGGCACGGGCACGGCTCGCCCAGGTCGGCGCGCGGCTCCAGGCCATCGAGAGTGAGGGACGCATGTCCACCCAGGACGTCGTCGTCAAGAAGATCCCCGCCGTCCGGATCGCCGAACTGAGCGGGGTCGCCGCGAGCTTCGCCCCGCAGCACATCAGCCCGGTCATCGGACCCCTGTACGACGAGCTGTGCGGCCGCCTGGAGGCCGCCGGACTCAGCGGATTCGGCCCGGGGATCGCGTACTACGAGGACGCGGGCAGGGGAGACGGCTCGGTCCTCGTGCACGCCGGCACGACCGTCCCGGAGGGGACGGTCGTGGAGGGCGTCGAGGTGCACGTGCTGCCCGGCATCGAGGAGGCGGCGACCGTCGTCCACCGGGGCTCGATGGACGGCATCCTGCCGACCGCGCAGACGCTGGCCCGCTGGATCGAGGCCAACGGGTACAGGACGCGGCACTACGCGCGCGAGCTGTACCTGGAGTGCCCCGAGGACCGCTCGCAGTGGGTGACGGAGCTCCAGGAGGAGATCGTCCGCGCCTGACGGATCTCCAGGAGGGAGATCCCTACCTCTTCAGCGCCTTGCGCAGCCGCAGCGCGCGCCGCGCCAGGCGGCGGACCCTCGGGTGCCGGGGGAGCGGGATGCCGCCGGGCAGGTTCAGGACGGTGAGGCGGCGGCGGGTGAAGTGGTGCCGGGTGCGCTCGGCGAACGGCCCGGACAGGTGCCGTACCGCAGGCTCCCTCAGCTCCGGCCGGATCTTCGGCTGCATCGCGAAGCCGACCGCCGCGACCAGGTCGTTCAGCTCGGCCGTCGCGATCACGCCGCTGTCCTCCGTACCGGCCTCCGCGCCGCCCTCCGCACCGGCCTCCAGGGGCGGCACGACCGCGTCCACGACGGTGAGGGGGATGCGGTTGCTGTTCTGGAAGGGGGTGAGCCGCTCGAGCAGGCCGCGCGTCCCGACCCGGGCGACCGGCAGCCCGTAGAAGGTCCGCGCGGTGAGCAGCGCCGTGGAGAAGCAGCCGACGACGAGGGCGGGCCGCAGCTCGCGGTAGAGCACCTCGGCGAGCACCGGCCGGTCCTCGACGGTCAGCTCGGCGCCGAGCGCCGCCGCCTCCTGAGCCAGCGCCTTCGACCAGGTGTCGGGGGCCGTCGGGTGCGGCTTGAAGACGAGCCGCCGGTGGCCCAGGGCGACCGCGCCCCGGACCATCCGCAGGTGCAGCTCCTCCTCCTCGGCGGCGGTCAGCAGCTGGAGCGCCGCCAGGTACTGGCCGAGGAGCAGCACGGGCCCTTCCTCGGAGGCGGCCGTGGCGGCGGGCCCGGCCAGCTCGTCCACGCACGCGGTGAACGCCTCCGTCGGTACGGCCTCCGGCACCGCCCCGAACTCGGCGAGCAGCAGCGGCGCGAGGCCGGGCACCAGGTCCAGGTGGAGGAGCCGGCCGACGCGCCCGCCGATCAGCGGGTCGATCTTGTTGCGGGTCGGCCCGTAGCTCATCAGCCCGTCCGCGTAGACGGTGACGGGCGCGTCGGGCAGCAGTTGGGCGATGGCGAGGGCGGGCGTCACCTGGATCGATTCCAGGGCGAGTTCGACGTGGTCGTCGCCGAGGTCCCAGATCCTGCGCAGATGGCGCTGGAGGAGCGGCAGGTCGCTCGCCCGGGGGGTCCAGCCGCCCGGGTGGAGCGGGGAGATCGTCTCGTTCCACGACAGGACGGAGTCGAAGCGGCCGCTGAGCCGCTCGAAGCCCTCGGCCTCGTCGAGGGGCGGGGTCGTCTCCGGCACGGCCGCGTTGTTGGTGACGAGGAGGATCCGGCGGTCGGCGGGACCGAAGGCGCCGCTGTCCAGGGCGGCGGCGATCGTCACCGCGCCGTAGAGGGTGGAGGCGCAGAAGATCTGGGTGGTCCGGCGGGTGCTCACGCGGCCACCTCCGCGGAGGCCGAGCCGGTACCGGCGCCCGATCCGGAGCCCGGGCCCGCACCCGGGCCCGCACCGGGTGCCGGCGGCGGTGCCGGGCGGCGCCGCCGCAGTCTCCGCAGCATCGTCGCGCGGTCCCCGCCCATCGCGGTGAGGGCCTCGTCGAGGACGTCCTGCGGCATGCGCCGCAGCGCGCCCGCGCTCATCGCCTTCAGCTGACGGGCGACGTCAGGCTCGAAGCGTTCGATCGAGCCGATGTGATGGGAAATCACCGCGCAATAGGTGCGCACGGCCTTCGGGAGAAGAAGGTCCGCTTCCGGGTCCTTCGTGGTCTCTTCGATCACCTGGTCGAAAGCGCGGATGAAATCCAATTGCCTTATGTCGCCGATCTGGGTGAGTGAGGTCGCCACTCCGCGCCGGTAGAAGACGCCGAGTTCGCCGATCGCGGCGAATGATTTCGCCTCGCGGTGCAGTCGCCAGATCCACGGCCGGTCCTCGGCGGTCCGCAGTCCGTGCGTGAAGTGCAGCAGGCCGCGGTCGAGGAGCCGCCGGTGGTAGATCCCCGCCCAGGCGTACGGGTAGTCGACCGAGGTCGTCCGGTGCGCCGGCAGGATCGCGTCCCGCGGGTTCAGCGCCTCGCCCCGCCGGGGGACCGGCGCGCGGCGGATGCCGCGGTTCCTGCCGGTGACGGAGACGTGGTCGGTGCGCAGGAAGTCGCAGCCGAGGTCCTCGGCCGCGGCGACCAGCCGGGAGTAGTAGCCGGGTGCGAGCCAGTCGTCCCCGTCGAGGAAGGTGAGGTACTCGCCGCGAGCGGCGTCGAGACCGGTGTTGCGTGCGGTGGCGAGGCCCCCGTTGTGCTCGTGCCTGATCAGGACGGCACCCGGGATCTCGCGCGCGGCCCGTTCGAGGATCTCCGGGGTCCCGTCCGACGAGCAGTCGTCGACGAGCAGGAACTCGAAGTCCTCCCGGGCGTTGGCCCGCAGGCTGGTGAGGGTGTCGGGGGCGTATGTCTGCACGTTGAAGAACGGCACGACGACGGAGAGCTTGACCACGCGGTCGACGCTAGGTGCCGTCCCGGCATTCCCACCGACCGTTGGGCGACTCTTCGGTGAACACGAAGCGGCGGGCCGATTAACCGCCTTTCCCGGCAGGGAAATTCAGCCCCGATACGTCCGGTTCACGACCCGCTTCAACCGGAGGAGAGGCTCTGTTCACCGTTTGTTGTGTCTCAGTTGGGCCGAAAAGCAAAATGCCCTTCTAGCGTCCTCGACGTGCCAGCAAGTACCAGAGAAGCGGTACGGATCGCCGTACTCGCCGACTCCGACACCCGGTGGAAATGGGGCGCCCTCACGGCGCGCCGCATCACCACGGCGACCGCCGAACCCACCGGATTCGTCCTGCGCGGACGGGCGACCCCCACCGAACGCCAGCTCGCCGAGACAGGGGTGTCCACCACGACCCCGCGCGAGGTGACGGGTGCGGAGTTCCTGCGCGCCGTACGGGACGCGGAGACGCGCGGCGAGGGATACGACGTGGTCGTCCTCGCTCTCGTCGGCGGCACCGTACGGGCCGTCCTCCAGGGTCTCGCCGACCTGGGTCTCGAACGGCGTCCCGTGGTCGTCACCGGCTATGTCGGCGTCGTCTACGAGAAGCTGACCGACGGCCTGCTGCTGCGCCACGGCGCCGATGTCGTCCTCGCCAACTCCCGTCACGACGCGGAGCGCTTCCGCGCCGTGTACGAGGGCGTGGGCGCCGGGGCCGGCTCGGTCGTCGAGGCGGCCCTGCCCTTCCTGGGCGGCGCCCCGTACACCCCGGAGACCGGCCGCGACACGCTGGTCTTCGCCGCCCAGCCGTCCGTGCCGGTCACCCGCACCGAACGCGCCTACGTGCTGCGGCGGCTGATCGAGCACGCCCGGCTCCACCCGGGCCGCGAGGTGCTCCTCAAGCTCCGCTCCAAGCCGGGCGAACACACCACACACCTGGAGGAGTTCCCGTTCCAGAAGCTGGTCCGCGAGCTCGACCCGCCGGCCAACTTCTCCCTCGTGTACGGGCACATGGGCGAGGTCCTCGACCGCACCGACCTGCTGGTGACCGTCTCCTCGACGGCCGCCCTCGAAGCCCTCCACCGGCGCATCCCCACCGCGATCCTCACCGACCTCGGGGTCCGCGAGGTGCTCGGCAACCACCACTTCGTCGGTTCCGGTCTGCTCGCCTCCTTCGACCGGCTCGACAAGGGGCTCGCCCCGAAGCCCGACGAGACCTGGCTCGCCCGGCAGGGCGTGGCGTCCGACGGCTCGTACGACCTGGCCTTCGACGCGGCCCGCGCCCGGGTCACCGCACTCCTGGCGCTCCCCGCGCTGCCCCCGATCACCCCCTACTACACGACGGAGACGGCGCCCGGCTACCTGCCCGGGATCCTCGCCCGCCACCGCCTGGACGTCACCGCCCCGGAGCCCCGCGAAAGCGGCCTCCGCAGGGTCGTCCGGGAGGCCGCGCGGGGCGCGTACCGCCACGGCGTGCAACGCGTCGCCCCCGTCATCCGCCGTCTGGGAGAACTCTGATGTCCGCCACCGCCACACCGGCCGCGAAGCCGGCCACGGGGCCCACCACCGTGCTCGCCGTGATCCCCGCGAGGGGCGGTTCGAAGGGCGTACCCGCCAAGAACCTCGCCCCGGTGGCCGGAGTCCCCCTGGTCGCCCGCGCCGTCCGGGCCTGCCTCGGCGCCCGCCCCGTCACCCACGTCGTGGTCTCCACCGACGACGCCGGCATCGCGGCCGCCGCCCGCACCGCGGGGGCCGAGGCCGTGCAGCGCCCCGCCGAGCTCGCCGGCGACACCGCCACCAGCGAGGCCGCGGTCCTGCACGCCATGGACGCCTTCGAGGCCACCCACGGCCGCCCGGCCGACGTGGTCCTCCTCGTCCAGTGCACCAGCCCCTTCCTCAGCTCCGCCGAGGTCGCCGAGACCGTCGAGCGCATCACCTCCGGCGCCGCCGACACGGCCTTCACCGCCGCCCCGTCGCACGGCTTCCTCTGGCGCGCGGCCTCCGGCCCCGGCGCCGAGGACGGCGCCATCGGCGTCAACCACGACAAGGCGCACCGCCCCCGCCGCCAGGACCGGGAGCCGGAGTACCTGGAGACCGGCGCCGTCTACGCGATGGACGCGGCCGGCTTCCGTACCCACGAGCACCGCTTCTTCGGCCGTACGGCGCTCGTCGTCACCGACCCCGCCCGGGTCCTGGAGATCGACGACCCGCACGACCTGGCCCGCGCCCGCGCCCTCGCGCCACTCCTCGAAGGCGCTGACGCCCCGGCCACCCCCGGCTTCGCGGACGTCGACGCCGTCGTCCTCGACTTCGACGGCACGCAGACCGACGACCGGGTCCACCTGGACGCCGAGGGACGCGAGTTCGTCTCCGCGCACCGCGGCGACGGCCTCGGCATCGCCGCCCTGCGCCGCGCCGGACTGCCCGTCCTCATCCTCTCCACCGAGCAGAACGCCGTCGTCGCCGCCCGCGCCCGCAAGCTCAAGATCCCCGTCCTGCACGGCATCGACCGCAAGGACCGGGCCCTCAAGGAGTGGTGCGAGGCCGAGGGCATCGACCCGCAGCGCGTGCTCTACGCCGGAAACGACGTCAACGACCTTCCCTGCTTCCACCTCGTCGGCTGGCCCGTCGCGGTGAGCAGCGCACACGACTCCGTACGGGCAGCGGCCCGCGCGGTCACCGTCACCCCGGGTGGCTCGGGGGCGATCCGCGAGATCGCCGCCTGGCTCCTCGGACCCGAGCTCGACACCCCCAACTCCTAAGGACCGGCACCATGAACACCCGTATCCGCACCCTCGGCGACAAGACCGCAGGCCCGGGCCACTCCGTCTACATCACCGGCGAGATCGGCATCAACCACAACGGTGACCTCGACAACGCGTTCGCGCTGATCGACGTGGCCGCCGAGGCCGGCTGCGACGCCGTCAAGTTCCAGAAGCGCACCCCCGAGATCTGCACCCCGCGCGACCAGTGGGACATCGAGCGGGACACCCCCTGGGGCCGCATGACGTACATCGACTACCGCCACCGCGTCGAGTTCGACGAGACCCAGTACCGCGCCATCGACGAGCACTGCAGGAAGCGCGGCATCGACTGGTTCGCCTCCCCGTGGGACACCGAGGCCGTCGCCTTCCTCGAGAAGTTCGACGTCCCGGCCCACAAGGTCGCCTCGGCCTCCCTCACCGACGACGAGCTGCTGCGCTCGCTGCGCGCCACCGGCCGTACGGTCATCCTCTCCACCGGCATGTCGACCCCGGCGCAGATCCGTCACGCCGTCGAGGTCCTCGGCAGCGCGAACATCCTGCTCTGCCACGCCACCTCGACCTACCCGGCCAAGGCCGAGGAGCTCAACCTGCGCGTCATCCAGACCCTGCAGGAGGAGTTCCCGAACGTCCCGATCGGCTACTCCGGCCACGAGACCGGTCTCCAGACCACGCTGGCCGCCGTCGCCCTCGGCGCCACCTTCGTCGAGCGTCACATCACCCTCGACCGCGCCATGTGGGGCTCCGACCAGGCCGCCTCCGTCGAGCCGCAGGGCCTGCAGCGCCTGGTCCGCGACATCCGCACCATCGAGGCCGCGCTCGGCGACGGCGTCAAGAAGGTCTACGAGTCGGAGCTCGGCCCGATGAAGAAGCTCCGCCGGGTCCAGGGGCTCGTCGCCGCATGACCGGGCAGCTGGCGTTCGTCGAGAGCCCGGTCCAGCTCCTCAACGTCCTGGAATGGGCGCACACCCGGGTTCCCGCCCCGGGCGCGCCCTCCGCGGCACCCGCCGGCACCCCCGGCCCGGCGGACGCCGTGCCCGCCGGAGCGGCCACCGCGGCGCCCGGTTCAGCGGACGCCGGTGCGTCCGCGCGGGCGCACCGCTCGACGGACGCCACTCAGGGTGCGGCACGCCCCGCACCCGCCCTGACGGTCGTCGTCCTCTCGCCGACCGACCCCATGTCGCGGGGCCAGCTGCGCCGGATGGCCCAGCTGGCCCGCGACGAGGGCCTCACCGTCCACTGGCAGGAGGCCCGCGGCGGCCGGGGCGCGCTCGTCCGCACCCTGCGGGAGCTCGCCCGGCCGCTGCGGTCGGCGGAGCGGGTGATCATCGGGGATCCGTTCTCCCGGTACGTCCAGCTCCTCCTCACCCTCTTCGCCCCCCGGCACCTGACCGTCGTCGACGACGGCACCGCCACCATGGAGTACGCCGCCCAGATCGGCCGCGGCGAGCGCCTGGTGCGCTGGCACCGCAGGAGCAGCGGCCTCGACCCGCGCGAGCTGGTGCTCGCCCCGGTGAGCCTGCTCGCCAAGAAGCGCCTGGCCCCGACCCCCGGCCGTACCGTCGAGATCTTCACCTCGCTGCCCGTCGAGGTCCCCGAGGGCATCACGGTCACCGAGAACTCCTACGCCTGGACCCGGGCCCGTTTCGGCCCGCCGCTGCTCACCGGCGGCGCCGACCTGGTGGGGACCTCGCTGGTGGAGACGGGGGTGGTCGACGCCGGCCACTACGACCGGGTGGTGGCGGAACTGGCCCGCGCCCACGGCGCCACCCGCTACTTCGCGCACCGCAGGGAGAGCGCCGAGAAGCTGCACCGGATCGCGGTCGAGACGGGCCTCCAGGTGGTCCGCCCGGAGCTGCCCCTGGAGCTGATCGCCCGCCGCGGGCCCATCGGGCGTACGGTCGTCAGCTTCCCGTCGACGGTCGTGCACACCCTGCCGCTGGCGCTCGCCGGTACCGGGGTGAAGGTGGCGGTCTGCGAGATCTCGCCCGAGTGGCTGCGGGCCACCGCCTCCCCGCGGGCCCAGGGCTTCCTGTCCGGGGTGACGGGCACGGCGGCCCACGAGGTGGACCGGCTCACCTCCCGGGCGGCAACCCCGACCGATCGTCTCGAATTCGGCTGAGCGTACCCATATGGAACGGCCTTCATGCCTGCCGAACCGAGATTCTTTCCCCTAACGGGCTGAACTTTTTGTGATCAACGGGCAGTTGACCTCTCCGGAGGCCTACCCTTCAAAGGGTGAACCAGTTGAAGTCCCGTGAGCCAGGCTCCGTCACCCTGCCCGGAACGCTGTCCGAACCCCTGCGCGTCGAACTGATCGCCTTCCGCAGGGACTTGCACATGCACCCCGAGCTCGGGAACCAGGAGTTCCGTACGACCGCCGCGCTCAAGGCCCGCCTGGAGGCGGCCGGCCTCGCGCCGAAGGTCCTGCCGGGCGGCACCGGGCTCATCTGTGACATCGGCACCCCGGACCCCGCGCGTCCCATGCTCGCGATCCGCGCCGACCTCGACGCACTGCCCATCCCCGACGTCAAGACCGTCGCCTACCACTCCACCGTGGCCAACCGCGCCCACGCCTGCGGACACGACGTCCACACCACCACCGTCCTCGGTGCCGGACTCGTCCTCGCCGAGCTCGACCGGCAGGGCCTCCTCCCGGCCGCCGTGCGGCTGCTCTTCCAGCCCGCCGAGGAGGTCCTCCCCGGCGGCGCCGCCGACGCCGTCGAGGCCGGTGTCCTGGACGGGGTCGGCCGGATCATCGCCGTGCACTGCGACCCCAGGGTGGACGCCGGGAAGATCGGGCTCCGTCCCGGCCCCATCACCTCCGCCTGCGACCGGCTGGAGATCACCCTCGACGGGCCCGGCGGCCACACCGCCCGCCCGCACCTCACCACCGACCTCGTCACGGCCGCCGCCCGGGTCGCCGTCGACGTCCCCGCCGTCCTGTCCCGCCGCGTCGACGCCCGCTCGGGGCTCTCGGTCACCTGGGGCCGCATCGAGTCCGGCCACGCCTGCAACGTCATCCCGCAGCACGCCGAGCTCTCCGGCACCGTCCGCTGCCTCGACCTGCCCACCTGGCGGGACGCGCCCGACCTGGTGCACGCGGCCGTCGACGAGATCGCGACCCTGCACCGGGCCAAGTCGACCGTCACCTATGTGCGCGGTGTCCCCCCGGTCGTCAACGATCCGGCCGTCACCGAGCTGCTCCAGGCAGCGATGACCGCCCGCCGCGGACCGCACGCGGTCGAGGACACCGAGCAGAGCCTCGGCGGCGAGGACTTCTCCTGGTACCTGGAGCACGTGCCGGGCGCCATGGCACGCCTCGGCGTCCGTACGCCCGGCGACACCCGTGTCCGCGACCTCCACGCCGGCGACTTCGACGTGGACGAGCGCTGCATCGAGGCCGGGGTGGAGCTCTTCACGGCGGCGGCGCTGCTCGACGCGGCACCAAAGCACTGATTTCAGGCCAAACGGCGACCCTGCTTCCGGCCGGTCGGACCCTTCGTCCGTCCGGCCGACCGGCGTCCCCCCTTCGGGGCAACCGCCCGGCGTGGCGCCCCCGGACCCCCTTCCCGGAGCT
Organism: Streptomyces sp. NPDC029956; assembly: GCF_055574655.1. Lineage (NCBI taxonomy): Bacteria > Bacillati > Actinomycetota > Actinomycetes > Kitasatosporales > Streptomycetaceae > Streptomyces > Streptomyces sp. NPDC029956. The sequence continues at coordinate 73,217 of NZ_JBVHZJ010000030.1, read as the reverse complement.
CCGACCCGGAGATATAACCGGCGGTACCGGGCCGAACGCCCCCGGTCGCCTCGACTGGCCGGTTCGCGACGATCCGATAACGACTCATGAACGGGTCTTTAACTGACATCTACGCGCGTTACGATCGCCGCGAAACCAGCGCCGGAAGAGGCGCTTTCGGTCAGTCTTGAAGGGACCCTCCTCTTGCGCCGGATCACCAGGATCACGACCGTGGGCATCGCCTCCGCGGCGCTCGCCCTCTCCGCCACCGCGTGTGGCAAGTCTTCGACGGACTCCGGCTCCAGCCCGAGCTCCAGCGCGAAGGCCACGAAGGCCGCCATCGCCTACGACATCGGCGGCCGTGGCGACCAGTCCTTCAACGACGCCGCCTACGCGGGCCTCAAGAAGGCCGAGGACGAGCTCGGCGTCAAGGGCGCCGAGGCCGAGCCCTCCGAGGGTGAGGGCGACGCCGACAAGGTGCAGCGCCTGACCGCGCTCGCCCGCGCCGGGAACAACCCGGTCATCGGCGTCGGCTTCGCCTACGCCCCGGCCATCGAGAAGGTCGCCAAGGCCTACCCGAAGACCACCTTCGGCCTCATCGACGACACGTCGAAGACCGGCCCGAACATCGCCAACCTCGTCTTCAACGAGGAGCAGGGCTCCTACCTGGCCGGCGTCGCCGCCGCCAAGGCGTCCAAGACCGGCACGGTCGGCTTCATCGGCGGCGTCGAGGTTCCGCTGATCAAGAAGTTCGAGGCGGGCTTCGCGCAGGGCGTCAAGGACACCAACCCCAAGGCGAAGGTGCTCGTCCAGTACCTGACCCAGCCGCCGAACTTCGACGGCTTCTCGAAGCCCGACCTCGGCAAGGCCGCCGCGGAGGGCCAGCTCGACAAGGGCGCCGACGTGATCTACGCCGCCGCCGGTCTGGCCGGCTCGGGCTCGATCGAGGCCGCCTCCGCCGCCGGCAAGTGGGCGATCGGTGTCGACTCGGACCAGTACAACCAGCCGGGTCTTGCCTCGTACAAGGACAGCATCCTGACCTCGGTCACCAAGGACGTCTCCGACTCCGTCTTCAACGTGATCAAGTCGGTCCAGGACGGCAAGCCGCAGTCCGGTGAGGTGCGCTACGGCCTCGCCACGGACGGCGTCGCCCTGGCCGACTCCAACCCGAAGTACAAGGAGATGACGGACCTCATCGCCGCGGTGGACAAGGCGAAGAAGGACATCATCGACGGCAAGATCACGGTCAAGACCGCTCCGTAAGGACAGCAGGTCACGACCTGAGCCCGAGGGCCCGGACCCAGTGGCACTCCACTGGCGCCGGGCCCCGGGCCCATTCCCGTACGGGTTTTCATTTTTCGGCAGCGCTACGCGTGTAGATGTCTCCCTGGCACGATAACTTCACCCCGCCCTGCCCTCCCGCTCCCACTCCTTCCGGCCAAGGAGAGTGCGTCATCAACGCGTCCAGCCCCCCTGCCGTAGAACTGCACGGCATCACCAAGCGATTCCCCGGCGTCGTCGCCAACAAGGACATCGCCATCACGGTCCGCAAGGGCACCGTGCACGCCCTCATCGGCGAGAACGGTGCCGGCAAGTCGACCCTCATGAAGATCCTCTACGGCATGCAGAAGCCGGACGAGGGCACCATCGCGGTCGACGGCCAGCAGGTCACCTTCTCCAGCCCCGGTGACGCCATCGCGCGCGGCATCGGCATGGTGCACCAGCACTTCATGCTCGCCGACAACCTCACCGTCCTGGAGAACGTCGTCCTCGGCGGCGAGAAGCTCTACGGCATCGGCGCCAAGGCGCGGAAGAAGATCCGCGAGATCTCCGACGCGTACGGCCTCGGGGTCCGCCCCGACGCCCTCGTCGAGGACCTCGGCGTCGCCGACCGGCAGCGTGTGGAGATCCTCAAGGTCCTCTACCGCGGCGCCAAGATCCTCATCCTCGACGAGCCGACCGCGGTGCTCGTACCGCAGGAGGTCGACGCGCTCTTCGACAACCTGCGCGAGCTCAAGTCCGAGGGCCTGACCGTCATCTTCATCTCGCACAAGCTGGGCGAGGTCCTGAAGGTCGCCGACGACATCACCGTCATCCGCCGGGGCACCACCGTCGGCACCGCCGACCCGAAGACCGCCACCACCAAGCAGCTCGCCGAGCTGATGGTCGGCAGCGAGCTGCCCTCGCCGGAGACCCGCGAGTCGACGGTCACCACCGTCCCGATGCTCCAGGTCCAGAACCTGACGCTGAGCGAGAGCGGAGTCTCGGCCGTGCCGCTGACCACCGCCGCCCCGGCCGACCCGTCGAGCGCGGCGACCATGCACGAGGAGGCCACGGGCGGCCGCAAGCTCCTCGACGACATCTCCCTCACGATCCACAAGGGCGAGATCCTCGGGATCGCCGGTGTCGAGGGCAACGGCCAGACGGAGCTCATCGAGGCCCTCATGGGCATGTCCTCCCCCGACGCGGGAGTCATCTCGCTCGACGGCAAGGACATCTCCAAGGTCTCCGTGCGCAAGCGCCGCGAGGGCGGCATCGGCTACATCCCCGAGGACCGGCACCGCCACGGCCTGCTCCTGGAGGCCCCCCTCTGGGAGAACCGCATCCTCGGCCACGTCACCGAGGCGCCCAACTCCAAGCGCGGCGTCCTCGACCCGAAGGCCGCCCGCAAGGACACCGAGCGGATCGTGCGCGAGTACGACGTGCGCACCCCCGGCATCGACGTCACCGCGGCCTCCCTCTCCGGCGGCAACCAGCAGAAGCTGATCGTCGGCCGCGAGATGAGCCACGCGCCCAAGTTCCTGATCGCCGCCCACCCCACCCGTGGTGTGGACGTCGGCGCGCAGGCACAGATCTGGGACGCGATCCGGGACGCCCGCCGCGAGGGTCTCGCGGTGCTGCTGATCTCCGCCGACCTCGACGAGCTGATCGGTCTCTCCGACACCCTCCGGGTCATGTACCGCGGCAAGCTCGTCGCGGACGCCGACCCCGCCACCATCACGCCCGAGCAGCTCGGCTCCGCCATGACCGGCGCGGCCAGCGGCCAGCTCGAAGGCGACGCAGAGCAGCCCGAAGACGGTGACGCCCGATGATGAAATTCGACAAGGACAAGCTGATCCTGGGCGCGGCGGGACCCGTGCTCGCCCTGGTCACCTCGTTCGTGCTCACCGTGCTGGTGCTGCTCGCGACGGGCCTGGACCCGATCGAGCCGATCCGGCTGATGATCGACAACGCCGGCTTCGCCGACATCCAGGTCCTGATCATCAACCAGACCGGGATCTACTATCTGGCAGCCCTGGCCGTGGCCATCGGCTTCCGGATGAACCTGTTCAACATCGGTGTCGACGGCCAGTACCGGCTCGCGGCGATGGTCTCGGCCCTCGTCGGTGCCTCGATCGAGCTGCCCGGCCCGCTGCACATCCTCGTGATCGTGATCGTCGCGATGCTCACCGGCGCCTTCTGGGCCGGCATCGCCGGCATCCTGAAGACCACCCGCGGCGTCTCGGAGGTCGTCTCGACGATCATGCTGAACGCCATCGCGACCTCGCTGGTGGCCTGGCTGATCCTGCCGAAGAACTTCGGCGTCCAGCCCGAGGGCTCGAACAACCTCACCACCGGTGAGATCTCGGAGTCCGGCTGGTTCCCCGGCATCGACATGGGCGAGGGCAACGGAGTCATCTACGGCTTCACCTTCGTCGCGCTCGCCCTGGGCGTCGTCTACTGGTTCGTCCTCAACCGCACCCGGTTCGGCTTCGACCTGCGCGCCACCGGCGCCAGCGAGTCCGCCGCCCAGGCCAGCGGCGTCGACGCCAAGAAGATGGTCCTCACCGCGATGCTGCTCTCGGGCGCGCTGGCCGGTCTCTCCGGCATGCCGACGCTGCTCGGCGATTCGCACACGTACAGCCTGGACTTCCCCGTCGGTGTCGGTTTCACCGCCATCACCATCGCGCTGCTCGGCCGGAACCACCCGGTCGGCATCCTCTTCGCGGCCCTGCTCTTCGCGTTCCTGGACAAGGCGTCCAGCAACCTCGACGTGTACGGGTACCCGAAGGAGATCACCAAGATCATGCAGGGCATCATCGTGATCGCGGTCGTCGTCTCGTACGAGCTCGTCCGCCGTTACGGCCTCCGTCGCCAGCAGCAGAAGGTCGGCGAGGAACTCGCCGCCGGCGGCGCCATCAAGACCGACAAGGAGGTCTCGGCATGAGCACCGTCACCGCCACCAAGCCGAGCGCCGCGCCCAAGGGCGGCGGACGCCGCAAGCTCACCTGGCCGTGGATCATGCTGATCGTCGCGGCCGGTCTCCTGCTCTTCTCGCTCGTCCGGGCCGTCTCCGGGGCCAACGACCTCACCTCGGTGGGTCAGGTCTCCGGCGCCCTCCAGCTCGCCGTGCCGATCGGTCTCGCCGGTCTCGGCGGTCTGTGGGCCGAGCGCGCGGGCGTCGTCAACATCGGCCTCGAAGGCATGATGGTGCTCGGCACCTGGTTCGGCGCCTGGGCCGGATACCAGTGGGGCCCCTGGGTGGGTGTCCTCTTCGGTCTCCTCGGCGGCGCGCTCGGCGGTCTGCTGCACGCGATCATCACCGTCACGTTCAACGTGAACCACATCGTCTCCGGTGTGGCGATCAACATCCTCGCGGTGGGCTTCACCCAGTACCTGTCGAACTTCACGTTCGCCGAGGCCGAGGGCGGCTCCTCCAAGCAGTCCCCGCGCATCGACCAGATCACCAAGATCACCATCCCAGGGCTCTCCGACTGGCTGGCGGATCTCCAGGCCAAGCACTGGTTCTTCATCTCCGACCTGGCCGGCATCCTCGGCGGTCTCGTGACGAACCTGTCGCTCCTGACGGTCGTCGCCCTGCTGCTGATCCCGGCCACCTGGTGGCTGCTGTGGCGCACGGCCTTCGGCCTGCGGCTGCGCTCCTGCGGTGAGAACCCGGTCGCGGCCGAGTCCCTCGGCGTGAACGTCTACAAGTACAAGTACATCGCCGTCACGGCCTCCGGCGCCCTGGCCGGCCTCGGCGGCGCGTTCCTCGCGATCGTCGCCACCGGCATCTACCAGGAGGGCCAGACCGGCGGCCGCGGCTACATCGGTCTCGCCGCGATGATCTTCGGTAACTGGATGCCCGGCGGCATGGCGCTCGGCGCGGGCCTCTTCGGCTTCACCGACAGCCTCAAGCTCCGCGGCGGCGCCGAGAACGTCCACGCGCTGCTGCTGCTGGTCGCCGTGCTCCTCCTGATCGCGGCCCTGTGGCAGCTGTACAAGAAGAAGTACGTGGTCGGCGCGATCTCCGCGGCCTTCTCCGCCGGGTTCTTCCTCTGGTACGCGCTGACCGACGAGGTCCCGAGCCAGTTCGTCGACGCGGCCCCGTACATCACCACCCTGCTCGTGCTCGCCCTTTCGGCGCAGCGCCTGCGGATGCCGAAGGCGGACGGCCTGCCGTACCGCAAGGGCCAGGGCAAGTGACGACCGCCCTCTCCGAGGCCGACTGGGAGGCACTGCGGGTCACGGCGCGCGAGGCCATGGCCCGTGCGTACGCCCCGTACTCGGGCTACCCGGTCGGTGCGGCGGCCCGCGTCGAGGACGGGCGGACGGTCTCCGGCTGCAACGTGGAGAACGCCTCGTACGGCCTTGCCCTGTGCGCCGAGTGCGGGCTCGTCTCCGAGCTCCAGGCGACCGGCGGCGGACGCCTCACGCACTTCGTGTGCGTGGACGGCCACGGCGAGTCCCTGGTGCCGTGCGGCCGCTGCCGGCAGCTGCTGTACGAGTTCGGCGGCCCCGAGCTCGTCCTGGAGACGCCCGCCGGGCTCCTGACGCTCGCCGAGATGCTGCCGCAGGCATTCGGCCCGGACCACCTCGCGAAGTAAACCTCGGAGCGGCCCTTCCGGCACGATGGGAAGGGCCGCTCCCCCTTTCCCCCCTCTATGCGCGTAGAAAGAGGCACCACCATGGACGTCATCTCCGTCATCCGCACGAAGCGGGACAAGGGCGAGCTGAGCCCGGAGCAGATCGACTGGGTCATCGACGCCTACACCCGCGGTGCGGTCGCCGACGAGCAGATGTCCGCCCTGGCCATGGCCATCCTGCTGAACGGCATGAACCGCACGGAGATCGCCCGCTGGACGGCGGCGATGATCGCCTCCGGCGAGCGCATGAACTTCGACTCGCTCTCCCGCCCCACCGCCGACAAGCACTCCACCGGCGGAGTCGGCGACAAGATCACCCTCCCGCTCGCCCCGCTCGTCGCCGCCTGCGGCGCGGCCGTCCCGCAGCTCTCCGGCCGCGGCCTCGGCCACACCGGCGGCACGCTCGACAAGCTGGAGTCCATCCCGGGCTGGCGCGCGCTGCTCTCCAACGAGGAGATGCTGCACGTCCTCGACACCACCGGCGCGGTCATCTGCGCGGCGGGCGACGGCCTGGCCCCGGCGGACAAGAAGCTCTACGCGCTCCGTGACGTCACGGGCACGGTCGAGGCCATCCCGCTGATCGCCTCCTCGATCATGTCGAAGAAGATCGCCGAGGGCACCGGCTCCCTGGTCCTCGACGTCAAGGTCGGCACCGGCGCCTTCATGAAGACCATCGAGGACGCCCGCGAGCTGGCCTCCACGATGGTCGGCCTCGGCACCGACAGCGGTGTGAAGACGGTCGCGCTGCTCACCGACATGTCCACCCCGCTCGGCCTCACCGCCGGAAACGCCCTCGAGGTCCGCGAGTCGGTCGAGGTCCTCGCCGGCGGGGGCCCGGCCGACGTCGTCGAGCTGACGATCGCGCTGGCCCGCGAGATGCTCGAAGCGGCCGGCATCAAGGACGCCGACCCGGCGAAGGCGCTGGCCGACGGCTCGGCGATGGACCACTGGCGCCGGATGATCGCGGCCCAGGGCGGCGACCCGGACGCGGCCCTCCCGGTCGCCCGCGAGCAGCACGTCGTCACGGCCCCGTCCTCCGGCGTCCTGACCCGCCTCGACGCCTACGACATCGGCGTCGCCGCCTGGCGCCTGGGCGCGGGCCGCGCCCGCAAGGAGGACCCGGTGCAGGCCGGCGCGGGCGTCGAGATCCACGCCAAGCCCGGTGACACGGTGACGGCGGGCCAGCCGCTCGTCACCCTCCACACGGACACCCCGGAGAAGTTCGACTACGCGCTGCAGTCCCTGGGCTCGGCCTGGGACATCGCGCTGCCGGGCACGGAGTTCACCCCGAACCCGATCGTCCTGGACCGCATCGCGTAGTGACCCGATCGACGCTGGCATGTGCCAGTGACACCTTCGGGTGAACGGGACCGGTGGACCCCCGCCGGTCCCGTTCGGCATGCTGGGATCGGTGACGACCGAATGAGGAGCACGCGATGAGCGCACTCGCTGCCGAGCCCCAGTACGGCCAGGGCAACGGCTGGGAGGACCTGGTCCGTCGCTGGGAGTCGATGGACTGGCCCGAGGGCTGCAAGGTGGAGATCATCGAGGGGATCATCACCGTGGCACCGTCGCCCGGTGTCCGCCACAACCTCACGGCGTCGAAGGTGCACCGACGCCTGTACTCCGTGATTCCGGACGACTGGGCGGTCTTCCAGACCCAGTCCATCGCTGTCCGTTCGCGCTCGGGCATGTTCATCCCGGACCTCGTGGTCGTCCCGGAGGACGCCCTCACCGAACCCGGTTCCTACATCCCGGCCGAGATCTGCCTGCTGGCCGCGGAGGTCACCTCGCCCTCGAACGCGAACCACGACCGCATCACGAAGGCGGCCGCGTACGCGCGAGCGGGAGTCCCGCTGTACCTGCTCATCGACGCGCACGCCCCCGGCGGCCCCACCGTGACCCTCTACGGAGAGCCGAAGGGGGACGTCTACCGCGTCCTCCGTGCCGTGCCGTTCGGGGAGGAGATCCGCCTCCCCGCCCCCTTCGACCTCGCCCTCGACACGGCGGAGTTCCCGGTCAGCTGAGCCCCGCTCCCAGCAGCCCCCTCAGCTCCCGCATGTCCTCGAAGACCACCGTCCCCGGGCCCGTCAGCCGGGCCGCCGGCGTCAGGCCGCCGGTGTAGCCGAAGGCGCGCATCCCGGCCGCCCGGGCCGCCCGGACGCCGTACGGGCTGTCCTCGACCACCGCGCAGCGCTCCGGCGCGACGCCCATCGCGGCCGCCGCGTGCAGGAAGAGGTCCGGGGCCGGCTTGCCCCGGGCGACGTCGCGGGCGCTGAACATCCGGCCCTCGAAGCGGTCCAGGAGGCCCGCGCGGCCGAGGTTCTTCCGTATGGAGGCGTGGCTTCCGTTGGAGGCGAGGCAGTACGGGACGGCCAGCGCGTCCAGGACGTCCGTGACGCCCTCCACGGCCGTCAGCTCCGCGTCCAGGGCGTCCTCGTACCGCTGCGTGAAGGGCGCCTGCCAGTCGGGCTCCAGCGGGCGGCCCCGGCGCTCCTCCACGATCGCGGTGAGCATGTCGTGCGGGGAGCCGACGAAGTACTCGACCATCTCCGCCTCGGTGAACTCCGCTCCGAGGCTCGCGAACACCTCCCGGTCCACCCGGCAGTAGATCCGCTCGCTGTCCACCAGGACACCGTCGCAGTCGAAGATCACCAGTTCAGCGGGCTCAAGAGTCATGATCCCGACCCTAAGGCCGAAGTGATCACCGATGAGTTCCGGTCCGAGGGCCGGTCTCAAGCCGTGTGGACACCAGTCGACCGCTCGTCGTGACCCTGACCACCCGCCCCACCGGGGACGAGGTGGCGCGTCTCTGTGCCGAGCTCGGGGCCGCGCCGCCCGGGGACGTGGTCTGCGAGGTCGGCGCGCTCGCACCCGCCGATCTCGCCGCCGTCGACGCCCTCGCCCGGCTGAAACTCGCCGCCGGGCGCAGGGGGCACCGGATCCGCTTCCACGGAGCAGGACCCGAGCTACGGGCCCTGCTCCTGCTCACCGGCCTCGACGGGACCCTGGGCCTCTAGCCTCCGGGCCTGCGGGCCCTGGGGCCCTACGCCTCCAGCCGGGCCGGCAGGTCGAAGAGCGGGAACCAGCGCTCGGTGTCCAGGAAGAAGTCCATCCCGGCGACCTTGCCGTCGCGGAGCTCCAGGACGATGAGCGCCCACGGGCTGAAGCCGCCCGCCGGGTCCGGGTGGTACTGGGCGAAGGCCGGCGAGCCGTTCGCCACGGTCGGCACCAGCTTCGAACCGGCGCACACCTCACCGACGCCCAGCATCCAGCCGACGATGTCGTCGTGCCCCTGGAGCCAGAGGTCGTACGGCGGCATGGACATGGTCGCGTCCTCGTGGAGGAGCGCGGTCAGCGCCTTCATGTCGTAGCCCTCGAACGCGGCGACATAGCGCTCCAGGAGCGCCTTCTGCTCCTCGTCGAGGGGATTCGCGGTGTCGGAGGCGGCCGGCGCCTGCTCGGCCAGCGTCGCGCGGGCCCGCTGGAGGGCGCTGTTGACCGAGGCGACGGAGCTGTCGAGGAGCTCGGCGACCTCGCTCGCCTTCCAGGCCAGCACCTCGCGCAGGATGAGCACCGCCCGCTGCTTGGGCGGCAGATGCTGGAGCGCGGCCACGAACGCGAGCCGTACGGTCTCCCGGGAGACGGCCGTCTCCGCCGGGTCGGCGACCGAGGGCAGCACCCGCCCGTCGGGCACGGGCTCCAGCCAGGTGATCTCCGGCTGCTTGACGAGCTGCGCCTGCGCGACCGGTGTCGGAGAGGTCAGGTCCATCGGCCGTGCCCTCCGGTTGCCCGCGTTCAGCGCGTCCAGGCAGACGTTGGTGGCGATCCGGTAGAGCCAGGACCGCAGGGAGGAGCGCCCCTCGAAGGAGTCGATGGCCTTCCAGGCCCGGACCATGGTGTCCTGCACCGCGTCCTCCGCCTCGAAGGAGGAGCCCAGCATCCGGTAGCAGTAACCGGTCAGCTCCCTGCGGTACGTGTCGAGTTGGTCGGTCGTCGCGGCCGCGGCGTCACTCATCGGGTCCACACCCCACTCACCCCTCACCGGCACCCGTTCGGTGCCGGTGAGAGGGAAGCTACCGCAGCGGACTGACAGCCGGGGTCAGGTTCCCGGCTTGCGCCCGTAGATGAAGACGTCGTCGCCGTTCCGGAGCAGGCTCCAGTACGCCTTGGCGTCCTTCGACGTCATGTTGACGCAGCCGCCCGAGCCCGGCGGGTTCCACATGGACTTGGTCGTCGAGTGGAAGGCCTGGCCGCCGTCGAAGAACTGCGAGTACGGCATGGAGACGTGGTAGAGCGTCGACCAGTGGTTGATGTTCCGCCAGTAGATCTTCTTCGAGCCCGTACGGGTCTCGGTGCCGTCCTTGCCCGTACGCACCGGCACGGGACCGTACTTGAGGCGCGAGCCGTCCTGGATCCAGCTCAGCTGGCGGGTGAGGTCGACGCACGCGATCCGGCCCCGGTTGGTCGGACACTTGCGGTCCTTGTTCGGGTTGGACCCCGCCGCCCTCTGCTGGAGCATCGTGTTCATCGTGCGCCAGGTGATCGTCCCGGCGTACCCCGCGCTCGGGGTGATGCCGTGCTTCTTCTGGAAGGCCTGGATGGCCTTGCAGTCGGCGGACGACTGGCGTCCGTCGACCGGGCGTCCGAGGAACTTCTCCACCTGCTTCTGGTGCGGGCCCGTCGTCACGTTGCAGGACGCCGCCTGCGCCGGAGCCGCACCGAGCGCGATCGTCATCGGCAGCACCAGCGAGGTGAGGCCTGCCGCGATACCGGCTCTTCTGGCTATTCGACCCGTGATTCTCTTCATGATCGTCAACTCCCCCTTGAGTCCTATCTGTCAGGACGTCCGGGGAAGCGAGTCAGTTGCAGCGGATTCGGCCGGAATCAGCAGGACGCGGCGAGCCGTCCCTGCCGTGCCTCCACGCGCGCGCTGTGGGTGCCGTACAGGGTCACCGAGACGACACCGAGGACCGCGACGAGACCGATGAGCACCGTGCCCGGCCACCCGCCCGCGTGGAACGCGATCGCGCCGAGCGTGCCGCCCGCGCTGCTGCCCAGGTAGTACGCGGACTGGTAGAGGGCCGAGGCCTGCGCCCGGCCCGTCGTGGCCGTACGGCTCACCGAGGAGGAGGCGATCGCGTGCCCCGCGAAGAAGCCGGCCGTGATCAGGACGAGGCCCGCGAGGACCGCCGGCAGCGCGTCGGAGAGCGACAGCAGCAGGCCCGCGGCGGTGGTGGAGACCGCCAGGTAGAGCGCTCCGCGCCGGCCGAGCCGGCCGACGAGCCGGCCCGCGGCGGCGGAGGAGACCGTGCCGACCAGGTAGATCAGGAAGATCGAGCCGATCACGCCCTGCGGCAGCGAGAACGGGGCCTCGACCAGGCGGTAGCCGATCACGGTGTACACCGCGCCGAAGACCGTCATGAACAGCGCGCCGATCACGTAGAGACGCATCAGCAGCGGGTCGGCGAGGTGCGTCCGCACGGTCCGGGCGAGCGCCTTCGGGTTGAGCGTGCCGGGCGTGAAGTGCCGTGCCTTCGGCAGCAGCGCCCGGAAGGCCAGCGCGCACAGCAGGGAGGTCAGGCCGACGGCGGCCAGACCCGCCCGCCAGCCCCACATCTGGGCCACCCAGCCGGTCACGAGACGGCCGCTCATGCCGCCGATCGAGTTGCCCGCCACGAACAGGCCGATCGCGGCGATCAGCGCCTTGGGGCGGACCTCCTCGGCGAGGAAGGCCATCGCGGAGGCCGGAAGACCGGCGAGCGCGGCGCCCTGGATCGCGCGGAGGGCGATCAGGGACTCCAGGTTCGGGGCGAGCGGCACGAGGAGCGCGATGCCGACCGCGACCGACAGGGAGGCGATCATCATCGTGCGCCGTCCGAAGCGCTCCGAGAGGGCGCTCAGCGGGAGCACGCACAGGGCGAGGGCGCCGGTCGCGGCCGAGACCGTCCAGGAGGCGGCGGAGGCGGAGGCGCCGAACTCGGCCGAGATGGCCGGGAGGAGGGCCTGCGTGGAGTAGAGGAGCGCGAAGGCGGCGAGGCCGGCGGCGAAGAGCGCGAGGCTCATGCGGCGGTGACCGGGCGTGCCGGGGGCGAGGCGGGTGTCGGCAGGGGCGGGGCGGGAGTCGGCGGACGCGTGGGTGGCGGCCGCCTTGGTACTGGCGGGAGGCATGTCTCGAACGTAGGACGACCCGCCTCATGCGTCCAATGCACGGAACTGCTGTAATCGTTCCCATGGTGCATGAGTACAGGTCACAGCTTCGCCTGTCACCGAACAGTAACGAAGAAGACATGGGACTGCTGCTCGCCCCGCGGCTCGCGTACTTCGCCGCGGTCGCCCGGCACGAGCATGTGACCAGGGCCGCGGCCGAGATGGGCGTCCCGCAGTCCACGCTCTCCCGCGCGATGGTCCGGCTCGAACAGGACCTCGGCGTCACCCTCTTCGCCCGCCGCGGCCGCACGGTCTCCCTCACCCCCGCCGGGCGCCGCTTCCTCACCGCGGCCGAGCGGGCCCTCGCCGAGGTGGAACGGGCCGCCGACACCGTACGCGCCGACGCCGACCCCACCGCGGGCCGCGTCGCCTTCGGATTCCTCCACACCATGGGCTCCGAGACCGTCCCCGGTCTCATCCGCGCCTTCCGCGTCGACCACCCGAGGATCCGCTTCACCCTCGTCCAGAACTACGGCGAGGCCATGATCGAACGGCTCCGGGCCGGCGACCTCGACCTCTGTCTGACCTCGCCGGTGCCGGACGCCCCCGACCTCGTCGCCCGGCGCCTCGACGAGCAGCGGCTCCGCCTCGTCGTCCCCGACGACCACCGGCTCGCGGGCCGAAAGCGCGTCCGCCTCGCCGAGGCCGCCGACGAGACCTTCGTGACCCTGGAACCGGGGTACGGGCTCCGCCGCATCACCGACGACCTGTGCGCGGACGCCGGCTTCAAGCCCCGGATCGCCTTCGAGGGCGAGGAGGCCGAGACCCTGCGCGGCCTGGTCGCCGCCGGCCTCGGCGTCGCCCTGCTGCCCCCGCCGGCCGTGCCGCGCCCCGGCGTCGTCGAACTCACCGTCACCGCGCCGCGCGCGGTCCGCGAGATCGGCGTCGCCTGGCTGGACGGCCACCCGGACACGGCCCCGGTGGCCGCCTTCAAGAAGTTCCTGCTCGGCAGGCGCGGCCACCTGCTCCCGAAGGAGCCCGCCGCGCCCCTGCGCACGGAGGACCCCTCACCTCCGGAGTGAGCCCCCGAAACCCGCCGAGAGCGGCATCCGCAGGCCCAGCGGCGGGGGAGCGGCCATCGCGTCGGTCACCGGCCGGGCGAACGGCCGCCCGAAGAGCGCGCCGAGGACGAAGTCGGCGGCGAGCGCCCGCACCTCGTCCGCGTACTGCCGCAGCGCATGACCGTCCGAATGCACCTCGAACCGGCAGGTGTCGCGGTTCGCCTTCTTCGCCCGCTCGGCGTACCGGAACGACAACTCCGGGTCCGTACGCGCGTCGTTCGTGCCGTGCACGAGCAGCACCCGGCGCCCCACCAGCTGCCGTACGGCCTCCGGCTCCGCCGCCATGTCGTCCTCCGGCAGCCAGGGGGCGAGCGCGAGGACCGCGCCGACCGCGCCGTGCCCGGCGGCCCGCAGCGCCGCCCTGCCGCCGAGGCCGTGGCCGACGAGGCAGACCGGGACGTCGCCGTAGCGCCGTACGGCCTCCTCCACGGCCCAGGAGGCGTCCGCCGCGAGGTTCGCGTCGGTGCCGTTCCAGCCGCGCCCGCGGTAGCGCACCACATGGGCGGCGAGCCCTTCGGACCGGCCGGCCCGGACCAGTCCGCGCCCGAGCGGCAGCATCGCCGCGTGCGCCGGCGTGGAGGCGCGTCGCCCCGACACCGGCTCGCCGTCCGGAAGGAGCAGCACCACGCCGCCCACCGCCGCCGACGTGCGGGATCCTCCAACAGGCCGACCGAGCCGGGGTCTCCGGGTGTCGGGCGGCCCCACGAGTGCGAAGTGCGCCATGACAGAACAGTCTCAGAAGGAGAGGTGTACGCCAGTCGTACGCGCGGTCTCTGTTACGTATCGTCCGGCGGGGCACCCTTGTCCGGCCGGTTCAGTACGTGACGGTGATGCGCCGCGCGGGACCGTCGACGCGGATCGGGCCACCGCACGGGAGCACCAGCTGCGGGTCGGTGTGCCCGAACTCGACGCCGAAGACCGCCATGGTCTCGGGCGCGTACTCGCCCAACGCCCGTAGCACCGCATCGCGTTGGGACTTCCGGTAGGCGGCTCGGGCCGAGGCCTCCAGCGGCTGCTCGAAGCTCCAGCTCTTGGGCCTGGCCATCAGTACGGCCGGGAACTGCCGCAGCAGTCCGCGCTCTCCCATGTTCCGCAGGATCCGGTACACCTCGTCGGCGACCGGCATCTCCTCGGAGGTCTCCAGGTAGAGCACCTGCCCGGCGTACTCCTCGACCGGCCGGATCTCCCGGTCGGCCATCAGCATCCAGGCCAGGATCTCCAGGCAGCCGCCCCAGCCGGTCCCGGTGACGACCCGGTCGGCGTTGTGCCAGGACCAGCCCTCGCCCGGCTCCATCACCGGTTCGCCGTCGAAGGTCTCCGGCGTCTCCCACGACCCGTTGACGTCGCCGACGTCCGCCGAAGGCGTCAGCTCGTACGGACCGGAGCCGAGCAGCGCGGCCCGCAGGGAGTCCGCCGTCCGCGGGTGGAGCGCCCCGGGCCGGCCGAGCTCCACCATCACCGAGCCACCGTGGTAACTCACGATGCCGAGGTTGCGCAGGAGGAGCAGGAGGTTGGTGTTGTCGCTGTACCCGAAGAACGGCTTCGGGTGCGCGCGGATCGACTCCCGGTCCAGATGGGGAAGCACGGTGATCTGGTCCTCGCCGCCGATGCTCGCGATGACGGCCTTGATCTCCGGGTCGGCGAAGGCGGCGTTCAGGTCGGCGGCACGCTCCCGGGGCGTCGAGCCCCAGGCGCGGGTGGTCGGGTACTCGACCGGGACCAGACCGAACTCGTTCCGCAGCCGGTCGAGCCCCAGCTCGTAGGGGAGCGGGAGGAGCCCCGGCAGGGCGCTCGACGGGGAGACGATCGCGACCTTGTCGCCGGGGCGCGGCTTGGGCGGGTACACGGGTGTCGACATGCGGCTACGCCCTCTCGAAGCAGTGGATGGTGTCGGCGACGGCGAAACCCTTCCGCCCGTACCAGCGGTGCGGCCACTTCGCCTTGTTCGCGCTCAGGAAGCGGAGGTCGCAGCCTGCCTCGGCCGCCAGGTGCAGCGCCGTGTCGAGGACCCGTCCCGCATGGCCCTGTCCGAGGTGCGCCTCGGCGGTGACCAGGTCCTCCATCTGGGCGATGCCGGACTTCGGGTCGAGATACAGGTCGACCCAGGACGCCACCTCGCCGTCCTCGGTGTGTGCGGCGAGGAACCGTACGTCCTCGGCGGCCCCGAGCCGGGCGGCCCGCCGCTCCACCAGGTGGTGGACCTCCTCGTCGGACACCCCCGGAGCGAACCGGCGCCAGGCCTCCGAGGCCGGCGCGCGCAGCTCCTCGACCCCCACCCTCCGGGCCCCGCCGTGGGCCGGGACCGGGCCGGTGTGCCGCATGAGGTAGATGGCCGCGTGTGTGTAACCGGCCCGCTCCAGCGGACCTCGGCAGGCGGCCGCGACCTCGTCGTCGATGACGTACACGAGCCGGTGCGAGAGATGGCCGAGCAGTTCTTCAGCCCGCGTGGGCAGCACCTCGGGGTCGGTCGAGCCGTCGACCAGCAGGTGGTTGTTGCCCCGGGAGTGCGTGTACCGGTCGTCGAGCGCGGCGAAGCCACCGGGGAAGTCGACGACGCGGTCCGCCTGGCGACGGTGGAACTCGGACAGGAAGCCGTGGATGCGCGGCAGTTCGGAGTCGGTCGGTCGAGAAGTCATTCCGACAGCCTAGGAGTCGACCGGCCGGCGCGCCGGTCCATATCGGCTGCGAGGGCGGAGGCCGGGAGCACGGTGTCCTCGGGGTCGGCGGCCCGCGTGGCAGGGGGAACGACCGCCACACGGGCCGCCGGACGGCGTCGGCGGCGGTCGCGTGTGCTCGCGGGGCGCCGCCTCCTCCCTCAGGTCGACGGCCGCGTCGACCGGGTGGGAGCTATCGGGTGGGCGTGGTCAGGGCGGTCTTGCCGGTGGCGCCCTTGGTGCCGGTGGTGGCCGTCGTGCCGGTCGCGCCCTTGGCGGTCGTGGTCTCGCCGGTGGCGGTCCGGCCGATGAGCCCGGTCGGACCGACGAGACCGGTCGGGCCGAGGAGTCCCGCCGGGCCGAGGAGCCCGTTGGGACCGAGCAGCCCGTTCTCGCCGCTGAGAGACACATCCCCCAGGAGCTCCGGAGCGTAGTTCACCTCCTGGGAGCAGGAGCCGAACGTGCTGTTCTGACAGCTGTGGTCGAGGCTCTGGTTCGACTGGTCGGTGTCGGCCTGCGCGCCGCCGATCATGCCGAGCGACAGAGCGCCCGCAGAGAGTGCGACGAGCAGTCCACGGATGTACCGCATGCCACGTCCTTCCATGGTCCGGCGGGTTTCGGCTCCCGCCGTGATCGCCCCACGTAACCGTGAGCAGGCGGGACCCGTTGCACACGGAGAAGCCGGTGTCGTCTCAACAGCGCAATAAGTCGTATACGCGAAGGTCTGAACGCGCGTCACTCTTCCCCGACGTGCGGTCGACGCGGGGGCGGAGCGCCCGCGGGCGGGGGAGAGCGGGCATGGACCCTGTGCCGTGGGGCGCGCTCTACGCGCGTAGGGGCTAGAGTGCGAAAATGACGAGCCAGACCCCCAGCGTCCCCACCGCGGACCAGATCCGCCGTGCCCCGAAGGTGCTGCTCCACGACCACCTCGACGGCGGACTGCGCCCCGGCACGATCATCGAACTCGCCCGGGAGCAGGGCTACGCGCAGCTCCCCGAGACGGAGCCCGACAAGCTCGGCATCTGGTTCCGCGAAGCCGCCGACTCCGGGTCCCTCGAGCGGTACCTGGAGACCTTCGCGCACACCTGCGCCGTCATGCAGACCCGTGACGCCCTCTTCCGCGTCGCCGCCGAGTGCGCCGTCGACCTCGCCGAGGACGGCGTGGTGTACGCGGAGGTGCGCTACGCCCCCGAGCAGCACCTGGAGGCCGGCCTCACCCTGGAGGAGGTCGTCGAGGCCGTCAACGACGGCTTCCGCGAGGGCGAGCGGCAGGCCAGGGCGAACGGGCACCGCATCCGCGTCGGCGCCCTGCTCACCGCGATGCGGCACGCCGCCCGCGCCCTGGAGATCGCCGAGCTCGCCAACCGGTACCGCGACACCGGCGTCGTCGGCTTCGACATCGCCGGCGCCGAGGCCGGCTACCCGCCCACCCGCCACCTCGACGCCTTCGAGTACCTCAAGCGGGAGAACAACCACTTCACGATCCATGCGGGCGAGGCCTTCGGACTGCCCTCGATCTGGCAGGCGCTCCAGTGGTGCGGAGCCGACCGGCTCGGGCACGGCGTCCGGATCATCGACGACATCGAGGTCGCCGACGACGGCTCGGTGACCCTCGGACGGCTCGCCGCCTACGTCCGCGACAAGCGGATCCCGCTGGAGATGTGCCCCTCCTCCAACCTCCAGACCGGAGCCGCGGCCTCGTTCGCCGAGCATCCCATCGGTCTGCTCCGCACCCTGCACTTCCGGGCCACGGTCAACACCGACAACCGGCTCATGAGCGGGACCAGCATGAGCCGCGAATTCGAGCTGCTGACCGAGGCATTCGATTACACGCTCGACGACATGCAGTGGTTCACGGTCAATGCGATGAAATCAGCGTTCATTCCTTTCGATGAACGGCTGGCCATGATCAACGAGGTCATCAAGCCCGGATATGCCGAGCTGAAGTCCGAATGGCTGTTCCAGCAGACCGCCACCACCAGCGACTCTTCCCGTACGGCGGGCTGAACAGCACCTCGTCAGGAGGAACCGAGCGGCCGGGAGAAGCGCGACACCCGGCCGCTTTCCGGTGTTTGCGGCCGGGTCGATCACTGGTTAGGTTGCAGAGCCGCTCTGCATTCCCAGGATTTCCCCGCCCGGCTTTCCCGGAAGCCCCCGGATTCCCCAAGGAAGATTTTCAGATGAAGCAGTCTGCCGCCAAGAAGCTCGGTGTCGCCGCTCTCGGTGCCGCTTTCGCCGCTGCCGCCGCCGGCACGGCCTCCGCCGCCCCGGTCGCGCCCGCCGCCCCCGACGCCCTCGGCCTGGTGACCCAGACCGTGCCGGTGGGTGACGACCTCACCAAGCTCCCCGACGGCGCCGCCGAGTCCCTCGGTGCCGGCCAGGGCGCCCTCGGCCAGGGCCTCGACCAGGGCGTGAAGACCCTCCCGGCCGCCGCCGGGCAGGCCACCCAGAGCCTCCCGCTCGACGCCGCCGCCGGTGGCCTCGGCGCCACCCCGCTGGGCGGCCTCCTCGGCGGCCTGCCGCTGGGCGGCCTGCCGATCGGCTGACCCCGGGGCCGTACCCGGCTCCACGTACGCCGAAGGGGCGCGCACCCGGTCTCCCGGGAACGCGCCCCTTCGGCGTAGGTCCGTCACCAGGCCGTGGTGGCCTTCCGCTCGTCCGGCATGAAGATCCACAGGCCGATGTAGATCAGGAACTGCGGGCCGGGCAGCAGGCACGAGACCAGGAAGATCAGACGCATCGTGTTCGCGGAGATGCCGAAGCGCCGGGCCAGACCCGCGCACACTCCGCCGATCACGCGTCCGTCACGAGGGCGGGTCAGTGCGGCCATGGTGGGCTCCTTCGGATTCGGTCCGGGAGCCGCTCCGTCGGGCTCCCGATGACTCCATGGTGCGCCCGGAGGACCCTCCGGGGCGTCGGTCTACCGGGCGATCGGGACCCTGGGAATCGTCGGGGTCGCACCCTGAGAACCCTCGTTCCGCAGCAGGGCGGAACCCCGACCCGGCCTGCTCCCCGCGGAGGAGTCCGCCCGCCCCTCGTCCGACCTGCGACGCAGCCAGACACGGCCGGCCGGGACGAACAGGAGATGGGCGAGCGCCACCCCGGCGGTGTTCAGGAGGACCGAGTCCACGTCCACGACCTGACCGGGCACGGCGGTCTGCAACAGCTCCACCGCCAGGGACACCAGCGCGCCGGCGGCGGTCGTACGGGCGAGGGAGGCCCACCCGGACACATGGAGCCGTCCGTCGGCCATCGGAAGCAGGATCCCGAGCGGGGCGAGCAGCAGCAGCCCCTCGCCGACCAGCCGGACGGCCTCGGCGGTGCCGAGGGCGAAGTCGGCGCGGAGGCCGTCGAGGGGGACGATGTTCGGCGCGGTCACCCAGGCGACGTCCCGTGGGCGCAGGCTGACCCAGGCGACGAGCAGCAGATGCGCGAGGACGAGGGCGAAGCCTGCCACGCGGACGACCATGGCGGCACTGCCGCCCGAACCTTGACGCTGCACGCCCCCCAAGACGCCCCGAACAGCGAACTCGGTTCCCGGACACCCGCCCGGACCCCACGCCTCCGCCCGGCCCCGCCCCGGCGAGCGGGTCGCACCCGCCCCGGCCGACGAGGCCCACACCCGCGACCCGGACCTCCCGAACCACCCCACCGCCCGCGGCGTGGGGGCGTCTGTGGCGGCGGGCTCGGGTCAGTTCGGGGTCGGCGCCGTGGGCGGGGTGGATTCCGGGCGTTCGCGGAGTTCTGTCGTGCACCGGTAGCGCTTCGGGGCGTACGCCGCGCCCGGCCCGCCCAGCAGCACCGACTGTTCCCCGGACCCCGCCGAGCTCGCCGCGAACGTGCAGACCAGCTGCGACAGAGCCGTCGGCGCCAGGTCCTCCGGCTGGCGGCTCAGCCGCAGCGTGCCCGCCGGGTCGCCCTTGTGCCCGCCGCGTACCACCAGCGGGCCGCGGACCGCCGTCGTGTATCCGGCCCGCTGCTCGCTCTCGGAGGGCTCGGCCAGCAGCTGCGAGAGCAGCCCCGACGCCGTGCGCACCGGATCGCCGCCGGCCTTCTCCTCCGGCAGCGAGCGCCGGTCCACCGCCTCCAGCTGCGAGCCGCAGACGAGGAACACCCGGACCGGCACGCCCTGCACCGCCGCGCCCGTGGTCCCCTCCTGGGTCACGCTGCACGGGACGCGGGACGGGGCCGCGCCCGCGTCCACCGGGACCGACGTGGTCCTGATCCCGCAGCCGGTGGCCAGCGCGGTGAGCGCGACGAGCCCGGCCGTCACGGCCGTACGCCCCACTGTGCGGCGTCTCACGCTTCCTCCACCTCGCCCTGGCTGCTGCGGGTCTGCACCTCGCGGGTGATGCCCGACGCGTCGAGCGGCAGCCGCAGGACGAACACCGCGCCGTCCACCGCGCCGTCCTCGCCGACCGAGTTGGCGGCGGTGATCGAGCCGCCGTGGATCAGCGCGTTCTCCATGGCGATCGACAGGCCGAGCCCGCTGCCGTCGGAACGGGGCCGGGACGCGCTCGCCTTGTAGAAACGGTCGAAGACGTGCGGCAGCACCTCTTCGGGGATGCCGGGGCCGTGGTCGCGTACGGCGATGACGAGTTCGTCGTCCTCGGTGCGCACGGAGACCCTGACCGGGGAACCTCCGTGCTTCAGCGCGTTCCCGATGAGGTTCGCCAGGATCACGTCGAGCCGGCGCGGATCGAGCGGTGCCACGATGCCGCGTTCGGCGTCCAGGTCGACCGCGTCGAGCCACGCGCGCGCGTCGATGCACGCGGTGATCTGGTCGGCGATGTCCACCTCGTCGAGGACGAGCCGGGCGGTGCCCGCGTCGAAGCGGGTCACCTCCATGAGGTTCTCGACCAGGTTGTTGAGCCGCCGGGTCTCGCTGACCACCAGGGCGACCGCGGGGGCGATCATCGGGTCGAGGGAGTCCTGTTCGTCCTCCAGGACCTCGGTGACGGCGGTGAGCGCGGTCAGCGGGGTCCGCAGTTCGTGCGACATGTCGGCGACGAACCGCCGGGAGGACTCCTCGCGGGCGCTCATGTCCGCGACCTTCTTCTGCAGGGACTCGGCCGCCCCGTTGAACGTACGGGTGAGGTCGGCCAGTTCGTCGGCGCCGGTGACCCGGAGCCGGGTGTCGAGCTTGCCCTCGCCGAGCTGCCGGGCCGCCTCGCCGAGCCGGTGGACCGGACGCAGCACGGTGGTCGCCGCGACCTGGGCGAGCAGCACGGAGCCGGCCACCGCGAGCGCGGTCGCGATCCCGAGGGACCAGGCGAGCGAGTTCAGGTCGGCCTTCTCCGCGGCCAGCGACTTGAACATGTAGCCGGCGGGGCCGCCGCCGTCGATGCGCGTCCCGCCGACCAGGTACGGCGTCCCGTTCCGCTCCGTACGCTGCCAGAACAGGTGGTACGGGTACGGGTTGGCCTCCGTCACCGGCCGCTCGGTGTCCACGGCCTCGCGCAGCGGGCGCGGCACGTCGGCCAGGGTGAAGTCGTCCGGGTCGGAGGCGCCGACGATCGGCTTGCCCGCGTCCCGCTCGCCGAGCAGCAGCACCTGGTAGTCGGCGCTGCCCGTGGCCATGAGTTCGGCCGTCCGCCGCAGATCCTCCTGCGTGGGCCGCAGCGGCAGCGTCGCCGCCCGGTTCTGCATCTCCTGCCGGAAGTCGTTGAGCGCACCGTCCTGGGTACGCGTCAGGACCGCCTCGCGGTTCAGCCAGTACGCGATGCCGGAGGCGGCGACGGCCGCGGTGAGCGCGACCAGGGCGAAGACGACGACAAGACGCAGCCGCAGGCTGGAGAGACGCAGCCGCGTGACGATCCCCTTGCTCACGCAGGAACGTCCAGCCGGTAACCGACCCCGCGGACGGTACGGATGAGCGTGGGCGAGGACGGCACGTCCTCCACCTTGGCGCGCAGCCGCTGCACACAGGCGTCGACGAGCCGCGAGTCGCCCAGGTAGTCGTGCTCCCACACGAGCCGCAGCAGTTGCTGCCGGGAGAGCGCCTGTCCGGGCCGGCGGCTCAGCTCCAGGAGGAGCCGCAGCTCGGTCGGGGTGAGCTGGAGGTCCTCGCCGTTCTTGGTGACCGTCATCGCGGAGCGGTCGATCACCAGGGAGCCGTAGGTCGCCGAGTCCGTCGACTCCCTTTCCCCGCGCCGCAGGACGGCCCGGATACGGGCGTCGAGGACGCGGCCCTGTACCGGCTTGACGACATAGTCGTCGGCTCCGGACTCCAGGCCCACGACCACGTCGATGTCGTCGCTGCGCGCGGTCAGCAGGATGATCGGCAACTGGTCCGTGCGGCGGATGCGCCGGCAGACCTCGAAGCCGTCGATGCCGGGCAGCATGACGTCGAGCACGACCAGGTCCGGCCGCTGCTCGCGCAGCAGCTGGAGGCCGTCCTCACCGGTCGCGGCGGTGGCCACCCGGTGGCCCTGCCGTGACAGGGAGAGTTCGAGGGCCGTGCGGATGGCGTCGTCGTCCTCGATCAGCAACAGAAAAGGCACGGGCGACATTCTGTCGCATTGGGCCGTCCGAGTTCGACCGCTGGGAGGCGCGCTTCTGTCCGGGCCCCTGTGACACGCCTGTGACAGTCGGCGGACAACGCCATGAAGTCCGATGGGCAAGCTTCTTGGCACACGGACCGAAACACACTCCAACCGACGGGGGGCGCGAGATGAACGCACTGCACAGCACCACCTCAAGCGCAGTAGTCACGCGTCTCCACGACGTCGTGCGGAGCACGGAGAAGTCCGGCGCGGTGAACGGGCGGGGGTGCGTTCGCAGCGTCGGGCGTCAGCGCAAGGCGCCGTACATGGTGGCCATTGCTGACGGGGGAGCGGCGTACGGGGAGGTCACGGGGGAGCGCAACTGTTCGGAAGCCGAGTTCACGGCTTACGTCCAGGAGCGTCGTGCCTCCCTGTACGCCACCGCCTACCACCTCACCGGTGACCGGTTCGAGGCCGAGGACCTGCTCCAGAGCGCGCTGTTCTCCACGTACCGCGCCTGGGAGCGGATCAGCGACAAGGCCGCGGTCGGCGGGTACCTCCGCCGCACCATGACCAATCTGCACATCAGCGCCTGGCGCCGGCGCAAGCTCAACGAGTACCCGACCGAGGAGCTCCCGGAGACGGTGGGCGAGACGGACGCGATGCGCGGCACGGAGCTGCGCGCGGTGCTGTGGCAGGCCCTCGCCCGGCTGCCCGAGCTCCAGCGGACGATGCTGGTGCTGCGCTACTACGAGGGCCGTACCGATCCGGAGATCGCGGAGATCCTGGACATCAGTGTCGGCACGGTGAAGTCGAGCATCTGGCGGTCGCTGCGGCGACTGCGCGAGGACGAGGTGCTCAGCTTCGGCCGTGACGAGGAGGAGTCCTTCGGCGAGCTGGTGGCCTGAAGGCCGGGGGGAAAGACCCACGGGGGCTACGGGGGAAACGGAGCCGTCGGGGGAGCACGGGGGAACCGTACGGGGGTACGGGGGAACAGCGACGCGGGGGGGGGGGGGGGGGGGGGGGGGGGGGGGGGGGGTGGGGGGGTGGGGGGGGGGGGGGGGGGGGGGGGGGGGGGGGGGGGGGGGGGGGGGGCGTT
>NZ_JBVHZJ010000030.1:2325-49817 GCF_055574655.1 Streptomyces sp. NPDC029956 | reverse complement strand
AAGAAAGAGACACACGCGGCAGACAAAACACCCCCCCCCCCCCCCGCCCCCCCCCCCCCCCCCCCCCCCCCCCCCCGCGTCGTGTTTTCCGGGTGGTCCGGGTGTCCGGGTTTACGGGTTTACGGGTTCCCGGGTTTGCGGGTCTCCGGTCTTCTGGCTCTCAGCCCGCCGCGGGCGTGCGGTGGCGGCCCGCTGCCGCGGCCGCCAGACGGCCCAGGGCCTCCGGCTTGGCGCAGGGGTGGGCGCCCAGTGCCGACTGGCGGGCGACGATCGCCCGCTCCGCGCGCATCAGACGCCAGCCGCGACGCAGCAGGAACGGGACGGACTTGCGGCCCTCGCGCAGGTCGCGGGCGAGCCGGCGGCGGAAGGTCGTCGAGGGGCGGCCGCGCAGGCAGAGCGCGTCGGCGAGGACGTCGAGCTCACGGCAGCGGGCCACGATCTCGGCCGCGAAGATCCCCTCCGCCACGAAGAGCGGCGTCCGCCCGATGTCCAGCCGCTCGCGGTCCACGCGGGAGCTGGTGGCGAGGTCGTACACGGGGACGTCGGTCCGCCCCGTGCGGCACAGTTCGACGATGGCGGCGACGGCCTCGTCCGCGTCCCAGGACCCCGGGGAGTCCCAGTCGATGTCCGAGCTTCCCTCGACGAGAGGGAGGGTCGGGTCGTCGGCCTCCTTGTAGAAGTCGTCGAGGCGCAGGACCGGGAGACCGGTGACGGCGGCGAGGGACGACTTGCCGGAGCCTGAGGGGCCCGCGAGCAGGACGACACGGGTCGGAATCGGTTGGGAACTCACGGGACACCAGTGTGAACCATTCCCCCGTGCAGGGGACCCCCGAGGAAGGCCGTTGGTATCGAGCATCACACCTCAACTACTGTCGGTGTCCGATCGGTTACCCCGTGAAAAGCTCGGAAGGATCATCATGGCGCGTCACGCACAATCCCGGAGCCCCCGTCGCAGCGCCCTGCTCTCGGCAGGTCTCACCGTCACGGCGGCGGGCGCGGCGGTGCTCGGCGCCGGTGCGGCGGCGCAGGCCGTGGCCCCGGTGCCGCTGCCCGTCGACTCGCTGACCAGGACGGACGCCGCCGCGGCCGGTGCGGGTGCGCTGTCCGGTGTCACCCACGGGATCGGCCCGCTGACCAAGCTCCAGCTCGACCCGCTGGCCAACACCGGCGTCGACCCGCTCGACAACGGCCTCGGCACCCAGGTCGCCGACTTCAAGCCGGTGGGCACCAACCTGGTGACCGACCACGTCACGAAGGGCGGGGCAGTGGCCGATCTGCCGGTGGCCGGTCCGCTGACGCGGGGGCTGCTTCCGTAGCGGAGCCGGCTTCGGGCCGCAGCGGGGTGTCCCGTACGAGCCAGGCCACGGCGAAGGCCAGGGCGGCGAGCAGTGCCGTGCCGAGCAGCACCCCGTGCACCCCGCTCGTCACCGCCGCCCCCAGGCCCTCCCGTACCGGCTCCGGCAGTCGCAGGGCCTGTGCCGGGGTCAGGTGGGTGTCGGCCCCGTCGAGGCGTGCGGTGAACACCGCGCCGAGGACGGCCACGCCGAGTGAGCCGCCGAGTGTCCGTACGAGTGTGACGGTGCCGCTCGCCGCGCCCATGTCGCGCGGCTCGGCGCCGTACATCGTGACGAGCAGTGTGGCCTGCATGAGGAAGCCCATGCCCGCGCCGACGACCACGGTGAGCCCGGAGGCGACGGCGACGGGGGTGTCCATGTCGAGCAGCAGCAGGGCGAGCGCGCCCGCCGTCATCAGCGCACCGCCGAGGACGGGGTACATCCGGTAGCGGCCGGTACGGGCGATGATCCGGCCCGAGGCCAGCTGCGCGGCGACCATGGCGAGCATCAGCGGGAGCAGCAGCAGCCCGCTCGCCGTGGACGACTGTCCACGGGCGAACTGCAGGTACTGCGGCAGATAGTTCAGGGCGGCGATCATGCCCGCGCCGACCAGGAAGCTCAGGATCTGCGCCAGCGTGAAGTTGCGGGTGCGGAAGAGCCGGGGCGGGATCACGGGCTCCTCGGCCCGCCGCTCGACCCGGACGAACCAGGCGAGCGCCACGGCCGCGATCGTGCCCAGGGCCAGGATCCGGGGTGAGGTCCAGGCGTGTGCGGTGCCGGCCCAGCCGGCGAGCAGGGTCAGTGCGAGGACCCCGGTGGTCAGCAGCAGGGCTCCCGCCCAGTCGACGCGGGCTCGGACGCGCGGGGTCCGTACGCGCAGGCCGAGCGAGACGATCAGCAGGGCGGCGAGGCCGACGGGCAGATTGACGTAGAAGGCCCAGCGCCAGTTCAGGTGGTCGGTGAGGAGGCCGCCGAGGAGCGGGCCGCCGGCGAAGGCCACCGGCAGCATCGTCCCGGTGATGCCCTGGACCCGGGCGCTGTCCTTCGGGGCCACCAGGGTGCCGATGAGTGCGAAGGCGCCCACCATCAGACCGCCGGCGCCGATGCCCTGGAGGGCGCGGAAGGCGATGAGCTGCCCCATGCTCTGCGCGAGGCCGGAGAGGATCGACCCGGCGAGGAAGACGCCGACGGCGGAGAGATAGCTGCCCTTGCGGCCGTAGAGGTCGCCGAGCTTGCCCCAGAGCGGGGTGGCGACGGCGGCGGTGAGGAGATAGGCGGTGACGACCCAGGACAGCCGGTCGAGGCCGCCGAGTTCGCCCGCGATGGTGGGGAGGGCGGTGCCGACGATCGTGCCGTCGAGGGTCGCGAGGACGATGCCGAGCATGAGCCCGGTGACGCCCAGGTAGGGGATGCGGGTCTCGGGCGCGGAGGTCTGATCGGTCGTCATGGCTCAGGCGGAGTAGGGCTTGTTGGCGCGGGCATTGCGAAGTGCCTCGCCCCACCAGGCGAGTTGGTCGAGCATCGCCTTCGCGGCGGTGTCGGTGGCGGTGTCGACGGCCCGGCCGTCCTCGTCGAACTGCCCCCAGATGCCCTGGAGTCCGACCGCCTCGCGCACGGTGACGGCGTGCAGCTCGGCGAAGACGCCCCGCAGGTGCTCGACGGCGCGAAGGCCGCCGGAGAAGCCGCCGTAGGAGACGAAGCCGACGGGCTTGGCATGCCATTCCTTGTGGTGCCAGTCGATCGCGTTCTTCAGGGAGGCCGGGTAGCTGTGGTTGTACTCGGGGGTCACCACGACGAAGGCGTCGGCGGCGGCCAGACGCGGTGACACGGCGGCGAGCAGCGCGCGGTCCTCGGCGCGCTCGGGGGCCTGGCCGAGCTGCGGGAAGACGGTCGGCAGCGGGGTCTCGGCCAGGTCGATCAGGTCGGTGGTCAGATCCGGGCGGTCGGCGGCCTGGGTGAGCAGCCAGTTCGCGACGGTGGGGCCGAGGCGGCCGTCGCGGGTCGAGCCCTGGATCACGGTGAGGTGGAGCGGAGCGGTCATGGGTTCCCCCTGGAACGTCGATGTGTACGTCGTATACCGACTGGTGTACAACGTACACATCGATGTGTACGTCGTCCACAAGGCATACGCTGTACGCGAGAGAGGGAGATCCGAGTGGCGAAGAAGGAAGAGGCTGACGACGTCTCGCTGTGGGAGCGCCTGGAGCGGCCCGCGGCGGCACCGCGGGCGTCCCTCAGCGCGGGGAGGATCGCCGAGGTCGCGATCGGCATCGCGGACCGCGAGGGTTTCGCCGCCGTGACGATGCGGAAGGTCGCCACCGAACTGGGCGTCGCGCCCATGGCCGCCTATCGGCACGTCAACGGCAAGGACGAGCTGTGGGCGCTCATGATCGACCGGGTCTCCGGCGAGCTGGCCCCGGTGGACGAGGTCTCCGGCTGGCGGGAGACGCTCCGCGCGTACGCGCTGCGGACCCGGGAGATGATGCTGCGCCACCCCTGGCTGGCCCGCATGCCGGCGCCGCTCTTTGCGCTCACCCCGACCCGGATGGCGGCGGCCGAGCGCCAGCTGGCTTCGCTCGACGGGCTCGGGCTCGGCGTCGACACGATGATGGCCGCGTTCCGGGCGGTCAACGCGTACGTCCACGGGGCCACGCAGTCCGAGGCCGCGCTGCGCCAGTACATGGAGGAGCAGGGCTGGCAGAGCGCCGACGAGACGCGGCGGGGGCTCGCCCCGCAGATGTCGTACCTGATGGAGACCGGGCGCTACCCGACCTACCGGCGGTACACCCGGGGGGCGGCGCGCAAGGACGACGCGGCCTGGCAGTTCGAGACGGGACTCGACTGCGTGCTCGACGGCGTGGCGGGGCTCGTGGAACGCGGCCGGGCATGACGACGGGCCCCCGGGATCACCCGGGGGCCCGTCGGACCGGACAGGCGCGCCTGCCGGAGCGGTCCGGTGCCTAGTACGAAGAGCCGCTCGCGCCCAGCGAACCCGTCGGGTGCCAGACGGTCTTCGTCTCCAGGAAGGCGGTCATGCGGTCCGTGCCCGGGGACTCCGTGAAGTCCTCGGTACGCGGGCGCAGGACGCGCTTCAGGTTGTCCGCCGCCGCGATCTCCAGGTCGCGGGCGAGGTCGCCCTCGGTCGCGCCCGTCAGGTCGATCGCGTTGACGTCCTGGTGGGCCGCCAGGTGCGGGCCCATCTCGGAGGCCTTGCCGGAGAGGATGTTCACGACACCGCCCGGCAGGTCGGAGGTCGCGAGCACCTCGCCCAGGGAGAGGGCGGGGAGCGGGGCCTTCTCCGAGGCGATCACGACCGCCGTGTTGCCCGTCGCGATCACCGGGGCGATCACGGAGACCAGCCCGAGGAAGGACGAGTCCTGCGGGGCCACGACCGTGACGACACCGGTCGGCTCGGGCGTGGACAGGTTGAAGTACGGGCCCGCCACCGGGTTGGCACCGCCGACGACCTGGGCGATCTTGTCCGTCCAGCCCGCGTACCAGACCCAGCGGTCGATCGCCGCTTCGACGACCACGGCCGCCTTCGACTTCGACAGGCCCTCCGCCTCGGCGACCTCGCGGACGAACTGGTCCCGGCGGCCCTCCAGCATCTCGGCGACACGGTAGAGGACCTGGCCGCGGTTGTACGCGGTCGCGCCGGCCCAGCCGCCGAAGGCCTTGCGGGCGGCGACGACCGCGTCACGGGCGTCCTTGCGGGAGGACAGCGGTACGTTCGCCAGCCACTTGCCCTTGGAGTCCGTCACCTCGTACACCCGGCCGCTCTCGGAGCGGGGGAACTTGCCCCCGACGTACAGCTTGTAGGTCTTGAAGACGCTCAGCCGCGTCGCCGACTCAGACATCGAGGTAGGCCTCCAGACCATGACGGCCGCCCTCGCGGCCGAAGCCCGACTCCTTGTATCCGCCGAACGGCGAGGTCGGGTCGAACTTGTTGAACGTGTTGGCCCAGACGACACCCGCGCGGAGCTTGTTGGCGACCGCGAGGATGCGCGAGCCCTTCTCCGACCAGATGCCGGCGGACAGGCCGTACTGGCTGTTGTTGGCCTTCGCGACCGCCTCGTCGGGCGTACGGAAGGTCAGCACCGACAGGACCGGGCCGAAGATCTCGTCGCGGGCGACCGTGTGCGCCTGCGTGACGTTCGTGAAGAGCGTCGGGGCGAACCAGTAACCGGCCTCGGGGATGTCGCAGGCGGCGGTCCAGCGCTCGGCGCCCTCCGCCTCGCCCTGCTCGACCAGCGAGGTGATACGGGCCAGCTGCTCCGAGGAGTTGATGGCGCCGATGTCGGTGTTCTTGTCCAGCGGGTCGCCGAGGCGCAGGGTGCTCAGACGGCGCTTGAGCGAGTCGAGCAGCTCGTCCTGGATCGACTCCTGGACCAGGAGGCGCGAGCCCGCGCAGCAGACCTGGCCCTGGTTGAAGAAGATGCCGTTGACGATGCCCTCGACGGCCTGGTCGATGGGTGCGTCGTCGAAGACGATGTTCGCGCCCTTGCCGCCCAGCTCCAGGGTGGCCTTCTTGTCCGTGCCCGCGATCGACCGGGCGATGGCCTTGCCGACGGCGGTCGAACCGGTGAAGGCGACCTTGTTCACGTCCGGGTGCGCGACCAGCGCGGCGCCCGTCTCCCCGTACCCGGGAAGGATGTTGACGACGCCCTTCGGCAGCCCGGCCTGGCGGCAGATGTCCGCGAAGAACAGGGCGGTCAGCGGGGTCGTCTCGGCCGGCTTCAGGACGACCGTGTTGCCGGTCGCGAGCGCCGGGGCGATCTTCCACGCCAGCATGAGCAGCGGGAAGTTCCACGGGATGACCTGACCGGCCACGCCCAGCGGCTTCGGGTTCGCCCCGTAGCCCGCGTGGTCGAGCTTGTCGGCCCAGCCCGCGTAGTAGAAGAAGTGCGCGGCGACCAGGGGGAGGTCCGCGTCGCGGGTCTCCTTGATCGGCTTGCCGTTGTCCAGGGTCTCCAGGACGGCCAGCTCGCGGCTGCGCTCCTGGATGATCCGGGCGATGCGGAAGAGGTACTTGGCGCGCTCGGAGCCGGGCAGCGCCGACCACTTCTCGAAGGCCTTGCGGGCCGCCTTCACCGCGCGGTCGACGTCCTCGGTGCCCGCCTGGGCGATCTCGGCGAGGACCTCCTCGGAGGAGGGGGAGACGGTCTTGAAGACCTTGCCGTCGGCCGCCTCGACGAACTCGCCGTCGATGAACAGGCCGTAGTTGGGTGCGATGTCGACGACGGACCGGGACTCGGGCGCCGGTGCGTACTCGAATGCAGATGCCATGTTGATCAGTCCACCGTCACGTAATCGGGGCCGGAGTAACGGCCGGTCGCCAGCTTCTGGCGCTGCATCAGCAGGTCGTTGAGCAGGCTGGAAGCGCCGAAGCGGAACCAGTGGTTGTCCAGCCAGTCCTCGCCCACGGTCTCGTTGACGAGGACCAGGAACTTGATGGCTTCCTTGGTGTTGCGGATGCCGCCGGCCGGCTTCACGCCGATCTGCACGCCGGTCTGGGCGCGGAAGTCGCGCACGGCCTCCAGCATGAGCAGGGTGTTGGCCGGGGTGGCGTTGACCGCGACCTTGCCGGTCGAGGTCTTGATGAAGTCCGCGCCGGCCATCATGCCGAGCCAGGAGGCGCGGCGGATGTTGTCGTACGTGGACAGCTCGCCGGTCTCGAAGATCACCTTGAGGCGGGCGCGGTCGCCGCACTCCGCCTTGATCGCGGCGATCTGCTCGAAGACCTGGAGGTAGTGGCCGGCGAGGAAGGCGCCACGGTCGATGACCATGTCGATCTCGTCGGCGCCCGCGGCGATGGCGTCCGCCGTGTCGGCGAGCTTCACGGGGAGGGCCGCGCGGCCGGCCGGGAAGGCGGTGGCGACCGAGGCGACCTTGACGCCGGAGCCCGCGAGGGCGGCCTTGGCGGTGGCCACCATGTCCGGATAGACACAGACGGCGGCGGTCGTCGGGGTCGTGCGGTCGGTCGGATCGGGACGGACGGCCTTGGCGGCGAGCGCCCGGACCTTGCCCGGGGTGTCCGCGCCTTCGAGCGTCGTCAGGTCGATCATGGAAATGGCCAGGTCGATGGCGTACGCCTTGGACGTGGTCTTGATCGAGCGGGTGCCGAGGGACGCGGCGCGCGCCTCCAGGCCGACGGCGTCGACGCCGGGCAGCCCGTGGAGGAAGCGGCGCAGCGCACCGTCGGACGCGGTCACGTCGGCGAATGCGGATGCTGCGGATGCAGTGGTGGGCATGGTCACCAGTCGAGCATATCTACGCGCGTAGCGACCTGTACAGGGGACGGGCTTCGCAGAGCCCGAGGTCACAGCCGGGCGGTCGGCGTGGTGGCGTGCGCCGGGAGGGCGGGTGAGCCCTGTCACAGGCCCGTGACAGGGAGTGGACAAGTCCTGAATACAAGATCAATAGATTTTCATCAGCAGCCGGCCAGACCTCGCCGAACCCCGAACGGACTGAGAAAAAGCGGCATGCGACTCACTCGTCCACCTGCCTGATCTCCAGGAGTCGTTATGCGCACCGCCCTTCGCACCGCGATCACCACCGCCCTCGTCGCGGGCGTCGCGATCACTGCCCCGGCGCTCACCGCCGGGGCCGCCTTCGCCGCCGCCGGACCGGCCACCGCCGCCCCGGCGGCCACCTCGCCGGCGTCGTCCGGCGCGAGGTCCGCCGACGTCAAGCCGTCCGACGAGGTTCCGGCCGAGGCCGGCACGGACACCCCGGACACGGGGAAGGCCGGGAAGGGCGGGAAGGCCGGAGGCGCTGAGAAGGCCGGGAAGGGCGGGAAGGCCGGAGGCGCTGAGAAGGCCGGGAAGGGCGGGAAGGCCGGAGGCGCCGAGAAGGCCGGGAACGCGGCGAAGACCCCGAAGGCCGGGACCACCGCTCCCGCCGCTTCCGCTGCTTCCGCGAAGGGCACCCTCGTCCGTACCGAGACCCTCGTGACGGGCACCGTCGCCAAGATCTACAAGGTCGACGAGCAGAACCACCGCGCCGAGCTGTTCCGCGAGGGCCACCCGGTCGGGGTCCTGGAGGCGGTCACCCGCTCCGTCGCCGGCCAGGACAACGGCGAGTTCTTCGTCCTCGACCCGAACGGCACCACCCACAACTGGGCCGGCAACATCGCGGGCCCCGAGGCCGGCGCCTACCGGCTCGCCGACGGCACCGTCCTCCAGCTCGGCAGGAAGGACGGCCGCTTCGGCCTCCAGCTGATCGAGAACGGCAAGGGCCGCGGCTACACCTACGTGGCCGGCGTCCGCTCCGTGTGGACCTTCGGCAGGGCCGTCGTCGTCCTGGAGCGGGACGGCCGGTTCGCCGCGTACATCCCCGGTTCGGCGAAGCAGGGCGCCCCGCAGCCGGTCGCCACGGGCGGCACGCGGGCCAAGCCCTCCACCGGGAGCGTCGTCGTCCTCGGCGCGTGCACCGCAAGCCGGACCGTCTCCATCGGCGCGGGCACCAAGGCCGAGCTGTTCATGACCCGGCAGGGTCCGCTGGCCGAGTTCAGCACCGCCGACGACAACGGCCGGGACCAGGTCTTCGCGGTGGTCGACCGGGCGCACCCCTCGCTGCCGAAGAGCGTCGGCATCGTCGGCCGGATCATCGACCCGAAGAGCGCCACGCCGTCGCTCCACACCCAGGTCGAGGGCGGTCAGGGCGCCAAGGGCGCCACCCACGCCTTCCCGAAGCTGCCGAAGGGCTGCACGTTCGAGACGGCCCCGGTCGGTGCGTCGAAGGGCGCCGCGGCCACCGGCACGGGCACCGGCATCACCACCCACGCCGGCCAGACCTCCGTCATCCCGAAGGGCGCGGTCGCCGCCGGTGCCGAGCTCGGCACCGAGGACGACAGCACCGCCCTGCTCGCGGCCGGTGCCGGGGCCTCGCTCGCCGCCGCGGGCCTGGGCTTCCTGGTCCTGCGCCGCCGGTCCGCCGCCGCCCGCGGCTGAGGCCGTACCCCGCGCGAGGCCTGAACCAACCACATCCGGGCGCCACAGGCCTCGCGCGCCCTGTCCGGCGCCACAGGCCTCGCGCGCCCTGTCCGGGCGCCACCGCGCCTCGCACCACAAGACTCCCTGCCCCTTGACCCGAGCGGGAGCGACACCCCACCCCCGGCCGGTCGCCGCGTCCCACGCGGCGCCCGGCCGGACCCCGTCCGCCGCCCCAGCCCCGCTTCCCGCCGCCGCCCCAGCCCCGCTTCCCGCCGCCGCCCCAGCCCCGCTTCCCGTCCGCCGCCCCCGGCCTCCCGCCCGCCGTCTGCCCGGAGCCCGCCCGTGAACCGCCGCCGCCACCCCGCCCGTATCGCCGTCCCCGTCCTCCTGTGCGCCGTCCTCGCCGCGCTCACCGGCTGCTCGGCCGGGGACGGGCCGCAGGCCGTCACCCCGCCCGCGCGGATCTCCGAGGCCACCGCCGCCCCCGCGCCGACCGCGGGCTCCGCCTCCGTCCGCCCGCTCGCCCGCTCCCTGCCCGTGCGCGTCCGGGTCCCCGCCGCCGGGGTCGACACCGGCCCCACCGGGCCCGTCCTGGAACTCGGGCTCACCGCCGACGGCACCGTCGAGGTGCCCTCGGTCGCGGACGCCGACCGGATCGGCTGGTACGGCAAGGGCGTCACGCCCGGGCAGACCGGCCCCGCCGTCCTCATCGGGCACTTCGACACCGCCCGCGGCCCCGCCGTGCTGAAGAACGTCTCCGAGGTCGCGGTCGGCGACGAGATCACCGTGACGCGGGCCGACGGCACCACCGCGGTCTTTCGCGTCAGGGAGCTGGAACAGGTCGACAAGGACGCCTTCCCGACGGCCAAGGTGTACGGCGACACCGACCGCCCCGAGCTGCGCCTGGTCACCTGCGGCGGCGAGCTGGTCGACGGCCACCGCCCCGACAACATCATTCTGTACGCGGATCTCGTGGCCACGCGGGCCGCCTGAGCCCCCACCGGCCCACTGAGGCACAATCGGCCCCATGACGACCCCCGAGCCGACCCCCGAGCCCAGCCACGAGCCGAGCCGCGAGTCGACCCCCGAGCAGCCGGCCGCCGGTAAGAAGCCTGCCGGGAAGAGGCCCGCGGGGAAGAAGCCCGCCGGGCAGCCGTCCGCAGGGCAGCAGTCCTCGGGTCAGGAGTCCCCCGACCGCGTCTTCCGGTCGCCGCTCGGGATCGCGAGCGGGGTGTTCCTGCTGATCCTCGCGGCCCTGTTCGCCGGTGACGTGCTGTTCCGCGGCGAGGGCCGGTCGCCCTGGCTCGCGCTCGCGGGCCTCCTCCTCGCCGTGCCGCTGATCGTCGCCTTCACGATCCGGCCCGCCGTGTACGCCAACGACGACCGGCTCCGGATCCGCAACCCGTTCCGGTCGATCACGCTGCCCTGGGCCGCGGTCGCCGACATCCGCGCCGGCTACTCCAGCGAGGTCTTTACCCAGGACGGCGCCAAGTACCAGCTCTGGGCCATCCCCGTCTCGCTGCGACAGCGCAAGAAGGCGGCCCGTCGCGCCTCCCGTGCCTCCCAGGACGACCCGCACGGCCGCACGTCGGTCAGCGCCGACGTCCGGGACAGCGCGTCGCGCACCGCGCCCACCGACCAGACCGTCGCCGATCTGCGCGAGCTAGCCGAGCGCCGCGCCGGCGCCCCGGGCGCGCGGGGCGAGGCGCGGGTGCGCTGGGCGTACGAGATCGTCGGCCCCGCGGCGGCCGGGCTGCTGCTCCTCGTGATCCTTCTCGCGACGGGCTGACCCTTCGCGGAACCCGACGGGCCGCCATTTCGCGGAACCCGGTGGCCCGAGCGATGCGGAACCCGACGGGCCGCCCGGCCCCTTCGCGGAACCCGGCGGCCCGACCTTCGCGGAATCGCCACGTCCGCAGCCGCCGCGGGGCGCTGATCCGGTCGGACCGTCCTGTTCCCCATGGGTCGTGCGCGCCGCCGGTGTCCTAGGGGCAACCTCCCGGTGAAGCGTGCGACCCGGCCATTGGTTTAGCACCCGGCAGTCACCCCGGTCTCAATAGATTGCGCTTGCCGAGACTGTGGGGGTGGGGGCGATGACCAAGGACACCGGTGTGTCCGGGACGCGTTGTCTGGTCGACATGGGGGCCGACGGACGCTACGGATGGCGACTCGTCGCGCAGAACGGGAGGGTCGTCGCGCGTTCGGGGGTCTGCTACGACGACCACGTCCGGTGCCGGGAGGCGTTCACGGCCCTCTGCGCCGGGCACGCGGACCTCGCCGGCGGCGTGCAGCACACCGCCGGCGGCAACGGCTGGGTGTGGGTGCTGCGCGATGCCGAGGGGCGTACCGCCGCCCTCTCGGGACGCTCCTACGAGCGTCATTCCACCTGTCGCACCGCCTATGCGCGGTTCCGTGCGCTGATCGCGTCCGAGGGGCCCAGATGGGCCTCGACTGTCTTACGGTGAACGGAAGTTGCCCCGCGCACGCCCCTCGTTCACATCGAGGGGAACACATGTCCACCGGGCGGGACTTACGTCCTTCCCGTGACGACCGAGACCCTTGACCCGCCGCCCGACACGCCGCGTCGGCTCCACGCCGACCCCGGCCTTCCCGACCGGGTCTTCCGCGCCGTCGCCCGCACCGGCGGCGGCTTCGTCCTCGCGGTCATGCTCCTCGTCGGCGGCTTCCTGCTCCTCCGCGCCTGGCAGGCCCTCGACCGCGCCGGGCCCTCCTTCCTCACCACCGAGAACTGGGAGCCCGACGCCGGACGGTTCGGCATCGCGGCCGTCCTCCTCGGCACCGTCCTGATCGCCCTCGTCGCGATCGTCGTGGCCGTGCCGCTGGCCACCGGAGCCGCGCTCTACATCTCCGAGTACGCGGCGCCCCGGCTGCGCCGCACCCTGATCTCCACGGTCGACCTGATGGCCGCCGTTCCCTCCGTCGTCTACGGCCTGTGGGGGGTCTTCTGGCTGGAGGAGTCGATCCTCCCGATCGCCCGCTGGATCGCCACGTACTTCGGCTGGATCCCTTTCCTGCGCGTCGACGGCGCCGACCCCGACGACCCGCTGGCCCCGCCGACCGTCTACACCTCGTCGACCTTCGTCGCCGGTCTCGTCGTCGCGATGATGGTCGCGCCGATCATCTGCTCGATCATGCGCGAGGTGTTCTCCCAGGCCCCCGCGGGCGAACGCGAGGGCGCGTACGCGCTCGGTGCCACCCGCTGGGGCATGATCCGCAGCGTCGTCCTGCCCTTCGGCAAGGGCGGCATGATCGGCGGCACCATGCTCGGCCTCGGCCGCGCCCTCGGCGAGACCATCGCCGTCTACATGGTCATCTCGCAGGTCTTCACCCTCCAGTGGCACGTCCTGCAGACCGGCACCAGCTCGGTGTCCTCCCTCATCGCCCTGCGCTACGGCGAGGCCACTCCCTTCGGCATGTCCGCCCTGATGGCGGCCGGCTTCGCCCTCTTCGTCATGACCCTGATCGTCAACTTCGCCGCTTCGTCCATCGTCGCGCGCAGTCGCTCCGGCGCCACCAGCGACGCCTAGCCCGTGTGCTCCTCAAGGGGGACCCGAACCCGATGACCATCGCCCCGGAGCGGCCGAGGCTGCGACCGCCCACCGAGAAGGCCCCGCCGCCTCCCGGCCCCGAACGCCGCCGCACCACCGGCACCACGCGCGCCTCCGACGTGTACGCGCTGCTCGGCGCCGCGGCCGCCTCGCTCGCCCTCACCTGGCTCCTCTTCGCCCGCCTGCTGCCCTTCAGCGGCGCCGTCGGCTTCGTGATCGTCGCGTACCTCCTCTTCCTCGGGCTGTACGCGCTCCTCGTCTCCTTCGACGAGGACGGGCCCGCCGTACGGGACCGGATCGCCGGAGTCGTCGTCCGCAGCCTCGGCCTGCTGCTCCTCGCCGTCCTCGTCTTCGTCGTCGCCTTCACCCTCTGGGAGGGCCGCACGGCCCTCGTCCACCTCAACTTCTTCACCGAGGACATGAGCCTGGCGGGACCCCTCGAACCGCTCGACGTCGGCGGCATCCTGCACGCCGTCGTCGGCACCCTCGAACAGGTCGGCATCGCGCTCGCGATCACCGTGCCCACCGGCATCGTCTGCGCCGTCTTCCTCACCGAGGTGCCCGGCCCCTTCGCGCGCCTGGTCCGCACGATCGTCGAGGCCATGACGGCGCTGCCCTCGATCGTCGCGGGACTCTTCGTCTACGCGACCGTCATCCTGGCCCTGGGCACCGAGCGTTCCGGCCTCGCCGCCTCGCTCGCCCTCGCCGTGATGATGCTCCCGATCATCATCCGAGCCTCCGACGTCGTCATCCGACTCGTCCCGGGCACGCTGCGGGAGGCCTCGTACGCCATGGGGTCCTCCCGCTGGCGCACGGTCTGGCACGTCGTCCTGCCGACCGCCCGCTCGGGGCTGACCACGGCCGTGATCCTCGGCACCGCGCGCGGGGTGGGGGAGACCTCGCCCGTGCTGCTGACGGCCGGGTTCACCGCCGAGCTGAACGCCCTGCCGACCTCAGGCGCGCAGGTCTCCCTGCCGCTCGCCACCTTCGAGCTCGTCAAGTCGCCCGAACCGAACATGATCGCCCGCGGTTTCGGCACCGCCGCCGTCCTCATGCTGCTCGTCCTGCTCCTCTTCGTCCTCGCGCGGATCGCGGGCGGGCGCGGACCGGGGCAGCTGACGAAGCGCCAGGAGCGGCGCAGGGCCCGCGCGTCACGGCAGGACGCGGCCCGGTGGGCCTCCGTCACCTCAGGGACCGCGCCGGCCTCCAGGACGACCCCGGCCTCCGGGGCCGCTTCCGCCCCCGGGGCCGCTTCCGCCCCCGGGGCCGCCGCCGCGCCCGCCGACCGATCCGTACCTCCGAGGAGTACGCCGTGAGATCCGCCGCCCCGCTCACCCGCACCGCCCTGGGGCTCGCCGCAGCCCTGTGCGCGCTGCTCGCCCTGCTCGCCCGCCCGCCCGCCGCGCAGGCCGCCGGATACACCAAGATCACCGGCTCCGGCTCCACCTGGAGCTCCAACGCCGTCGAGCAGTGGCGCCGCAACATCGGCGCCAACGTCGGCCTCACGGTCAACTTCAACGCCAACGGCTCCTCGCAGGGCCGCGAGCAGTTCAAGAACGGCACCGTCGACTTCGCCGTCTCCGAGATCCCGTACGGCCTCAACGACGGGGGCGCCACCGACGTACCGCCGCGCCGGGGCTACGCGTACATGCCGATCGTCGCCGGCGGCACCGCCTTCATGTACAACCTGCGGATCGGCGGCCGCCAGGTCACCAACCTGCGCCTCTCCGGACCCGTCCTCGCGAAGGTCTTCACCGGTCGGCTGACCATGTGGAACGCGCCGGAGATCAAGGCCGACAACCCCGGCCTGAACCTCCCCGCCCGCCGCATCGTGCCCGTCGTGCGCTCCGACGGCTCGGGCACGACGGCCCAGTTCACCACCTGGCTCGCCAAGGAGAACGGCTCCGTCTGGGACGACTACTGCCGTCGCGCCGGCCGCTCCACGCCCTGCGGCATGACCTCGTACTTCCCGGTCGTGCCCGGTACCACCACCGTCGCCAAGTCCGGCTCGCTCGGCGTCTCCGCGCACGTCCGCCAGCCGCAGGGCGAGGGCGCCATCACCTACGTCGAGTACTCGTACGCGATCAACGCGCACTTCCCGGTCGTCAAGGTGCTCAACGCCTCCGGCTACTACGTCGAGCCGACCGCCCAGGCCGTCGCCGTCGCCCTGCTCAAGGCCCGGATCGACGCCGACCGGAACTCGACGAACTACCTGACGCAGATCCTCGACGACGTCTACCGCTCCCGCGACGAGCGCAGCTACCCGCTCTCCAGCTACAGCTACATGGTCGTCCCCACCTCCGAGACCGCCCCGCACACCGCCGAGAAGGGCCGCTCGCTCGGCACCTTCGCCCGCTACTTCCTCTGCGAGGGCCAGCAGCAGGCCGAGGAGCTCGGCTACTCGCCGCTCCCGAGGAACCTCGTACAGGCCGGCTTCGAGCAGGTCCGCCGGATCCCCGGCGCGCCGACCGGGGCGGTGGACCTGTCCGACTGCCGCAACCCCACCTTCTCGGCCGACGGAACCAACACCCTCGCCAGGAACGCGCCGCGGCCGAAGGCCTGCGACAAGCGCGGTCCGACGCAGTGCGGTGACGG
This sequence comes from Streptomyces sp. NPDC029956, assembly GCF_055574655.1. Classification (NCBI taxonomy): domain Bacteria; kingdom Bacillati; phylum Actinomycetota; class Actinomycetes; order Kitasatosporales; family Streptomycetaceae; genus Streptomyces; species Streptomyces sp. NPDC029956. Next base: position 34,385 of record NZ_JBVHZJ010000030.1, on the reverse strand, counting down.
AACGGGTGGCGCGAAGGGTACGAACACGCAGGTGAACAACGGTGGTTCGACCGGCGGCGGGTCCGCGACGGGCGGCTCGACCGGCGGCGGGAACGGTCCGGGCGCGGGCGGCTCCGGCGGCACGACCGGCACCGGCTCCGGCGGATCCGGGTCCACCGGCGGTTCGGGCGGCGGTACGGGTGGGGCCACCGGATCCGGCACCGCCTCCGCCACGGGCGACAGTGGTTCCGCGAACGGCGGCACGGGCGGGAGCACGGGCTCCGGCGGCGGCTCCGCCACCGGCGGGGCCACGAGCGGCGGAGCCGTGGACCCCGACACCGGAGAGGTCATCGGCGACGGCGGCGGTACGGGCGGTGGCACCGGCGGCGGCCAGGACTCCGGCGGCAACCAGATCGTCGGCACCCCGGTCACCCTCGCCGCCGACACGGGCGGCGCCCTGCGGGGCGTCCTCATGGCCCTCTCCGCCTTCCTGCTCCTCGCCACCGTCATCGCCCCGCCGCTCGTCGGCCGCGTGCTCGCGGCCCGGGCCGGACGCCAGGGAGGCGGACAGTGAGGCCGACGCCCACCCGGAGGGCCGGACTCGGGTCGCTCCTCGTCGCCGTCGTGCTCGCCCTCGTTCCACTGCCGCGGGACACGCCCGCCGCGGCGGCGACCGGCCCGGCGTCGCAGAACTCGGCGGTGACGAAACGGGCGGCCAAGGGGCCGTACGACGACTTCTCGGCGCTCGAAGTGACGGTCCACCAGACGAGGAACCTGCGCTCGCAGGGGCTGCGGGTGACGTGGAAGGGAGGGAGGCCGACGCAGGGCCGGAACGCCGACTACCTGCAGATCATGCAGTGCTGGGGCGACGACCCGGCGGGTCCGAGGCGTGAGCAGTGCCAGCTCGGCGCCGGCGCCAGGGGCTCCGACTTCGGCGCCTTCATCGGCAGCCGTCTCCTCCCGGTCGGCTCCGACCCCCTGGAGAAGCAGTACGGCGAGCAGATCCCCAGCCCGGAGTACCCGGGGCAGATGACCGATCCGTTCGTTCCCTTCACCCCGGTCTCCGGCCCGGCCACGACCAAGCCCACCGACTGGACCTACTTCAGCCCCGGCGACAGCAACGAGGAGTTCTTCGCCACCACACAGCCCGACGGCACGGGGGAGGTGGGCTTCAACCTCCAGTCCACCCGTGAAGCCCCTCACCTGGGCTGCGGCGACCCGGTCGGGACGGGCGCGAAGGTGCGGGGCCGAGGCTGCTGGCTCGTCGTCGTGCCCCGCGGCTCCCACGACCCGGACGGGACCACGGGCAGCAGCGGGCGTCCCGTCACCTCCGCGTTCTCCACCACCAACTGGAACCAGCGCCTCGTCTTCCCGCTCGACTTCCTCCCGGTCCGTGAGCCCTGCCCCACCGACAAGGCCGAGCGCCGCATGACCGGATCCGAACTCGTCACGGACGCGCTGACCTCCTGGCAGTCGGCGCTCTGCGCCGACGGCAGCACCCGCTTCACCTTCACCCAGCGCGGTGAGGAGCTGGCCCGGGGCAACCTGCTGAACCCCACCTCCACCTCGCCCGGCCTCGCCTTCACCGTCGAACCCGTGGAGGGCGGGGAGAAGGCCGGCTTCGTGCACGCACCCGTCGCCGTCAACGGGCTCACCGTGGGCCTCTACTGGGAGGCGGACAGGATCGGGCTCGTCAAGGACCTGAGGCTGAACCCCCGGCTCCTGGCGAAGGTGCTGACCGGCTCGTACCCGTACGACGTACGGCTCCTCAGCGACAAGGCGCCCGTTCCCGACCATCTGAAGGGCAATCCGGAATCGATCCTCCGGGACCCGGAATTCCTGGAGCTGAATCCGAAATTCAAGGAGTTCCAGCAGGCGGTGATGAACTACCCGGGCGGAATTCTGCTCGCCGCGGACCGCTCGGACAGCACGCGGATCGTCTGGAACTATCTTCGTGCGGATCGTGAGGCGCGGGCCTTCCTCGAAGGAGGAGCGGATCCCTGGGGAATGAGAATCAACCGCTATTTCAAGGATCTCGGTCTCGCCTCGGACGGCTCCTACGAGTTCCCGAAGGCGGACCCCACGGAGACGAAGCTGACCGAGGGGGAGCTGAGCGTCGGGTACAGCATGGTCGACCGCTCCCCGTACGCCATCGACATGCACGATGCCGCACGCGCGGTCCGGCGGGGCACCAACGGCGCCAAGGACCGCTCGGCGCCCGACACGGCGACCGGCGGGCTGAAGCTCACGAGCGGCGAGGTCCCCCCGGGCTCCCGCCGCGCCTACGGCATCACCGACGCGGCCTCGGCGGCCCGCTACCAGCTCCAGATCGCGGCCCTGCCGAACGCCGACGGCACCTACGTCCACCCCACCACCTCCGCCATGCTCAAGGCGGTCGACCAGTTCGCGGACTCGTCCGTGCCGGGGGTCCTCACGCCCGACCCGGCCCGGGCCAGGAACGGCGCCTACCCGCTGACGGTGGTGACGTACGCCGCCGCCTCCACCGGCCTCCCGGCGGACGCCCGCAAGGACTACGCACGCGTGCTGCGGTACGCCGCCGGACCAGGTCAGAAGCAGGGCACCGCCCCCGGTGAGCTGCCCCTCGGCTACGCGCCGATGCCCGCGAAGCTGAAGGCCCGGGCCGCCGCCGCGGCCGACCGCCTGGAGCGCGGGGCGCCGACCGGACCCGGCTCCACGACGGGCGGCGCGACCGGCGGTTCGACCGGCGGTGCCGGCGGTGCGAGCGGAGGCCCGGACTCCGGCGGCGGTCAGGGAACGAGCGGTTCCGCCGGAGCCGCAGGCCCCGGCACCTCCGGCGGTTCGGGCGCCGGCGCGGGCGGCGGCTCCGCGAGCGGCGGTACGGACACCGGCGGGTCCTCCGGGACACCGTCCTCCGCGGCCCCGCCGCCGGCCACCGGCGGGAGCCGGAACGGCTCCGGCGGCGCCCCGGGCGAGCGGCTCGCCGACACCGGAAGCACCCCGTCGCAGATGCTCGGCGTCATCCGCTGGGTCCTTCTCTCGGTCCTGGTCGTCGGCGGTGTCGCCGGGGTCGCGGGCCCCGCGGTCCTGGCCGCCGCCGGCCGCCGCCGAATTCCCTCGGATTCACCTAGGACAGGAATTCGTCACCTGAAGAGCGACTGAACGTGGTGGCTGCCCCGGCCGCCCGTACGGAATTGTTGTTCCCGGCCGGTCGACGGACCGGCTTGTTGAAGAATCCGGATTCTGCTTGTGCGTCCATTCCATGACATCCGTTTCCACGGAGGAGATCAGAAGTGAACGTCAAGTCCCGCGCTCGTATCGGTGCCGCCCTCGGTGTGGCCGCCCTCGGCCTCGGTGTCGCCCTCGCCCCCGCCGCGCAGGCCGACCCCAACCCGGTCACCCAGTACCGCACCCTCGCCGGCACCGGCTCGGACACGACCCAGGACGTCCTGAACGGCCTGGGCAACGTCGTCGTCAACGCCCTCGGCCAGAAGATCATCGCGTCCTGGGACGCCACCGGCTCCGCCACCGTCAAGACCAAGGCGACCGGCTGTGTGATCAACCGCCCGAACGGTTCCTCGGCCGGCATCGACGCCCTGCGCAACGCCGTGGACACCAACTCCGGTTGCCTCGACTTCGCCCGCTCCTCGCGAGGCCCGGCCGACACCAGCACCACGGACCTGACCTGGATCCCCTTCGCCAAGGACGCGGTGTCCTGGGCGAAGCGCTCCGACAGCGCGCTGCCCTCCGACCTGACGGCGACGCAGCTGAAGAACATCTACGAGTGCAACCTCACGTCCCTCAACGGCGTGGCGCTCACCCCGATCCTGCCGCAGAGCAACTCCGGCACGCGTCAGTTCTTCCTCTCCTCCATCGGCGTGACCACCCCGGGCGCCTGCGTCCAGCAGGGTGTCCAGGAGAACGACGGCACCGTCCTCGACAGCGCCGGTGACGTCGCCCCGTACTCCGTCGCCTCCTACACGGCCCAGGAGAAGGCGGTCGTCACCGACCGCCGCGGCGCGGCCGTCCTCGGCTCCGTCGGCACCGTCGCCCCGCGCAACGCCGACAAGACGCTGAACCTGTCCTTCCCCTTCCTCCGTGACGTCTACAACGTCGTCCCCACGGCGAAGCTGACCAACGCCGCGATCGCCTCCACCTTCGTCGGCTCGACCTCCAAGGTCTGCGCCGCCACCACGACCGTCACCAACTACGGCTTCGGCTCCCTCGGCACCGCCTGCGGCGCCACGACCGTCAAGGGCGAGCGCTGATCACCACTGCTCCCTGACCGCACACCGGCCGGGCACCTTCGGGTGCCCGGCCCCCCGGCGTACCCGAAGCGCACCGTCGACCACCGTCCACCGCCCCGGAGGAACCGCACCCCATGAACCCGACCGCACACCTCAGATCGCCCGTGGCCCTGCTCACGGCACTCGCCCTCCTCTGCGGCACCCTGGCGATCGTCCTGGCCCTGTCCACGCCGGCCGCCGCCGTCACGCGGCACGGCACCCTCACCCTGACGCCGGCCTCCGGCACCGTCGCGGCCGGCCCGACCGCCGTGGCCGCCACCGCGGCCTGCCCGGCCCCCGCCGCCCAGGACAAGCCCTACGTCAAGGGCGTCCTGGCCCTCGTCAACCCCGGTGACCCGACCCTCAGCGCGCCGATCGCCGAGGTCGTGCCCGGCGGCCCGCTCGGCACCACCCCGATATCCGGCCCGCTCGGCGGATCCGGCGCGGGGTTCGCCTCCCTCCAGGACCGGCTGCGCGAGATCGTGCCCTCCGGGCCCCTCGACGGCCTGTACGAGCTGCGGCTCTTCTGCGAGACGGCGGACGCCGAGGCGCGCGCCGAGTACTTCTCCCAGCTGATCGAGGTCACCGGCGAGAACTGGGCCGTCACCAGCGTGCAGGCGACCAACGTGACGCTCTCCTCCGACAGCGACACCCCGCCCGCCGGGCGCCCCTTCCCGGTCAGGGCGGACGTCCAGCCGGCGACCGCGGCGGGGACGGTCACGTTCATCACGCTCGACGAGAACGGTGAGCCGCTCGAACTCGGGACGAAGGAACTCGTCGGCGGCAAGGCGGAGGTCACCCCCACCATGCACGGGACGGTCAACTCCAACTTCCCGGTCCTGGCGCAGTACACGCCCGCCGACCCCGCCGCGTACACCGCCTCCTCGGTTCTCGCCACGTTCGTCGCCGGCCCGGACACCACCCCCACCCCGACCGGCACCACTCCGACGCCGACGGGCACCGGCACCCCCACCCCGACCGTCGACCCCACCGCCACCGACACGCCCACACCGACCGACACGCCGACGGACGCACCCACCGACACGCCCAGCGGGACGCCGAGCGACACCCCGGGCCCGACCGGCACGCCCTCGCCGACCGACGGCGGTGACGCGGACACCACGGGCGGCACCGGTACGAGCGGCGGCACCGGCGGCGGCTCCGGCGGCACCGACACCGACGGCGGCACCGGCGGCCGCCTCGCCGCCACCGGCGCCTCCGCGGCCTCCGCCGCCCTCGGCTCCCTCGCGCTCTGCCTCCTCGGCGCGGCGGCCGTGATCCAGACCCGCCGCCGCAAGGCGGGCGCCCGCCCGTGACCACCGCACCGCCACCCACCGCCCCCCGCGCCGGGCTCGCCCTGGCCGGGGCGGCGCTGAGCGTGCTCGCCGCGCTGCTCATCGGCTTCGCCGCCAACCTCACCGTCGTCGGACACCTCCAGCACGCCCGCGAGCAGTCCACCGCCTACGACGACCTGCGCGAACAACTCGCCCTCGGCACCGCCCCGGTGGGGCAGCTGACCTACGAGGGGAAGCCCCTCGCGCCGGGCGCTCCCGTCGCCCTCCTCCACATCCCCGCGCTCGGACTCCGCGAGGTCGTCGCCGAGGGCACCACCTCCGAGGTCCTCATGTCGGGCCCCGGACACCGCCGGGACACCGCCCTGCCCGGCCAGGCCGGCACCAGCGTGATCATGGGCCGTAGATGGGGCTACGGCAGCCCCTTCAACGACGTGCACCGGCTGCCGGACGGCGCCCGCGTCGAGGTGACCACCGGTCAGGGCAAGGCCGTGTACGAGGTGACGGGCGTCCGGCACCCCGGCGACCCCAACCCCGCGGCCCTCGGCCAGGGCAGAGGGCGGCTCACCCTGATGACCGCGAGCGGCGGCGCGTACACCCCCGAGGACGTCGTCCGCATCGACGCCGAGCTCACCGGCGCGGCCTGGCCCAGCCCGCCCCGGCCGCTGCGCCCCGGCTGGATCACGGCCGCGGAGAAGCCCCTCGCGGGCGACCCCGACGCCTGGCCCGGGATCTTCCTCGGCGCCCAGGCACTGCTGCTCGCCGCCCTGCTCACCGTCCTCGCCCGCCGCCGCTGGGGAAACCGCCAGACCTGGGTCACCGCCGTCCCGGTCCTGATCGCCCTCGGCGTCCTCGTCTCCGGCGAACTGACCCGCCTCCTGCCCAACCTCCTCTGACCGCTGTGGAGTTCACGCCGTGACCGATCTCGTCGACACCGTCACCCCGCCGCCCGTGCCGGGCGGCGGCACGACGGCCCCGTCCCGGGCCGCCGCCCTCGAAGCCGACTCCGTCTCCGCCTGGTTCGGCGACCGCAAGGTCCTCGACCGGGTCTCGCTCGCCATGCCCGCCCGTGAGGTCACCGCCCTCATCGGCCCCTCCGGCTGCGGCAAGTCGACCTTCCTGCGCATCCTCAACCGGATGCACGAACTCACCGGCACCGCCTCGCTCGCCGGCCGGGTCCTCCTCGACGGCGCCGACATCTACGACCGGGGCCGTCGCATCACCCACGCCCGCCGCGAGATCGGCATGGTCTTCCAGAAGCCCAACCCGTTCCCAGCCATGTCCCTGTACGAGAACGTCCTCGCCGGACTCAAGCTCGGCGGCATCCGGGCAGGCAGGGAGGCGAAGGACGATCTCGTCGAGGAGTGCCTGACCCGGGCCGGCCTCTGGAACGAGGTCAGGGACCGGCTGCGGCAGCCCGGCGGGGCGCTCTCCGGCGGCCAGCAGCAGCGCCTGTGCATCGCCCGCTCGCTCGCCGTACGCCCCCGCGTCCTGCTGATGGACGAGCCCTGCTCGGCGCTCGACCCGACCTCCACCCGGCGCGTCGAGGAGACCATCGCCGAGCTGAAGTCGGAGGTCACCGTCGTCATCGTCACCCACAACATGCAGCAGGCGGCCCGCGTCTCCGACTCCTGCGCCTTCTTCCTCGCCGAGCAGGGCACCCCCGGCGTGATCGTCGAGCAGGGACCCACCGGGACGGTGTTCGGCTCCCCGGCCGACCCGCGCACCGCCGACTACGTGAACGGCCGCTTCGGCTGACGCCCCTGGAGGGCCCGGCCCAGGAGGACACGCCCGGCAGGACACGCCCGGCAGGACCGGCCCGGGAGGCACGCCCGGGACGGGCCGGCCCCGGGCGTACGCCCCCGGCGTGCGGGAGCCGGCTGACGTCATCTGCCGTACGGGGTTCACCCGGACGGCCGAAGGGCCGGTACGGAGAATCCGTACCGGCCCTTCGAACGCGGCTCTCGCGGCGGATCAGAGCCCGGCCGCGGCCGACAGGTCCCGCTTGATCGCCACCAGCACCTCGTGGGCCGTCGCCCGCGCCGGGGCGAGGTCGACCGCCGCGGCGACCGGCACCACGACCTCCAGGTAGCACTTGAGCTTGGGCTCCGTGCCGCTCGGGCGGACGATCACCCGGGCCTTGTAGTCGCCCTCCAGGTGGTAGCGCAGCCCGTCCGTCGGGGGCAGCGACTCCGTGCCCTTGGTCAGGTCCTCCGCCGACACGACCGTCAGACCGGCGAGCGAGACCGGCGGCCGCTCACGCAGCGCCGTCATGGCGTTCGCGATGACGCTCAGGTCCTCGACCCGCACCGACAGCTGGTCCGTGGCGTGCAGCCCGTGCGCGATCGCCAGGTCGTCGAGCAGATCGGTCAGCGTCCGGCCCTGCTCCTTGAGCACCGACGCCAGCTCGGTCACGAGCAGCGCCGCCGTGATGCCGTCCTTGTCGCGGACGCCCTCCGGGTCGACGCAGTAGCCGAGCGCCTCCTCGTAGCCGTACCGCAGGCCCTCGACGCGGGCGATCCACTTGAAGCCGGTCAGCGTCTCCTCGTAGCCGACGCCCGCGGCCTCCGCGATCCGGCCGAGCAGCGAGGACGACACGATCGACTCGGCGAACACGCCTGTCACGCCCTTGTGCACCAGGTGCGCGGCGAGCAGCGCGCCGACCTCGTCGCCGCGGAGCATCCGCCAGCCGCCCACGACGGTCGCGTCGGGCACGGCCACGGCGCAGCGGTCGGCGTCCGGGTCGTTGGCGATGACCAGGTCGGGGTCCACGGCCCGGGCCGCCTCGAAGGCCAGGTCCATGGCACCCGGCTCCTCCGGGTTCGGGAACGCGACCGTCGGGAACGCCGGGTCGGGCTCGGCCTGCGCGGCGACGAGCGCGGGCGGCGGGAAGCCGGCCCGGGCGAAGGCGGCCGTCAGGACGTCCTTGCCGACGCCGTGCATGGCCGTGTAGACGGTCCGCGCGGTGCGGGGGGACCCGGTGGTCAGGACGGCGTCCGTACGCTCCAGGTAGGCGTTCAGGACCTCGTCGCCGAGGGTCTCCCAGCCGGTCTCCGGGCGGGGCACGTCGTGCAGCGAGCGGATCGCGTCGATCTCGGCGGCGATCTCCGCGTCGGCGGGCGGCACGATCTGCGAGCCGTCGCCCAGGTAGACCTTGTAGCCGTTGTCGCGCGGCGGGTTGTGGCTCGCGGTCACCTCGACGCCGGCGACGGCGCCCAGATGCCTTATGGCGTAGGCGAGGACGGGCGTCGGCAGCGGGCGGGGGAGGAGCGCGGCGCGCAGCCCGGCGCCGGTCATCACGGCGGCGGTGTCGCGCGCGAAGTCGGCCGACTTGTAGCGGGCGTCGTAGCCGATGACGACGAGGCCGCCCTCCTGGCCCTTCGCCCTGAGGTACGCGGCGAGGCCGGCGGCGGCGCGGATGACGACCGAGCGGTTCATCCGCATGGGCCCGGCGCCGATCTCCCCGCGCAGGCCGGCGGTGCCGAACTGGAGGGTGCCGCTGAAACGGGCGGCGAGTTCGTCGGTCGCGCCGCGGTCGAGGAGCGCGGCGAGCTCCTCACGGGTCTCCGGGTCGGGGTCCTCGGCGAGCCATGCCTGGGCCTGGGCGAGGAGATCGTCCTGCGTCACGGTGTGCCTTTCGGGGAGTCGGCGGGTGCGGGGAGGGGGTGGTGCGGGTGGGCGGGGCTGCGGGCTGCCGCTGCGCGGAGCCTTCCCCCACCCCGCCCCTTCCCGAAACCGGGGGCGAGCCCCCGGACCCCGTAAGGCCTGCGGCCGTGCCCTCAAACGCCGGGCGGGCTGAAAATCCAGCCCCGCCGGCGTTTGAGGCGCGGGGTCCGGGGCGGAGCCCCGGTTACGGGAAGGGGCGGGGTGGGGAAGAAGCCCCGCGCAGCGGTCCCGGCCGACCGGCGGTCGGGACCACCCCGGTGCGAGGGGCGCGGAGGGAACTCAGATCCGGTCGAGGACCCGCGTCAGCAGCTCGCCCATCCGCGCCGCCGAGTCGCGGCCCGCCTGCAGCACTTCCTCGTGGTTCAGCGGCTCGCCCGAGAGCCCCGCCGCCAGGTTGGTGACCAGGGAGATGCCGAGGACCTCCGCACCCGCCTCGCGCGCGGCGATGGCCTCGAGGACGGTGGACATGCCGACCAGGTCGCCGCCGAGCACGCGGACCATGTTGATCTCGGCCGGGGTCTCGTAGTGCGGGCCGGGGAACTGGACGTAGACACCCTCTTCGAGGGTCTCGTCGACCTCCTTGCACAGCGCGCGCAGCCGCGGCGAGTACAGGTCGGTGAGGTCGACGAAGTTCGCGCCGACGATCGGCGAGGCGGCCGTCAGGTTGAGGTGGTCGCTGATGAGGACCGGCTGGCCGGGGCGCATGCCCTCGCGCAGGCCGCCGCAGCCGTTGGTCAGGATGACCGTCTTGCAGCCGGCGGCGACGGCGGTGCGGACGCCGTGGGCGACGGAGGCGACACCGCGGCCCTCGTAGAAGTGGGTGCGGCCGAGGAAGACGAGGGCGCGCTTCTCGCCGATCTTGTACGAGCGCACCTTTCCGCCGTGGCCCTCGACGGCGGGCGGCGGGAAGCCGGGCAGGTCGGTCACCGGGAACTCGGCCTCGGGGGCACCGAGGGCGTCGACGGCGGGCGCCCAGCCGGAGCCCATGACCAGGGCGACGTCGTGGTTCTCGACTCCGGTCAGCTCGCGAAGACGTGCGGCAGCGGCCTCGGCGGCCTCGTACGGGGTGGCAGTTGCGTTCACTGACTCTCTCGCCTCGGGGAGGGGGTCCGAGGCTGGCCCCGGACGGATTTGATACGCGCAGAAGCGTAGCCGGAGATTGCCTACGCGCGTAGATGACGATGCCGACGGACATGCGATCGTTGTCTTGTCGTTTCCGACGAATCGCACAGGGGAGGAGTCACCTTCGTCCCTCGGTGGTTCCCACACCCCCGGGCCGGCTTCACGCGGGCCTCAGCAGGGACGCTTGCGCAACTCCATCACGTAGTCGTGCGGCGCGCCCGCCGACTCGGCCGCGTCGGCGACCTCGCCCAGGTACCGCGCCGACGGCAGCCCGCCCTCGTAGGCGTTGAGGACGTACACCCAGGCCGGCTCCTCGCCGTCCAGGGTGTGCACCCGGACCCGCATCCGGCGGTAGATGTCGAGCCCGACGCCCTCCCAGCGGTCCATCGACTCCTCGTCCATCGGCGCGATGTCGTACAGCGCCACGAAGACCTGGGAGCGCGGGGCCTCCACGATGGTGGCCAGCGCGCCGTCCCAGCCCATCTGCTCGCCGCCGAAGGTGAGCCGCCAGCCGTTGAGCCACCCGGTGCCGCGCAGCGGGGAGTGCGGTGCGCGGCGGCTCATCAGCCGCGCGTCGAGGTTGCCGGCGAAAGCGGCGTAGAGCGACATGGGACCGAGGGTACGGGAGGGGGCGGGGTGTCCGGAGAACTCCGAGGTGAGGACCGCGGGGTACGTCCACGGGGCGCGCGCGCCCCTTCGGAGGCCCCGGCGTGAGGCCGCGCCGGGCGTGCGGGAGAATGGGGTACGCACTTGAAGCGTGCGGGACAATGGCGTACGCACTGCATCCCAGCGGGGGGACCCCCCGGCAGAACGAGAGCGCGAGGCGTAGATCCCAGTGACCCGGATCGTGATCATCGGCGGCGGACCCGGCGGATACGAGGCGGCCCTGGTGGGCGCCCAACTCGGCGCGGAGGTGACCGTCGTCGACTGCGACGGCCTCGGCGGCGCGTCCGTCCTGACCGACTGCGTCCCCTCCAAGACCCTGATCGCCACCGCCGAGGTGATGACCACCTTCGACTCCTCGTACGAGGAGCTCGGCATCATCGTCGCGGACGACACCCCGCACGTGGAGCAGGCCGCCCGTGTGGTGGGCGTGGACCTCGGCAAGGTCAACCGACGGGTGAAGCGCCTCGCGCTCGCCCAGTCGCACGACATCACCGCCTCCGTCACCCGGGCCGGCGCCCGGGTGCTGCGCGGCCGCGGCCGGCTCTCCGGCCGGCAGGCGATGGACGGCTCGCGCCAGGTGATCGTCACGGCCGCCGACGGCACGGAGGAGACGCTGACCGCGGACGCCGTGCTGATCGCGACCGGCGGCCACCCGCGCGAGGTGCCGGACGCCAAGCCGGACGGCGAGCGCATCCTGAACTGGACGCAGGTCTACGACCTCAAGGAGCTCCCCGAGGAGCTCATCGTGGTCGGTTCCGGTGTGACGGGTGCCGAGTTCGCCGGTGCCTACCAGGCGCTCGGTTCCCGGGTCACCCTGGTCTCCTCCCGCGACCGCGTGCTGCCCGGCGAGGACCCGGACGCCGCCGCCGTCCTGGAGGACGTGTTCCGCCGCCGCGGCATGAACGTCATGGCCCGCTCCCGCGCCGAGTCCGCCAAGCGGGTCGGCGACCGGGTCGAGGTCACCCTCGCGGACGGCCGGGTCATCTCCGGCACGCACTGCCTGATGGCGGTCGGCGCGATCCCGAACTCTGCCGGAATGGGTCTGGAGGAGGCGGGGGTCAGGCTGAAGGACTCCGGTCACATCTGGACCGACAGGGTCTCCCGTACGACCGCCCCCGGCGTGTACGCGGCGGGTGACGTGACCGGTGTCTTCGCGCTCGCCTCGGTGGCCGCGATGCAGGGCCGCATCGCGATGTACCACTTCCTCGGCGACGCGGTGGCGCCGCTCAACCTGAAGACGGTCTCGTCGAACGTCTTCACCGACCCCGAGATCGCCACCGTCGGCTACACGCAGGCCGACGTGGACGCGGGCAAGATCGACGCCAAGGTCGTCAAGCTGCCGCTGCTGCGCAACCCGCGCGCGAAGATGCAGGGCATCCGCGACGGCTTCGTCAAGATCTTCTGCCGTCCCGGCACCGGGATCGTGGTCGGCGGCTGTGTCGTCGCGCCGAAGGCGAGCGAACTGATCCATCCGATCTCGATCGCGGTCGACAACAATCTGACGGTCGAACAGATCGCAAATGCTTTCACCGTGTACCCCTCCCTGTCGGGTTCGATCGCAGAAGTGGCACGGCAGTTGCACACCCGGAAGTCCGCGGGCGAGGTCTGACAGCCCTCCGGGTGGTCCTCCGGCGTACGGCTCCCGCCTGCGGGAACGGTTCACCGACTCGGACAACCCCCGGCAAGGCGGGGCATAGCCCTGGCGCACGAGGGATCAACGACGGGGTCTCCCATATCACTTGGAGGCCCCGTCTGTGTGCATCTTCTGCAATTCGGCGCATAGTGCTGAAAACTATCGGCCGGTCACGTTACTGTCAGTTTCGTGTTCGCTGCAGAACGTCGCCAGTTGATCCTCGAAATGGTGCGAGCCAATGGGGCCGTGTCGCTCCGCGAGCTCGCCCGCGTCGTCCAGACCTCTGAAGTGACCGTACGGAGAGACGTACGGGCACTTGAGGCAGAAGGACTCCTCGACCGCCGGCACGGCGGTGCGGTGTTGCCGGGCGGATTCACGCGAGAATCCGGCTTCCCGCAGAAATCCCATCTCGCGACCGCGGAGAAGACGGCCATCGCCGACGTCGCCGCGAGCCTCGTCGAAGAAGGCGAGGCCATCGTCGTCGGCGCCGGGACGACCACGCAGGAGCTGGCCCGCCGGCTCGCCCGCGTGCCCGGCCTGACCGTGGTCACCAACTCGCTCCTGGTCGCCCAGGCCCTCGCCCACGCCAACCGGGTCGAGGTCGTGATGACCGGCGGCACCCTGCGCGGCTCCAACTACGCCCTGGTGGGCAGCGGCGCCGAGCAGTCGCTCCAGGGACTCCGGGTCTCCCGCGCCTTCCTCTCCGGGAGCGGGCTCACCGCCGAGCGCGGCCTCTCCACGTCCAACATGCTCTCCGCGAGCGTGGACCGGGCGCTGGTCCAGGCGGCGGCCGAGGTCGTGGTCCTCGCCGACCACACCAAGCTCGGCTCCGACACCATGTTCCAGACGGTGCCCACGGACGTCATCACCCGCCTGGTGACCGACGAGCCGCCCGCCCACGACGACCGGGCCGCCACCGAACTCCAGGCCCTCGCCGACCAGGGCGTACAGATCGCCGTCGCCGGGACCGGCGCCGCGGGCGGCCCCACGGGCGGTGACCAGGTCCCCCCGGGAGCCCGGCCCCGCCGTGACATGCCGCTCCCGGTGCAGCGCGGCCGGATGGCGGCAGGTCAGTTCCGGGGACCGGGCGGAGGGATGGCCGCAGAGACGCTGGAGCGCACGGCGCGGGTCGCGGACATGCGGCGCCGCTGAGACGGGGGGCCCTCCCCCAGGGGTCCCGCGCACCGCCGAACCTTCCCTGCCGCCATGGCAGTCGTCACCTCAGTCCTTGATGCCCCGAAGCGTCAGCGCGAGCAGGCGGTCGGCCAACTCCGCGTCCTCCGGGCACTGTTCCGCCGCCAGCGCGATCGCGTTGGTCAGCTGCATCAGGTCGCCGATCGACACGTCGGCGCGCACCTGACCCGCCTCCCTGGCGCGCCCGAGCAGCCGCTCACCCGCCGCGCGCAACGGCTCGCTGCACTGGGCGAGCGCCGAACTCCGGTCGTACGAGGCGGACATCAGCGCATGCGCGAGCCCCCGGTACTCGCCCGCGTGGGCGATCAGCGCCCGCAGCCACTCCACGAGCGCCCGGCACGGTTCCTCGGCCTCGGCCAGCTCTCCCGAGCGGTGCAGGAGCTCCGCGAGAGCCTCCTGGAAGACCGAGCTGAGCAGCTCGGCCCGGGTGGGGAAGTGGCGGTAGAGGGTGCCGATGCCCACGCCCGCGCGACGGGCGATCTCCTCGAGGGGCGCGTCGGCGCCCTGTGCGGCGAAGGTGGCGCGGGCTTCGATGAGCAGCCGCTCGTGGTTACGTCGTGCGTCGGCTCGCATGGCTTGTGGATCACCCTCCCCTCGACGAAGGGCCCGCAGGCGGCTGCCTGCGGGCCCTTCGTACCGTACTTCGTGACCGTGGCCGGTCCCGGAGCCGTCGGTCAGTCCTTGATGTCGCAGATCGCGGCGCCGGAGGTGATCGACGCGCCGACCTCGGCGGTCAGGCCCTTGACGGTGCCGGAGCGGTGCGCGTTGAGCGGCTGCTCCATCTTCATGGCCTCCAGGACGACGATCAGGTCGCCCTCCTTGACCTCCTGGCCCTCCTCGACCGCGATCTTCACGATCGTGCCCTGCATCGGGGAGGCGAGGGTGTCACCGGAGGCGGCCGGGCCGGACTTCTTGGCCGCGCGGCGCTTCGGCTTCGCACCGGCCGCGAGACCCGTGCGGGCCAGCGTCATGCCGAGCGAGGAGGGCAGCGAGACCTCGAGACGCTTGCCGCCGACCTCGACCACGATCGTCTCGCGGCCGGACTCGTCCTCGTCGGCGTCGGCGCCGGCCGGGGCGAACGGCTTGATCTCGTTGACGAACTCCGTCTCGATCCACCGGGTGTGGACGCGGAACGGGGCGGACGTGAACGCGGGGTCCACCACGACGGCCTGGTGGAACGGGATGGCCGTGGCCATGCCCTCCACCTTGAACTCGGCGAGCGCACGCGCGGCGCGCTGCAGAGCCTGCTCGCGGGTGGCGCCGGTGACGATCAGCTTGGCCAGGAGCGAGTCCCAGGCCGGGCCGATGACGCTGCCGGACTCGACGCCCGCGTCCAGGCGGACTCCGGGGCCGGTCGGCGCGTCGAAGAGGGTGACGGTGCCGGGCGCGGGCAGGAAGCCGCGGCCCGGGTCCTCGCCGTTGATGCGGAACTCGAAGGAGTGACCCCTTATGGCCGGGTCGTCGTAGCCCAGCTCCTCACCGTCGGCGATCCGGAACATCTCCCGGACCAGGTCGATGCCCGCGACCTCCTCGGTCACCGGGTGCTCGACCTGCAGACGGGTGTTGACCTCCAGGAAGGAGATCGTGCCGTCGGTGCCGACGAGGAACTCGACCGTGCCGGCGCCGACGTAGCCGGCCTCCTTCAGGATCGCCTTCGACGCCGCGTACAGCTCGGCGTTCTGCGCCTCGGTGAGGAACGGCGCGGGGGCCTCCTCGACGAGCTTCTGGTGGCGGCGCTGGAGCGAGCAGTCACGCGTGGAGACCACGACCACGTTGCCGTGGGAGTCGGCCAGGCACTGCGTCTCCACGTGCCGCGGCCTGTCCAGGTACCGCTCCACGAAGCACTCGCCCCGGCCGAACGCGGCGACGGCCTCGCGCACGGCGGAGTCGTACAGCTCGGGGACCTCTTCCAGCGTCCGCGCGACCTTCAGACCGCGACCGCCACCACCGAAGGCGGCCTTGATCGCGATCGGCAGCCCGTGCTGCTCGGCGAACGCGACGACCTCGTCGGCGCCGGAGACCGGGTCGGGCGTACCGGCGACGAGCGGGGCACCGGCGCGCTGCGCGATGTGACGCGCCGCCACCTTGTCACCCAGGTCGCGGATCGCCTGCGGCGGCGGGCCGATCCACGTCAGACCGGCGTCGAGGACGGCCTGCGCGAACTCCGCGTTCTCGGAGAGGAACCCGTAGCCGGGGTGGACCGCGTCCGCACCCGAGTCCTTCGCGGCCTGCAACACCTTCGCCATGTCCAGATAACTGGTCGCCGGAGTGTCACCGCCCAGAGCGAACGCCTCGTCAGCCGCCCGGACATGCAGAGCGTCCCGGTCCGGCTCGGCGTACACGGCCACGCTGCCGATACCCGCGTCCCGGCACGCCCGGGCCACACGGACAGCGATTTCGCCACGGTTGGCGATGAGCACCTTGCGCACGATGGCTCCCTCCTTGAAACAAGCTGAGTTTAGGGACTGCCGACACGGCCTTTCGACCCGTCCCCAGTGGTGAGCTTGCCCACACGGAGCGTGACCCCGGGCCTGCTCGGGTCGTGAATTCCCTTGTCGCACCACGGTACGCAGGGTTCCTTTACGGCACAGTAGCTCCGAGGTGTGGCGCAGGTCTCTGTTCGTGGGGCCAGTGGCCATTCGGGTTTCTTTGTCGAGTCCCTACGAATGGCCCAACGATTCTTTGCCCTGCCGTCCGCCGTCGCGGGTCGTGCGCGCACTCTTGTCCAGGGGTTTACCGGCCAGTAGCCTTCGCGCTGTCGATCGTACTGTCGGTAACAGTCGTATCCAGGGGGTGGCCGAGGATGGCCCGCAGACCGATAGCTCTCGTGACGGCAGCGGTGCTGTTCCTCGAAGCGCCCGGGATCGTCGCGATCAACGCGGTGATGGCACGCTTCGTCAAGATCCAGACGATGTCCCTCGACGGCATGGACCCCGACGCGATGTACACCGGCACCTGGGCGCTCGGCATCGCCTCCGGCATCGCGCTCGCGCTGTGCGGCCTCGTCGCCCTCCTCGCCGGCATCCGCGACCGCCGTCCCGGACGCGCCGGCCGGGGCCTGCTCGTCGGCTGCGCGATCGTGCACGGCATCCTCGGCGCGGTCACCGTCGGCCTGATCGGCTGGGGCGCGTTCGCCTTCATGATGCTCGTGCTCGGCCTGATCGTGCTCACTCTCGTGGCGTACGGCAAGGGGTACGAGAAGGGCGCCGAGCCCCGCGAAGGGGCGCCGGCTCCCGCGTAGGGGCACGGGCCGCCCGCGCAGGGGCCACGGGCACCACCGAATCGGTCCGCGCCCGCACGGGCGTACCGGCGGCCGCGCGGCGGCCGTCAGGTCCAGAGGTCGGTGATCTGCACGCCCAGCTTCCCGAGCAGCGTGCGCAGCAGCGGCAGCGACAGGCCGATCACATTGCCCGGGTCGCCGTCGATGCCGTCGATGAACGGCGCCGAGCGCCCGTCCAGGGTGAACGCCCCGGCCACGTGCAGCGGTTCGCCGCTCGCCACGTACGCCGCGATCTCGGCGTCCGTCGGCTCGCCGAAGCGGACCACGGTGGAGGCCGTCGCCGACTCGTAGCGCTTGGCGGCCGTGTCGTACACGCAGTGACCCGTCTGGAGGATGCCGACCCGGCCGCGCATCGCCTTCCAGCGCGCGGTGGCCTCCTCCGCGTCCGCCGGCTTGCCGAGGGCCTGCTTGTCGAGCTCAAGGACCGAGTCGCAGCCGATCACCAGCGCGCCGAACACCTCGGGGCGGGCGGCGACATGGGCGGCCTTCGCCTCCGCGAGGGCGAGCGCGAGCTCGGCGGGCGTCGGGGCGTGCATCTTGTCCTCGTCGACGCCGCTCACGATCACCTCGGGGGCGAGCCCGGCCTGACGGAGCAGGTTGAGGCGGGCGGGGGAGGCGGAGGCGAGCACGACACGGCGCGGATCAGCAGTCATGAAGGCAGCGTAGCCAGTCGTGGGCTCAGCGGGCGCTGACCACGAACATCGCCACCACCATCGCGAGGGCCAGCAGCACGCTCGCGCGCCGGAGCTTCGCCTGCATGTCGCGCATGAACTTCGGCGGCTGATTCTTCGGGTCGGACCACAGCATGCCTCCGATCCTGGGGGCGGGGCGGGCGGGACGCCTGAGTACGGATACTCAGGCGCCCCGGTGCCGAGGGACTATTCGCGGAGGAACGGAGGATCGCCCGGCGGCCGCGCCCGGGTGAACACCCGGAGGCCACGCACCCGGGAACACCCCGGCGGCCACGCCCGGATGGGCACCCGGCGGCTAGGCCCGGATGAACACCCCGTCCCGCGCCGCCGCGAGCGCCGCCGTGACCGCTCGTTCCGCCACGTCCGCCGTGATCTCCTCGCGGGTGACCGCGAAGCGGTAGTAGAGCGGCGCGGAGACGGCGCGGAGCAGTTCGGTCGGGTCCGTCTCCGCCGGGATCTCGCCGCGGGCGGCGCCCTTGGCGACGACGGGGGCCCATTCGCCGAGCCGGGTCCGGTAGAAGTCGGCGAGCGCGCGGGCGCAGTCCTCGTCGCAGGCGGCGGCCGCGATGACCGCGCGGAAGACGGCGCCCATCCGCACGTCGGTGAGGGTGGCGCGGACGAGTGCGGCGTTGGTGCGCAGGTCGCCCGCGAGGCTGCCGGTGTCGGAGGCGGGCAGGGACTGCTCGGCCATGTCGTGCAGGAGGTCGGTGACCAGGCCGACGGGGGAGCCCCAGCGGCGGTACACGGTGGTCTTGCCGACGCCCGCGGTCGCGGCGATCCGGTCCATGTTCAGGGCGTGGAAGCCGGTGTCGGCGAGCGCGTCCTGGGTGGCGTCGAGAACGGCTCTGCGGACCTTCGCGGTCCGGCCGCCGGGACGCAGGGTGCCGGGCGTGGCCGGCTGGCTCTCAGTCAAATGGGTCTCCTGTTCCATTAACGCCGTCGACTCTGCTACGGTACGGGACATCTTAACGGAACCAGTCTCCCATTAAGGGGTCGTACGCATGGTTGCCCTGGATCACCCCCAGCCCGTCGAACAGCCCGTGGACCGGACCGCCGGGCCCACGGACGCCCGTATGACCGGACGGATGCGGCTCGTCCTCGTCGTCCTCCTCGTCGCCCAGTTCATGCTCGCCGTCGACTTCTCGATCCTGAACGTCGCACTGCCCGTCATCGGTCAGGGACTCGGCTTCAGCCTCGGCGGCCTCCAGTGGATCGCCACCGCCTTCGCCCTCGCGGCGGCCGGATTCACCCTGCTCTTCGGGCGCGTCGCCGACCTCGTCGGCCGCCGCCGGCTCTTCCTCGGCGGCATGGCGCTGCTCGGCGTCTCCTCCCTCGTCGGCGGCCTCGCCACCGGCCCCGAGATGCTGATGGCCGCCCGTGTCGCCCAGGGCCTCGCCACCGCCGCCGTCACCCCCGCCGGGCTCTCCCTGCTCACCGCCTCCTTCCCCGAGGGCCCGCTGCGCGCCCGCGCGCTGGGACTCAACGGCGCCCTCATGTCCGCGGGCTTCACCACCGGCGCGATCCTCGGCGGCGTCCTCACCGACCTGCTCTCCTGGCGCTGGGCGTTCCTCGTCAACGTGCCGGTCGCCCTCGCCGTCCTCCTCGTCGCCCCCGCCGTCCTCACCGAGAGCCGCCCGGCCGTCCGCCCCCGCCTCGACGTGCCCGGCGCGATCACCGTCACCGGCGGACTCCTCGCCCTCGTCTACGGCCTGACCGTCAGCGGCGAACACGGCTGGACCGACCCGGCCGCCCTCACCGCCCTCGCCGTCGGCGCCGCCCTCCTGGTCGCCTTCGTCCTCGTCGAACGCCGGGCCGCCGCCCCCCTCGTACCGCTCCACATCCTCAAGCGCCGCACCGTCGTCTGGGGCAACCTCGCCGGGCTCGTCGCCTTCGTCACCGAGACCTCGCTGGTCTTCCTGATGACGCTCTACCTCCAGGACGTCCTCGACTTCTCCCCGCTCGCCGCCGGCCTCTCCTTCGGCGTCCTCGGCGCCGGCACGGTCCTCGGCGGAGTGTTCGCCTCCCGCTTCATCGGGCGCTTCGGCGCCCGGACGGCCCTGGTCTCCGGCGGTCTCCTCCAGACCGTCGCGACCCTCTCCCTGTACGGACTCGGCGAAGGCCCCGGCAGCCTCTGGCTGCTCCTCGCGGCGACCTTCGCCGGCGGCGTCGGCAACATGCTCGCGATCGTCGGCTTCATGGTCACCGCCACCTCCGGGATCCCCGACCACGAGCAGGGCACCGCGACCGGGCTCGCCACCATGACCCAGCAGATCGGCATCACCATGGGCACCCCGATCATGAGCGCCGTCGTCGTCACCGCGCCCGTGCTCCTCGACGGCATCGGCCTCGCGGTCCTCGTGAACGCCGCGATCGTCGCCGCCGGAGCGGTCCTGGCCGGCCTGTTCCTGCGCCGCACGTGACGGGTGGCGGGACAGCGCCTGAGCAGGACGCGAGAAGGGCCGGACCCCCACGGGGGGAGTCCGGCCCTTCTCTCCGTTCGACGGGCGGCTACACCGTTCGACGGGCGGCTACACCGGCCAGTACGACCGGGCCCAGGCCCGCGGGCCCGGCCGGGGGCGCACCGACCGCGCGATCCGGGACGGGTCCGACCAGCCCTCCGGGACCGCCGGGCCGCCGCTCCCGGCGGACGCCGCCGCCGTCGCCGCGGCCCGGGCCTGAACCACCGCCAGTGCGGCGGCCAACTCCTCCGGGGTCGGGTTTCCTCGTACGACCTTGATCATGTCGACTCCTTGAAGCATCAGGTCCGGGGAGGCCTAGAGCGGGATGTTGCCGTGCTTCTTCGGAGGCAGGGATTCCCGCTTCGTCCGCAGCTGACGCAGCCCCTTCACGATCTGCGGGCGGGTGTCCGACGGCATGACCACACCGTCGATGTAACCGCGCTCGGCCGCCGTGTACGGGTTGAGCAGGGCGTCCTCGTACTCCCGCATCAGCCGCGCCCGCTCGGACTCCTGGTCCTCCGCCTCGGCGATCGTCCTGCGGTGCAGGATGTTGACCGCGCCCTGCGCGCCCATCACCGCGATCTGCGCCGTCGGCCACGCCAGGTTCAGGTCCGCGCCCAGGTGCTTCGAGCCCATGACGTCGTACGCACCGCCGAAGGCCTTCCGCGTGATCACCGTGATCAGCGGGACCGTCGCCTCCGCGTACGCGTAGATCAGCTTCGCGCCGCGCCGGATGATCCCGCCGTACTCCTGGTCCACGCCCGGCAGGAAGCCCGGCACGTCCACGAAGGTGAGGACCGGGATGTTGAACGCGTCGCAGGTGCGGACGAACCGCGCGGCCTTCTCGGACGCGTCGATGTCGAGGCACCCCGCGAACTGCATCGGCTGGTTCGCGACCACACCGACCGGGAAGCCCTCCACCCGGCCGAAACCGGTCAGGATGTTCGGCGCGAACAGCGACTGCGTCTCCAGGAACTCACCGTCGTCGAGGACGTGCTCGATGACCTTGTGCATGTCGTACGGCTGGTTCGCCGAGTCCGGGATCAGCGTGTCCAGCTCGCGGTCCTCGTCCGACACCTCGGTCTCCGCGACCTCCGGGAAGGTCGGCGGCTCGGAGAGGTTGTTCGACGGAAGGTAGGACAGCAGGGACTTCACGTACTCGATGGCGTCCTTCTCGTCACCCGCCATGTGGTGCGCCACGCCCGAGGTCGCGTTGTGCGTCCGGGCGCCGCCCAGCTCCTCGAAGCCGACGTCCTCGCCGGTCACCGTCTTGATGACGTCGGGACCCGTGATGAACATGTGCGAGGTCTGGTCCACCATCACCGTGAAGTCGGTGATCGCGGGCGAGTACACCGCGCCGCCCGCGCACGGGCCGACGACCAGCGAGATCTGCGGGATCACGCCGGAGGCGTGGGTGTTGCGGCGGAAGATCTCGCCGTACATGCCGAGCGCGCTCACACCCTCCTGGATACGGGCGCCGCCGGAGTCGTTGATGCCGATGACGGGGCAGCCCGTCTTCAGCGCGAAGTCCATCACCTTGATGATCTTCTGGCCGTACGTCTCGCCGAGCGCCCCGCCGAAGACCGTGAAGTCCTGCGAGAACACGGCGACCGGGCGACCGTCGACCGTGCCGTACCCGGTGACGACACCGTCTCCGTACGGGCGGTTCTTCTCCAGGCCGAAGCTGGTCGACCGGTGCCGGGCCAGCTCGTCCAGCTCGACGAACGACCCCTCGTCGAGAAGCAGGGCGATCCGTTCGCGCGCGGTCAGCTTGCCCTTCGCGTGCTGCTTCTCCACCGCACGCTCCGAGCCGGCGTGGGTGGCCTCGTCGATACGGCGCTTGAGGTCCGCGATCTTGCCTGCGGTCGTGTGAATGTCGATCTCGTACTGCTCTGCCGGCTCGGACATCGGGATGCGGCTCCCTGCCTGGTCACGGGGGGTTCGTTGACTACGAATGGGCTACTGCTCAGCTACTGAGCCGTAGCGTATCGACGCCGATACGGTTCGGCACTGCGGTCTTTGCCACACCTAGTCTGGCTTGCATGACGTCCTCCCAAGGCTCCGGCGGACCCTGGTCCGACCTCGACCGGCCCCCACTGAACGCCCCCGCGCTGCGCCGCGCCCTCGTCCTCCCCGACGGACTGTGGACCTCGCTCGACGTGGTCACGAGCACCGGATCCACCAACAGCGACCTCGCCGCCCGCGCCGACGAGCTGCCCGAGGGCGCCGTGCTCGTCGCCGAGGAGCAGACCTCCGGCCGCGGCCGCCTCGACCGCAGCTGGACGGCCCCCGCCCGCTCCGGGCTCTTCCTCTCCGTCCTCCTCAAGCCGGAGGTGCCGGTCCACCGCTGGGGCTGGCTCCCGCTGCTCACCGGAGTCGCCGCGGCGACCGGCCTCGCCAAGTCCGCCGGGGTCGACATGTCCCTCAAGTGGCCCAACGACCTGCTGATTTCCGTCGCGGGCGAAGAACGCAAGACCGGCGGCATCCTCGCCGAGCGGGCCGGAGCGGACGGCATCGTCGTCGGCCTCGGCATCAACGTCACCCTCCGTGAGAACGAACTCCCCGTCCCCGCCGCGGGCTCCCTGCTCCTCGGGGGCGCGGTCTCCACCGACCGCGACACCCTCCTCCGGGCCGTCCTGCGCTCCCTCGCCGAGTGGTACGGCGACTGGGTACGGGCCGCCGGTGACCCCGCCGAATCCGGCCTCCAGGCGGCCTACGCGGCCGGCTGCGCGACCCTCGGCCGCCGCGTCAGGGCCGAGCTGCCGGGCGAGCGGATGCTGGAGGGCGAAGCGGTGGCCCTCGACGGCGACGGCCGCCTGGTGGTCGCCACCGAGGGCGGCGGCACGGAGGCGGTGGGAGCCGGCGACATCGTCCACCTGCGATCGGGCACCTGACCACCCGGTGCGGGCGAACGTTCCTCCCGGGGCCCCGGAACGCGGTCCTCGGGGGAGGAACGGCGGGCACACCCCACCGGCGCGCGGCGCCCTCCCTCCGCTCACCCCGAGGGTGCCGCGCGCCCACGGGGCCGTACGGCAGGAGGACACGCGCCCATGCCCGTACGACAGAGGGTGCCGCGCGCCCGCGGGGCCGTACGGCAGGAGGACACGCGAGACAGGCCCAGAACACGGGCGACAGCCTTCAAGGCGTGAGCCAAGCCACAGCTGTCGTATCGTGGACCGCGATCCAGGGCGACAGATCGGCAGGGCAAGTGGGCAGGGAACGGGCAGGAGGCGGCCGGTGACCGTCGACGACGAGAACGAGGGCGGCGCGCCCGAGCCTCCCACGTACCCCACCCCCCATCACGAGGTCGACCACACGGCCGAGCCGAGCGACGATCCGCTCGCCATCCGCCTCGAACAGCTCATCCTCGGCGCGGACCGTCGCTACACCCCGTTCCAGGCCGCCCGCACGGCCGGCGTCTCCATGGAGCTCGCCTCCCGTTTCTGGCGCGCCATGGGCTTCGCCGACATCGGCCAGGCCAAGGCGCTCACCGAGGCCGACGTCCTCGCCCTGCGCCGGCTGGCCGGCCTCGTCGAGGCCGGGCTGCTCAGCGAGCCGATGGCCGTCCAGGTCGCCCGCTCCACCGGACAGACCACCGCCCGGCTCGCCGAATGGCAGATCGACTCCTTCCTGGAGGGCCTCACCGAGCCGCCCGAGCCCGGCATGACCCGCACCGAGGTCACGTATCCGCTGGTCGAGCTGCTCCTGCCCGAGCTGGAGGAGTTCCTCATCTACGTCTGGCGGCGACAGCTCGCCGCCGCCACCGGCCGCGTGCTCGTCCAGGCCGCCGACGACGAGGAGATGGTCGACCGGCGGCTCGCGGTCGGCTTCGCTGACCTGGTCGGCTTCACCCGGCTGACCCGCCGCCTGGAGGAGGAGGAGCTCGGCGAGCTGGTCGAGGCCTTCGAGACGACCTGCGCCGACCTGGTCGCCGCGCACGGCGGCCGGCTCATCAAGACCCTCGGCGACGAGGTGCTGTACGCGGCTGACGACGCCGGTACGGCCGCCGAGATCGCGCTCCGCCTGATCGAGACCCTCAGCCACGACGACACGATGCCCGCGCTGCGCGTCGGCATCGCCTTCGGCACGGTGACGACCCGGATGGGCGATGTCTTCGGCACGACCGTGAACCTGGCGAGCCGGCTCACCTCGATAGCGCCGAAGGACGCCGTCCTCGTCGACGGCGCGCTCGCGGAGGAGCTGTCCAGGACGGGCGAGGCGCCCGTCTCGGAGACCGAGGCCGCCGAGGACGCCGCCCGCGCGGAGAAGGAGGGCCGCCAGGCCGCCACGTACCGCTTCGCGCTCCAGCCGATGTGGCAGCGCCCGGTCCGAGGTCTCGGCGTCGTCGAACCCTGGCTCCTGACCCGCCGCCCGACCTAGGATCTCCCGTGAACGCCTGTTAACAGCCGTTAACAGGCTCTGAATCGGGAGGGTGCGGTCATGTCCGAGCAGCGCTTCGGTGAGTTCGTGGTGGTCCGGAAGGACGGGAACGGGCACGTCGCCGAGCTGGTCCTCGACCGGCCCAAGGCGATGAACGCCGTCTCCTCCGAGATGGCCCGCTCCCTCGGCGCCGCCTGCGACGCGCTCGCCGCCGACCCCGCGGTCCGCGTCACCGTGCTGACCTCCTCGAACGACCGTGCCTTCTGCGTCGGCGCCGACCTCAAGGAGCGCAACTCCTTCACCGACGCCGAGCTGGTCCGGCAGCGGCCGACCGCCCGCGCCGCCTACACCGGCGTCCTGGAGCTGCCCATGCCGACCGTCGCGGCCGTGCACGGCTTCGCCCTCGGCGGCGGCTTCGAGCTGGCGCTCGCCTGCGACGTGATCGTGGCCGACGCGACCGCCGTGGTCGGCCTCCCCGAGGTCTCCGTGGGCGTCATCCCGGGCGGCGGCGGTACGCAGCTGCTGCCGCGCCGGGTGGGTGCGGCGCGCGCCGCGGAGCTGGTCTTCACGGCCCGCAGGGTGGAGGCCGCGGAGGCCCGCGAGCTGGGCCTGGTCGACCTCCTGGGGGAGGACGCGCGGACGGCGGCCCTGGAGCTGGCCGGTCGGATCGCGGCGAACTCGCCGGTCGGCCTGCGGGCGGCGAAGAAGGCCATGCGGCTGGGTCAGGGTCTGGATCTGCGGGCGGGCCTCGAGGTCGAGGACGCGGCCTGGCGTTCGGTGGCGTTCTCGGGGGACCGCGCGGAGGGTGTGGCGGCCTTCAACGAGAAGCGGAAGCCGAACTGGCCGGGCGAGTAAGTTCTACAGTTCTGTACCGAATGTCACTTACGGTGACGTCTCGAAGGTGAAAACAGATCAAACCTCCCTAAGCTGGAGGAATGGGTGAGGACGGACGGCTGCGGGCCGTAGTGGCGCTGGCGCAGGGGATGGCGGCGGCGCACACTCCACGCGAGTTCTGGCGGGCGGCGGCGCTCGGGTCCTGCGAAGGGCTCGACGGCACCTTCGCCGCCCTCTCCGTCTGGCAGCGGGACCACGGACGCCTCAAGGTCCTGGTGAACGCCGGGGAGCGGGCTCTGGGCGAGGAGGAGTTCCCGGACTCGGAGACGTATCCGGTGCACCAGTTCCCCGAGATCACCGAGTTCCTGCACGAGCAGTGGGCGGGCGGCGGCGAGCCGGACGCCTGGGTGGAGACCGCGGAGGACCCGGTCCCGACCGGCCGGGTGGCCGGTCTGCGGCGGCGGGGGCGCGGCTGCTGTGTGGTCGCCCCGATCGTGCTGCACGGGCGCGCGTGGGGGGAGCTGTACGTGGCGCGCCCACCGCAGGAGAAACCTTTCACCCGCGCGGACGCCGACTTCGCCACGGTGCTCGCGGCGGTGGTGGCGGCGGGCATCGCCCAGGCGGAACGCCTGGAGGAGGTCCGCAAGCTCGCCTTCACGGACCCTCTGACGGGACTGGCCAACCGGCGGGCCGTCGACACCCGTCTGGACGAGGCCATCGAGCGCTACCGCGTGGACGGTTCCGTGGTCAGCCTGATGGTCTGCGACCTGAACGGCCTCAAGCGGGTCAACGACACCCACGGCCACGCGGTCGGCGACCGGCTGCTCGAACGCTTCGGCTCGGTGCTCTCACGCTGCGGCGCCATGCTCCCGGGCGCCCTCGCGGCGCGCCTCGGCGGTGACGAGTTCTGCCTCCTGACGGTCGGCCCGACGGCGGACGAGGTGGTGGCGGTCGCCGAGGAGCTGTGCGTACGGGCGGCGGAGCTGGAACTCGGCGAGGGCGTGGCCTGCGGGGTGGCGTCCACCGGGGACCCGATCGGCCCGCTGAGGTCGGCCCGCCGACTCTTCCGCCTGGCGGACGCGGCCCAGTACCAGGCGAAGGCGGCCCGCTCGGCGAAGCCGGTGGTCGCGGGCCGCGACGGCGCGGTCGTCCGCTTGGCCGACGCCCCGCCCGGAGCCCGGGACCGCCGCCGCTTCAGGGACGCACCGCCGGTGGAGCCGCCTGGGGTGGAGGGGCGGGGGTGAGGTGTCGAGGGTGGTCCGGCTTTGTGAGTGTCAGGTGCGGCCGCCCTCTTTCCGAGAGTGGCGGCCTCCACCACCGCGTCAAGGGCGCCTTCGGCGTCGCTGCGCGATGGGCTGCGCCCACCCTTGACCCGGCGGCGGAGGCCGCCTTTTCACACTCGGAGGGCGCCCGGGGGGCGCGGCCACGCGGGGCTTCGGGCAGTGGCCGGGGTCGGAGTGTGCGTCCGTCGGCCGGTGGGTGGGGGCGCGGCTAGCGGTCGGGGCCGGTGGATCTGCTTGCCTTGGTTCGGGGTGCGCGGTTGTTGAATGGGGCGGCCCGGCGGCGCTTAGCGGCCGGCCGAAGTCCTCGGGTCGGACTTCAGGCCCCGCTGGTCGCTGTTGGTGGGTGGTGGGGAGCGGGTCGCGGGAGTTTCCTGCACTTTCACCGCCCGAAAAGGGCGATTAGGCGTTTCTGTCCGTATATCCAGGGGTGTGTTACTCGGCGTAATGCGCAGTTACTCACGCCCCACCCACCAGGAGTGACCAGCGGGGCCTGAAGCCCCACCCCGGACAACCGAAACTCGCTGAACCGAGCCCGACCGCCCCATCCAACAACCGCGCACACCGAACCCACCGACACCAGCCCACCCCACCCCCGCCACAAACCAAGCCCCCACCCACCGACCGGCACACGCCCCCCCATCCCGGCCACTGCCCGAAGCCCGGCGCGGACCCCGCCCCCGGACCGCCCTCCGAGAGTGTCTTCGCTCCTGGAGGTGGTGGGTCAAGGGTGGGCGCAGCCCATCGCGCAGCGACGCGACCGCAGGGAGCGCCCTTGACGCACCGCCGGAAGGAGCGACTCTCGGAGAGAGGGCGGTCCCACCAGAAACCCACACGGCACGCCCACCCCCAGAACCCCAAAGACCCGCACCACCCACCGAGTGTCCTTCCGGGCAGCTCAGGCGCGGCAGTCGGCGCAGAGTGCCTCGTCGGCGACGGGCCTGAAGAGCATGGGCTGGGTGTGCGCGCCGCTCGCGCATTCCCGCGCGCCTTCGAGGCGCGACGAGAGCCGGGGCGCGGACGGTGGCGTGGACGGTTCGGGTCGGGGGAGGGCGCGGGGAGGGACCTCGCGAAGCAGGTACCGCACGAGCCCGCCGGGCCGCTGTACGGGGGTTCCGGCGCCGGGCAGGCCGCGCAGGACGTGCTCGTGCACGTCGGCGGAAGTGTGTCCGGCGGCGAGCCAGCGGGCGGCGAGTCGGGTGAGTTCGTCGCGCATGCCGGGCGGGATGCGCCGGAGGGCGGGCGAGAGGAGAGGCAGGACGCCGACGAGGGCGCGGGCTTCGTCGAGCCGCGCGTCGAGCTCTGCGTCGAGCCGCGCGTCGACCTGGACTTCGGGTCGAGTGGGGGCCACGGCGTCGTCGGCGGGCTCGGGTGGCTGCGGTTGCCGCCCGTCCCCGAGCTTCCGCTCCGGCGCCGGCCAGGGCCCGGGGTTCGTTCCGGTCTCCGGCTCCGACTCGCACCTCGACTCCGGCTCGACCGCCGGACCACGCTCGTCCCCCTGCTCCGGCGGAAGGATGGAGGTGTTTCCCCTACGGTCTTTCTCTGGATGACCGTCGGTCGACGGGGGCGTCGGTCGACCGACGGTCGGTCCCGCGTCACTCGGTCCCACCTGCGGATACACCCGCTCGGTGCCGGTGTGGACCGGCATGCCGCCGAAGATCCTCGCGGCTTCCTCGGGGCGCAACGCCGTGCTGGAGACGAGTTGTTGGGTGATCCAACGCCCGCCGCCCACCTGGACCCGCCGCTCGTGCACGTACCCCTCGGCCTTGAGTTGCCGCTTGGCCGTGATGAAGGAAGTCGCCCCGATCCGGGCGCGCTTGGCGGATTCCGACAGGGATTCGCGTGCGTGCGCGGGGAGGGAGAGTTGCCAGGTGAGGAGCCGCGCGGCGTGGGAGTCGAGGCGCGGATGCCGGATGATCTCGTGCGAGAACTGGCTGAAGGCGCGAGGGGGCGCGATAAAGTTGCGGTAGATCACGGGTGGACTGCTTCCACTGGTGGTTCAGGCCCTCGCGATGGTTACCGCCGTCGACGGGGGCCGCTTTATTTGCGAACGTAGCGCAGGGGCATATGCCCGTAACGCCAGGCAGAGTGAAGATCGCCCGTACGAGTGACGCGCGCTTATCGGGGGCGAGTTGCTCGCCGGTCATTGCAGTCGGGGAGAAAGCAGTGGTCGTTCGCCCGGCTGCGCTGACACGATCCCGGTGTGACCACTCTGTTCCTGATGGTCGGCCTCCCGGGGGCCGGAAAGACCACGAGGGCCCGGCAGCTCGCCGAGGAGCACGGCGCGCTGCGCCTGACGCCCGACGACTGGATGATCCCCCTGTTCGGCGAGGCGGAGCCGGACGGCAAACGCGACGTGCTGGAGGGCCGGATGCTCTGGCTCGCCGTGGAGGCGATCAGGCTCGGAACCGACGTGGTGGTGGACTACGGCTGCTGGTCCCGGGACGAACGGTCGGCGATCCGCTGGCTCGCGGAGGCCGAGAAGGCGCGATTCCGCATGGTCTACCTGCCGGTGGACGACGAGACCCAACGCGCCCGGATCGCCCACCGCCAGGCCACTGCTCCTCAGGAGACGCTGCCGATCACCGAGCCCGACATCCTGGACGGACGGGCGCAGTTCGAGGAGCCCGACGCCGCCGAGCTCGGAGGTCACGGAGTCCCGGAGCCGCCCCCCGGCTGGTCGGACTGGCGGGAGTGGGCGGCCGATCGGTGGCCGTCGTTCGTGCCGCCCTCATGACCGGCGGTCTCACCGCTTCCGGCTCGCCCCTCACCCGTAGTCGTCACTTCGCGCCGGTGCGGAGGTGCTGATGACGCGGACGGCTCCGCGCGGGGTCAGGCTCGCGCGTTCCTGCGGGCTCGCCGTCCAGCACTCGTCCGTCGCCGCTTCCCAGAGGTATCCGCTGGGGCGGACCAGGGTCAGCAGATTCCCGTGCACGTACCGCACCTGCCCGGTGAGCGCGCGCTGTGCGTCGGTCACGACGTCCCCGACGCGGTACCTCACGGAGCGGCCCGTCGTGCGTCGCGGAGGAGGGCGGTGAGCCGCTTGGCGCCGCTCACGCCGACGACCCCGAGGCCGTACCGGTGGACGTCGCCGCCGGGCGAGCGCGTCACGTCCCGGTAGAGGCCGCTGGTGGAGAGCCCGGCGGTGTCCATGGCGGCTCTGAGGTCCCGGAACACCTGGGCGGCCTCGGGTTCGGAGACGGGACGGACGGGGGGTGGGGTGGGGGGTGTGCGCATGGCGGGCTCACTTTCTGATGGATCTCCTCCGGACCGCCTCCACGATGGCGCGTACCGCCCTACGCTCACCAGGAGTTGGGCTCCCGACGTGCAGGTGAGGAACGAGGCATATGCCAGGGGCGAAGGAACTGGACCCCGGGGACAGCGTCGAGCAGTACCTCGGAAACGTGGTGCGCGAGGCGCGGCTGGCCCTGGGGCGCGAGTGGACGCAGGCGTACGTCGGGGCGAAGGTCTTCAGCAGCGGGAGCCGGATCTCCGCGATCGAGCTGGGTGAGGATCCCCCGGACCGCGACCTCGCGAAGAAGCTGGAGGTGGTCCTCCGGCTTCCGGCCGGCACCCTCGTGAACCTCGTGAAGATCCTGACCGAGCAGAACGTGCGTGACTACGCGAAGACCTACATGCGACGGCAGCTCGAAGCCACCGCCATGCACGAGTTCTCCATCGTCGTGCCGGGTCTGCTCCAGACCGGCGGCTACGCGCGAGCGGTGATGGGGGCGGGGCTCGCGGGCGACCCGGCCCAGATCGGCGACTACGTGCGCAGGCGGCTTGAGCGCCAGTCCGTCCTCGACCGGCCCGACCCGCCGTGGATGATGATCGTGCTCGACGAGGCCTGCCTGCGCCGCGACATGGGAGGCGGCCAGGTGATGCGGGAGCAGATCGAGCACCTTCTCGCCATGTGCGAACGCCCCCACGTGAACGTCCAGGTGCTCCCCATGAAGGCGGAGCCCGTGGCCGGCTCCGTCGCGCTCCTCACGCTCTCCAAGGGGGAGCGGGGGGCCTACACGGAGGGGTTCAGCACCGGCAACTACACAGAGGAACCAACGGAGGTGATGCGTTTCCAGCGTGTCTATGATCTGCTGCAACAGGGTGCCCTGGGCGTCCGGGCATCCCTTGAACTGATGCGCGCGATCGCGAAGGAACACGATGACTGAGACCTCGCCGAACTGGCACAAGAGCACGTACAGCGGCAACGACAACGACGCCTGCATCGAGGTCGCCGACAACCTCCCCCGGGTCCGCGTCCGCGACACCAAGGACCACGCCGAGGGCGAGCTCACCGCCGCCCCGGCCGCCTGGGCCGCCTTCACCGCCTTCGTGCGGAACCACGCCGTCTGACCTACTGCACGCTCCAGCGCGGCGGGTGTGCCGGATCGGCGGGGCAGCCGAAGACGTTCAGCTCGCCGTGGTTGCCCACGACGACCCCGGTGGGCAGGGCCGCCGGGTGGGGGTGGAGTCCCTGGTCCTCCACCGGCGTCCAGCTTCCGCTGCCCCCGTCCCACTCGGACGTGTCCACGGTCAGCAGCAAAGCCATGGGTGTCGCGCAGGTCCGGCAGTCCATCGCATACGGGTCCGTCTTGTGCCAGGACGCGAATCCGCCCGCCCGCCAGCCGGGCGGGATCGACAGGTCGTACTGGTACGCGACGGGATCGGCCGCGTCCTCGTCCTCCTGCTCCTCCGCCTCCTCCTCCAGTGCCTCCTCCCACGCGTCGATCCGCGCGCACAACTCCTCGGGCAGCAGCCCGGCGAAGGGGTACGTGACCACCTGCTCCGGCTGCAGCGTGCAAGGGTCGGGGACGTATCCCTCGTAGCCGACGACCCCCGGCTCCGGCGGCGACGCCAGCACGTCGACGACGTCCGCCGCCCTGCGCCAGCGCAGGTGGAGCAACATGCTGTACCCGGTGGGGCGGTGGGCGTCGAAGGGGCACCAGAAGACCTGGAGCAGGTCGGCTCCGTCCGGGCCCGCCGGGAGGTCCGGGACATCGCGCGCGTACAGCTGCGCGAGGCCGATCAGGGGCACCGGGTCGTCCTCGCCCGCCCCGGGCACCCGGTGCTCGCGCCTCAACTCCTCGACGAGCCGCAGTTCCTCCTCCGTCAGGCCCGTGTACGGTTCCCGCGCCCACGCGGAGGCCAACACCGCGCGCTCCTCGCGGATGTCCGCCAAGCGCCGCCCGCGCCCCCGTCCGTGGACCTCGGTGCACACCGGCCACGGCTCGGGGGGGGGGGGGGGGGGGGGGGGGGGGGGGGGGGGGGGGCGGGGGGCGGGGGGGGCCCGGGGGGGGGGGGGGCGGAGGGGGTGGTTT
>NZ_JBVHZJ010000030.1:0-2315 GCF_055574655.1 Streptomyces sp. NPDC029956 | reverse complement strand
AAAAACGGCGTTCTCTGCGGGGGTGTCCGCAAAGCACCACCGGCCCCCCTTTTGGGGGATTTGGGGGAAAACGGGCCGGGGCTTGTGGGGGGGCCACAGCGGGGCCCCCCCGACGGAGCTCTCCGAGACGCCGGTACGCCCCGGGCGCGGATGCAGCCGAGTGGTCGTGCCCCGGTGGGCGGCCAACTCCGGGAAGAGGGCCTCGACGTCGAGCGGTCGGGGCGGAGTGGTTCTCGTCATGGAGCGACCCTAGGGGGTGGCTTGTCGGCACACTCCCGTCGCCGCCCGAAGGACGGCCCCACGGCCTCGGGTGTCCGCTCTCGGCCCGCGCCCGTCGCCGAACCCGCCCGCCGCGGGCCCGCGCCTTGCCGCCTCAGGGTCGGTTTCGCTCGTACAGGGCGCGCAGGCCCCTGAGGAACGCCTCGCGGTCGGCCGCCGGCAGTTCGTCGAGCAGGCGGTCCTCGCCCTCCTGGATCGCGGCCTGCACGGTGTCGCGCAGCCTGCGGCCCTCGGCGGTGAGGGAGAGCAGCCGGGCGCGCCGGTCCGCCGGGTCGGGCTGCCGGCGCAGCAGCTCCCGCGCCTCCAGGTCGTCCAGGACGGGGATGATCCGCGTCTTGTCCGCCCGGATCGCCTCGGCGAGCGCCGCCTGGGTGCGGATGGGGCGCTCGTCGAGGTGGAGGAGGACCGCGTACGCCCACATGGTCAGGCCGTGGGTGTCGAGCACCGGCTGCTCGGCGGCCATCAGGGCGCGGCCGAGCGGGACGACCATGGCGGCGAGGTCGGGGCGCCGCGGGCGGCCCGGGGGAGTGTCGGCGGTGCTCGCTGCGGTGTTCTCGGCCATGGGCACGAAAATACCGGCTGCCCGCATGCCCGCTGCCGACCCGTTGACAATTGATACGCGCACGCACATCGTATGCACATGCCTACGAATAGGAACGGGCTCGCGAACCCTGTGGACTTCGACCGGCTCCGGCACCTCCACGCGCGCGTGATCCGGCACGGCGCGACCCTGGTGCGGCGGATCGGCCCGGTCGACCTGGCCCGGCCGACCCCTTGCTCGGCCTGGACCCTGGCGGACCTGCTCGCCCATATGACGGCCCAGCACCACGGCTTCGCGGCCGCCGCGCGCAGAGACGGCCGGGATCCGGCGCATTGGAAGGTCCATCCGGTGAACGGGGACGCGCCCGCGCGGTACGGAGAGGCGGCCGAGCGGGTCGTCGACGCCTTCGCGGCCGTGGACGGCCCGGACGCGGCCCTCGTCCTGCCCGAGTTCGGCCCGGACCGGACGTTCCGTGCCGAACGGGCCCTCGGCTTCCACTTCGTCGACTACGTCGTGCACGGCTGGGACGTCGCCCGCAGCCTGGATCTCCCGTACGACCCGGGCCCCGAGATCCTCGCCCTGGCGCTGCCGATCGCCGAGGCCGTCCCGACGGGCGAGGCCCGGACGGCCCCGGGCGGCCCCTTCGGGCCCGAACGGGAGCCGGCCGCCGGGGCGGACCCGCTGGACCGCATCCTCGCGACCCTCGGCCGCCAGGCGGCCTGGCGCCCGTGCTGAGGTCGTCCTGGACGCCGGGTCCGTACGGTGGACGGGACGGGGGCGGACCGATGCTGGTCAGCATGACCGACTTCCGGCTCGACCGGCGAAGCGACCTGCTCGGCGTCCACCGCGCGGCCCGGCGGCTCGCGGCGGAGTGGCCGGACCTCGAAGGGGCCTACGGGATGTGGCTGTGGGCGCGCCCCCTGGCGGGCCGCTGCGGCGCGGTCGCGGTCTGGCGCGACGAGGCGGCACTCCAGGCCTTCGTCGCCTGGCCGCCGCATGTCGCGATCATGCGGGAGTACGGGGGGAGGGGTGCCGTGACGTCGACGACCTGGGAGGCGTCGGCGTTCTCTCCGGCGGCCACCTGGGCCCGGGCGCGCCGGCTGATCGACGCGGGTGCGGTCGACACTTCTTAGACCGTGTCCTATGTGGTGAGGCGGTGGAGCCGCTTGTAGCAGCACAATGCTGCGGCGAGGCCGAGGAATGCCAGGTAGTTGCGGGGGTGGCGTTCGTAGCGGTGGTTGAGCCGGCGGTAGCCGGTCAGCCAGGACATGGTCCGCTCGATCACCCACCGGCGCCGCCCGAGTCGTTCCGACGACTCGATTCCCTTGCGGGCGATGCGGACGCCGATGCGTTTGCCGCGGAGCCATTTCCGCAGTTCAGGTACGTCGTAGGCCTTGTCGGCGTGCAGGCGCTGGGGCTTGAAGTTCCGGCCGCGGTAGGGGTCGTGTCTCGTTTGGTGACCGAGCACCATGGGCTTCAGGGCCTGGCTGTCGTG
>NZ_JBVHZJ010000029.1:0-107620 GCF_055574655.1 Streptomyces sp. NPDC029956 | reverse complement strand
CCAAGGGCCACCTACCCCCACCTTTCCCTCCCCCCTCTCCCGCCTCCCTCCCCCCCCCCCCCTCCCCCCCACCCCCCCCCCCCCCCCCGGGGCCCCCGCCGTCGTTCTGTCGGGTGATGAATCCGGCCACGGGTGCGGAATCCCGTATCGATGTGCGGCCCGTTCCGCTCGTACGGTGATGTCAATGGCACCGACGGATGGGAGTGACTCGTTCATGGCTCTGCATTCGGCGCCGCGACTCGGTGTGGTGGTTCCTTCGGGAAACGCCGCGGCCGAACCCGAGATCGGCAGCCTTGTCAGCCCCGCATTCAATGTCCACACCTCACGCTTCCCGGTCCTCCCCGGAAAAGACCTCCGCGGCCGGCTGGAGAAGTACAACGACGTACTCCCCGAAGTGCTGGGGAATTTCGGTGGTCTGCGTCTCGACGCGGCCGTCGTCTCCTGCACCGGCTCGCACTACCTTCTGACGCCGGGCGGCGACCGGGACCTCTGCGCGGAGCTCTCCGAGCGCGTGGGAGCCCCCGTACGGTCGGCGGCGCTCGCCATCCTCGACACGGCGCGCGCGGTGGGCGCCGAGCGGCTGGTCCTGATCTCGCCGTACGAGCCCTGGCTCACCGAACTGTCCCACGCCTACTGGCAGTCGGCCGGACTCGCCGTCGACCGGGTGGTCAAGATCCGGGCCGGCGCCCGCTTCTCCCCGTACGACGTGACCACCGAGGAGCTCGTCGCGCAGGTGCGTGAGGCCGAACTCCCCGAGGACGCGACGCTGTTGTTCACCGGCACCGGCATGTTCACCTTCGACGCGCTCGCCGAACTCGGCCGGGACAGCGGGCGCACCCTGCTCACCTCCAACCTGGCGAGCGCCTGGTGGGCCCGGGACGCCCTCGACCTGCCGGCCGACGGCCCGGACGCCCACCCGCTGCTGCGCCGGCTCGCCGAGCGGACCGGCACGAAGGCCGGCGCAGCAGCGGGCACCGGTCGCGAGGCCACCGGCGCCGGTCGCGATGCCGCCGTGGCCGTGTCGTGAGCGGCGATACCGCCTCCCGCGGGCCGGTCGCCGTCGTCGGCGCGGGACCCGTCGGGCTCACCGCCGCGCTCGTCCTCGCCCGGAGCGGTGTCCGCGTGACGCTCCTGGAGTCCCGGCAGGCTCTGGCCACCGAGTCCCGCGCGTCCACCTTCCACCCCTCCACCCTCGACCTCCTCGACGAGCTCGGCGTCGCCGCCGCGCTGCGCCGCCAGGGCCGTACCGTCGACCGTGTCCAGTGGCGCGACCTGGACGGCGTCGTCCACGCCGAGCTGGACTACTCCGTGCTCGCCGGGCACACCGGTCACCCGTACCGGCTCCATGTGGAACAGTCGCGTCTCACCCCGCTGCTGCTCGCCGAGCTGACGGCCACCGGACTGGCCGACCTACGCTTCGGGGCCACCGTCACCGGCGCCGAACACACCGGTGCCGCACACACCGACGGCCGGACCGGCGGCGGGGTGCGGTTGCGCACCGAGGACGCGGCGGGGCGGGCCACCGTCACCCGTCACCCGTACGTCCTGGCGGCCGACGGCAGCCGCAGCCGGCTCCGCGAGCTCGCCGGGCTGCCCGGCACGGCCGAGGAATACCCGGACTACGCGCTCCGCGTGGTCACCGGGACGCCGCTCGACGAGCTGGTCCCGGGGCTCGCCCCGCTGTCCTACGTCCGCGACGCCCGCGCCTCGTTCAGCGCCCTGGGCATGCCCGACCACTGGCGGCTGATCTTCCGGATCCCGCGCGGCACGGACCGGGACGCCGTGCTCGCACCCGAAGCCGTACGGGCCAGGGTCGAGCAGGCCCTGCCGGGCGCCGCCGGGCGGGCCGTCCGGATCGCCGACGCCCACACCTACCGGCTCGCGCGGTTCCTGCTGCCCCGCTACCGGGCCGGCCGGGTGCTGTTCGCCGGGGACGCGGCCCATCTGACCTCCACCGCAGGCGGCCTGAACATGAACTGCGGGATCCACGACGCCGTGGAGACCGCCCGGGCCCTCGCCGCCGTCCTGCGGGGCGACGCCCCGGGCGAGGCGGCACTCGACGCGGCCCTCGAACGGCGCCGATCCGTCGTCGAGACGGCGGTCATCCCGCGCAGCGAGGCCCGCACGGCCGGACTGGACAGCGCTGACGAACTCCCGGCCCGGCTCGCCTCGCTGCGGCGCACCGCCGCCGACCCGCGAGCGGCCGTCGACTACCTGCTCAAGGCATCACTTCTCGACGTCGCACCACGACCACTGAAAGGTGACGCACATGCGGATCTGGTTTCACAAGCACACCGTTGAGGGACGCCTGCCGCTGCTCGACGAGTGGTACCGCGAACACCTCGACGCGATCGCCGCACCCGGCACCACGATCGACATCAAGACCCTGCCGGCCGACACCTACCCCGACGCCACACCGTTCGGGCTCGTCGGCCACCACTCCGCCCAGGTGCTCTTCAGCCGGCACTTCTCCGAATCCGCGCTCGTCGCGGAGCGGGAGGGCTACGACGCCTGGGTGATCGCCGCCGGCCAGGACCCCGGCCTGCGCGACGCCCGCCACCTCGCCTCCATCCCGACCCTCGGCTACGGCGAGACGGCCTTCTTCCTCTCGGCGCTCACCGGACAGCGCTTCGGCGTCCTCGGCTTCATGCCGCCCCTCGAGGAGCCCATCCGGGCCAACATCCGGCAGTACCGCCTGGAGTCCTCGCTCAGCTCGTACGAGGTCGTCCCCGGCGGCTGGGACTCCGTGCACCGCTCCCTGGAAGGGGACTTCGACCAGTTCGTCGAGGTGTACTCGGCGGCGGCCGCGCGGGCCGCGCGGGCCGGGGCCGAGGTCATCATCCCCGCCGAGGGCATCCCCAACGAGATCCTCTGGCACCTCGGCATCCACGAACTGCACGGCCTGCCCGTCGTCGATCCGGCCGGGCTCGCGGTGAAGTTCGCCGAAACCCTCGTGCAGCTGGGGGAGTTGAAGCTGTTCCAGCGCAGTGGGCACGGCTACTGGTTCAGCCGTCCGGACGAGCCCGTCGCCAAGCACCTGGAACAGGTCTTCCTCGGCGAGGCCCTCTAGGAGATGCCGTGTCCGCCGCCTTGCGCGCCCTCCTCGGCCCGTCTCCGCCCCGCGCGCCGGCTCCGTACCGCCTCCGGTCCGCACCCCGCGCCCCGTCTTCGCCCGCCGCTCCGTCTCCGCACGCCGCCACGCCCTCGAAGGAGTCACGCCCATGACGTACGACGCCGCCTACGGCCGCAACACCGCGGCCACCGACCCCGCCGCCCCTTACTACCGCCCCCGCCGGCTGCGCCGCACGCCCGCGCTGCGCCGGTTCGCCGCCGAGACCCGCGTCGGCCCCGCCAACCTCGTCCAGCCCCTCTTCCTCCGTGAGGGCCTCACCGAGGCGCGGGAGATCCCCTCCATGCCGGGCGTGTTCCAGCACACCCGTGACACGCTCCGCAAGGCCGCCGCCGAGGCGGTCGCCAACGGAGTCGGCGGACTCATCCTCTTCGGCATCCCCGAGCACAAGGACCCCACCGGCACCGGCGCGGTCGACCCGGACGGCATCCTCCAGGTCGCCCTCCGTGACGTCGTCGCCGAGGTCGGCGACTCCTCCGTGATCATCGGCGACATCAACCTCGACGAGTACACCGACCACGGCCACACCGGAGTCCTGGACGCCGACGGCGACGTCGACAACGACGCCAGCATCGAGCTGTACGCCCAGGCCGCCGTCGTCCAGGCCGACGCGGGCGCCCAGATCGTCGCCCCCAGCGGCATGATGGACGGCCAGGTCCGCCGCATCCGAGAGGCGCTCGACCGGGCGGGCCACCAGAACGTCGCCATCCTCGGCTACTCCGCCAAGTACGCCTCGCACTTCTACGGCCCCTTCCGGGACGCCGTCGAGTCCACCCTGCGCGGTGACCGCAAGGGCTACCAGCAGTTCCCCGGCAACATCCGCGAGTCCCTCCTGGAGGTCTCGCTCGACGTGGCCGAGGGCGCCGACCTGGTGATGGTGAAGCCCGCGCTCGCCTACCTCGACATCGTCCGGCTCATCGCCGACCACGTGCAGGTGCCCGTCGCCGCCTACCAGGTCTCCGGCGAGTACTCGATGGTCGAGGCGGCCGCCGCCAAGGGCTGGATCGACCGCGACCAGGTCGTCCGCGAGAGCCTGGCGTCCATCCACCGCGCGGGCGCCACGCAGATCATCACCTACTGGGCCTCCGAGTTCGCCCAGACGCTGGACCGGTGACCCGGTGAGCCCGTCCTCCACCATGCTGGTCCTCGGCATCAGCCATGCCAGCGCCCCGCTCGACCTCCTGGAGAGACTCGCCGGCACCGACCGGCCGGCCGAGGACCTCGTCTCCGACGTGACCTCCGTCGACGGCATCGACGCCGCCGTCGTCGTCTCCACCTGCAACCGCCTGGAGATCTACGCCGAGACCCGGGGCGGCCCCACGGGCTCCGGGGACGCGGCCGAACAGGGCGGTCCCGGCGAACTGACCGGCCTCGGAAAGCTGTTCGCGGAGCACACCGGCGTCGACCACGACGAGCTCGCCCCGCACCTCTACAGCCACCACGCCGACGGAGCCGTACGCCATCTGTTCGCCGTGGCCTCCGGACTCGAATCGGTCGTGGTCGGCGAGGACCAGATCCTCGGCCAGGTGAAGCTGGGCCTCGAACGGTCCCAGCGGCTCGACCGGACCGGCCGGGTCCTCGCCAAGGCCGTGCAGACCGCCCTGCGGGTCGGCAAGCGGGCCCGTAACGAGACCGGGCTCAACGAGGCCGGCCGCTCGCTCGCCACCGCCGGACTCGGCTTCTTCGAGCGCCGGGTCGGCTCCCTGCACGGCAAGACCGCCCTGGTCATCGGCGCGGGAGCCTTCGCCGGAGTCGTCGTCGCCGCGCTGCGCCGCTCCGGCCTCGACCGGGTGCACGTCGCCAACCGCACCCCGGAGAAGGCGCAGCGGCTCGCCGAGACCACCGGCGGAGTCGGGTACGACCTGACGGACCTGCCCCAGCTGCTCACCGAGGTGGACGTGATCGTCGGCGCCACCGCCGCCACCGGCCACCTCGTCTCCGCCCGGGACGTCGAGGAGGCACTCGCCGCCCGGGACGGCCGCGAGCTGTTCCTGCTCGACCTGTCCCTGCCCCACAACATCGCGCCCGCCGCGGCCGAACTGCCCGGCGTCACCTTCGTCGACCTCCGCCGGATCGCGGAGGAGGGCCAGGAGGACGAGATCTCGGCGGCCAGCGTCCAGGCCGCGCACGAGCTGATCGACGCGGAGGTCGAGCAGTTCCGCACCGGACTGCGGCTCGCGGGCGCCAAGCCGGTCCTCACCGCGCTGCGGACCGCGGCCGCCGAGGCCGCCGAAGTCGAACTCGACCGGCTCGCACGCCGGTTGGACGGCATCGACGGCATCGACGGCACGGTGCGGCGGGAGATCGACCGCAGCGTGCGGCGCATCGTCGACAAGGC
Organism: Streptomyces sp. NPDC029956; assembly: GCF_055574655.1. Taxonomy (NCBI): domain Bacteria; kingdom Bacillati; phylum Actinomycetota; class Actinomycetes; order Kitasatosporales; family Streptomycetaceae; genus Streptomyces; species Streptomyces sp. NPDC029956. Next base: position 102,152 of record NZ_JBVHZJ010000029.1, on the reverse strand, counting down.
CCTGCACCAGCCCACCGTCCTGGTGCGGGAGCTGGCGGCCGACCCGGACGGCGCCCGGCACATCGCCGCCTTCACCCGCCTCTTCGCGGCGGCGGACGCCGAGGGCGGCGCCGGGAGCACCACCCCGAACGGCCCGGACCACCCGCACACGCAGAACGACCCGAACGCACAGAACGACCCGAACGCACAGAACGAGACGAAGATCGAGGCCATCGTATGAGTGACATCTCGGCTCTCTGGGAAGCCGGATCCATCGCCGTCATCGGCGCCAGCGAGCGCCCCGGCGCCCTGGGCCGCAAGCCGCTCGACTACCTCCTCCGGTACGGCTACAAGGGCCGCATCCTGCCCGTCAACCCGCGCTCCCCCGAGATCCTCGGCGTCCCCGCGTACCCCAGCGTGAAGGACGCCCCGGGGCCCGTCGACCTGGCACTGATCATGGTCTCCGCCGAACGGGTCGCCGGCGCCGTCGACGACTGCGTGGCCGCCGGCGTCAAGCTCGCCGTCATCGCCTCCTCCGGCTTCGCCGAGACCGGCGAGGAGGGCGCCCGCCTCCAGGACGAGATCGTCGCCAAGGCCCGCGCCGGGGGCCTGCGGATCATCGGCCCGAACTGCATCGGCGCCGTCGGGTACGAGAACCGCGTCCTCGCCACCTTCAGCCCCCTCTTCGGCGCCGAGTCCGTACCCTTCGAGCCCGGCACCCTCGCCTTCGTCAGCCAGAGCGGTGCCCTCGGCTTCGGGGCCGCGAGCCTCGCCCTGGAGCGCGGCCTGCGTCCCGGCTGGGTCGTCAGCACCGGCAACGACGCCGACGTCACCGCCCTCGAAGTCCTCCGCGAGCTCGCCACCGTCCCCGAAGTCACGGGACTGCTCGGCTACCTGGAGGACACCCCGGACATCGGCACCCTCCGCGAACTGGCCGGCTCCGGCAAGCCCGTGGCCCTGCTCAAGTCGGGCCGCACCGAGGCCGGCGGCCGGGCCGCCGCCTCGCACACCGGCGCCCTCGCCACCGACGACCGCGTCCTGGACGCGGCCCTGCGCGGCCTCGGCATCGTGCGTGTCGACGACATCGACGAACTCCTCGACGTGGCACGCGTCTTCGAGTCCGATCGGCGCCCCACCGGAAACCGCGTCGCCGTGGTCACCACCTCCGGCGGCTCCGGCATCCTCGCCGCCGACGCCGTCGAGGCCCACGGCCTGGAGCTCAGCGCCCTGGAGCCGCGCAGCAAGGAGGCGCTCGCCGAGATCGTCCCCGCCTTCGGGGCCATCGACAACCCCGTGGACATCACGGCCACGGTCCTCAGCGACCCCTCGCTCTTCGACCGCTCCCTCGACGTCCTGATCGCCGACGACACCGTCGACATCATCGTCGCCGCCTTCTGCGTGATGGCAGGACCCGATGTCGAGAAGGCCGTCAACGCCCTCTCCCGTGCGGCCGAGAAGGGCGGCAAGCCCATCCTCGTCGCCCGCACCGGTGCCGACTTCCTCGCCCCCGACGCCCCCCGCGACCTGCGCGAGGCCGGGCTCCCGGAGTACCCGACACCGGCCCGCGCCCTGCGCGCCGCCGCCGCCCTCTGGGAGGTCAGCCGCCCCCGCACCCTGCCGGACGCCCCGCGCCCCGGAACCGTGCCCGGCCCCGGCGCCGGGGCCACCGAGCCCGAGCTGAAGCGGCTCCTCGCCGACGCGGGGATCACGGTGCCGAAGGGCCGGACCGCCGAGAGCGCCGAGGACGCGGTGCGCGCCGTGACCGAAGTCGGCGGTACGGCGGTGCTCAAGGCCGTCGTCCCCGGCCTCCTCCACAAGACGGAGGCCGGGGGAGTGGAGATCGGCGTCACCGCCGACACCGCGCCCGAGGTCCACGCCCGGCTCGCCGCGCTCGGCGGACAGGTGCTCGTCGAGGAGCTGATCGACGGGGACGGCGAGGGCGTCGAGCTGATCGTCGGCGTCCACACCACCGACCTGGGTCCGGTGCTCACCGCCGGTCTCGGCGGGATCTTCACCGAGGTCCTGGACGACGTCGGCCACCGGCTCCTGCCGCTCGCCCCCGGCGAAGGGGCGGAACTCCTCGCCGGGCTGCGCGGCGCGAAGATACTCGGCGGGGCGCGGGGACGGGCCGCGGTGGACGTCGAGGCGGCTGCCGAACTCCTGCACAAGGTAGGCGCGTTGGTGCAGGACTGGCCCGCCGGCTTCGCCCTGGACCTCAACCCGGTCCGCGTCCTCCCGAAGGGCGCCGTCGTCCTCGACGCGGACCTCGGCTTCGATGCTCCCGAGGAGGCCGGGCGATGAGCGGCGCAGGGACCGCGAGCAGAGCGCTCTTCGAGCGGGCCCGCCGGGTCACCCCCGGCGGCGTCAACTCCCCGGTGCGCGCCTTCGGGGCCGTCGGCGGCACCCCGCCCTTCATGGCCTCGGCCCAGGGCCCGTACCTCACCGACGCCGACGGCAACGAGTACGTCGACCTCATCTGCTCCTGGGGCCCGATGATCCTGGGCCACCGGCACCCGGCCGTCGTCGAGGCCGTCACGGCGGCCCTGGGGCGCGGCACCTCCTTCGGGGCGCCGTCCACCGGGGAGGTCGAGCTCGCCGAGGAGATCGTCGAGCGGGTCGCCCCGGTCGAGCAGGTCCGCCTCGTCAGCTCCGGCACCGAGGCGACGATGTCGGCGATCCGCCTCGCCCGCGGCTTCACCGGACGCGGCAAGATCGTGAAGTTCGCCGGCTGCTACCACGGCCACGTGGACGCGCTCCTCGCCTCGGCCGGCTCCGGTCTCGCGACCTTCGCGCTCCCCGACACCCCGGGCGTCACCGGCGCCCAGGCGAGCGACACGATCGTCCTGCCGTACAACGACCTGGCCGCCGTCGAGAAGGTCTTCGCGGAGGTCGGCGACGAGATCGCCGCCGTGATCACGGAGGCCGCCCCCGGCAACATGGGCGCCGTTCCGCCGCTGCCCGGCTTCAACGCGGGCCTGAAGGAGATCACTTCACGGCACGGGGCGCTCTTCATCTCCGACGAGGTGATGACCGGCTTCCGGGCCGGCCGCTCCGGCTGGTACGGCCGGGACGGCGTCGCCCCCGACCTGCTGACCTTCGGCAAGGTCATGGGCGGCGGCTTCCCGGCGGCGGCCTTCGGCGGCCGCGCCGACGTGATGGCCCACCTGGCCCCGGCCGGGCCCGTCTACCAGGCGGGCACCCTCTCGGGGAACCCGGTCGCCACCGCCGCCGGCCTCGCCACCCTCCGGCACAGCACCGCCGAGGTGTACGAGCGGCTCGACGAGGTGTCGACGACGCTCGGCCGCGAGGTCTCGGCGGCCCTGACCAAGGAGGGCGTGGCGCACCGGGTCCAGTACTCCGGCACGATGTTCTCGGTCTTCTTCACCGAGGACGAGGTCGTCGACTTCGACGGGGTCCGCGCCACGGAGTCGTACCGCTACACGCCCTTCTTCCACGAACTCCTGCGCCGCGGTGTCTATCTGCCGCCCTCGCCCTTCGAGGCCTGGTTCGTCTCGGCCTCGCACGACGACCGGGCGGTGAGCCGGGTGGTCGAGGCACTGCCGGCGGCGGCCGCGGCGGCCGCGGCGGCGACGCCCTGACTCCGGGGCCGCGGACGAGAGATCGGGAAAGCCCCCGTGGAAGGACCACGGGGGCTTTCCCTTTCGTCTCCGCGCGCATCAAGAGGCGAGGTTCACCCGCACCTCGACATTCCCCCGGATCGCCTTCGAGTACGGGCAGCGCCCGTGCGCCGCGTCCGCCAGACGACGGGCCTCGTCGGCGTCGAGTCCGGGCAGCTCGACGGTGAGGACGACCGACAGGTGGAATCCGCTCTCCTCCTTGTGGAGCGCCACCTCGGCGACGACCGTGTCGTCCGACAGCGCGACCTTGGACTCGCGCGCGGAGACCCGGAGCGCGCTGTGGAAGCAGGCGGCGTAACCGGCGGCGAAGAGCTGCTCGGGGTTGGTCGCGGTGCCGGACCCTCCCACGGCCTTGGGGCTCGACAGCGGAAGGTCGAGCAACCCGTCGGAGGAACGCACGGCGCCGTTGCGCCCGTCCCCGGTGGAGGTGACCTCGGCGGTGTAGACGACGGCCATTTCGTCATGCCTTTCTGCTTCGGGAAAGGGGGAATTCCCTCAGTCTCGGGTGCCGCCGAATTCCGGACGCTACGGATGTCCGCAGTTTCCTGACCCGCCCGCCGGAATAGCGTGGAAAGCATCACAGACCTTTGGACACGAGGGAGTTGGCCATGGCGGGACCGCTGACCGGAGTGCGCGTACTGGAATTCGCCGGATCGGCGCCGACGGCGTTCGTCGGAACCGTCCTCTCGGGGCTCGGAGCCGATGTCGTACGGGTCGACCGGGCGCCCGGGAAGGCCGCCGCTCCCGACGCGCCGCGCCCGGCGGAGAACCCGCTCTCCCGCGGCCGCCGCTCCGTCGCCCTCGACCTCAAGAGCCCCGAGGGCGTCGAGCAGGCGCTGTCGCTCGCCGAGCACGCGGACATCCTGGTCGAGGGCTTCCGCCCCGGAGTCGCCGACCGGCTCGGCATCGGGCCGGAGGCGGCCCACGCCCGCAACCCGCGCCTCGTGTACGGGCGGGTCAGCGGCTGGGGGCAGCAGGGCGAGTGGGCCGGCCGTGCCGCCCACGACCTGGCGGTCCTGGCCCTGACCGGGGCCCTGGACGTCGACCCGGCCACCGGGGACCCGGTGCTCCCGCCGACCGCGTACCTCTCCAGCTTCGCCGGCGGCGCCAACGCCCATGTCCAGGGGTTGCTGGCCGCGCTCCACGAGCGGGAGCGCTCGGGCCGGGGCCAGGTCGTCGACACCGCCCTCGCGGACGGCGCCGCCCTGATCTCCACGCTGATCCACCAGTGGCGCGAGGTCCCCGGCAACCACACCGTCACCGACGCCCCGCACTACTCGCTCTACCGGGCCGCCGACGGCCGCCACCTCGCGGTCGCCGCCATCGAACCCCGTCTCTACCAGAACCTCCTGGAGCAGCTGGGTCTCACGGACGCCGGCACCCTCCCCGAGGACAGCGGCCTCCCGGACCGCTCCGATCCGGCGGCCTGGCCCGCGCTGCGCGAGCTGATCGGGGGCCGTTTCGCGACCCGGGACCGCGAGCACTGGGTGAAGCTCTTCGACGCCGTGGACGCGGGGGTGGCCCCGGTCCTCACGGCCGCGGAGGCCGCCGCGCACCACCAACTCGCCGCCCGCGGGGCCTTCGTGGCGATCGGCGACGGCACCACCCGCCAGCCCGCCCCGCCCTCCCGCTTCGACCGCACCCCCGCGGAGGCCCCTGACCGCGCACCGCTTCCCGGCGAGCACACGGAGGAGGTCCTCGCCGAGTGGCGGGGGTGAGCCGGGCAGGGTGGGGCGGGTGACCGCCCCGCGCCCTGATGCCCCGGCACCTCGGTACCCCGGAGCGCGCCTCGCCCCCCCGCCGGCATCGCCTACCGCCGCTGTTCCCTCACGGGTGCCGATGCGGTGCCGATGCCGCCGTCGGCACCGGCGGGCGCGGCTGCCGGACCTCGTCGGAGCCGGCCGCGTGCCGGCCGCGCGATGCCGGACCGAGGCCGCCCGGCCACCAGTTCCACCGGCCGAGGGCCGTCATCAGGGCCGGCAGGACGAAGATCCGGATCACCACCGCGTCGAGCAGGATCGCCGCCGCCAGGCCGACGCCCAGCTGCTTGAACTCCACCATGCTGAGCGTGCCGAAGACGGCGAACACGGCCACCATGACGATCGCCGCGCCGGTGACGACGCCGGCGGAGCGGGTGATCCCGTCGCGGACGGCGGCGCGGACGTCGGCGCCGTCGAGGGCGGCCTCGCGGATCCGGCTCACCACGAACACGTGGTAGTCCATCGAGAGTCCGAAGAGGACCACGAAGAGGAACAGCGGGAGCCAGGAGACGACCGCCCCCGAGCTGTGGAAGTCGAGCACGCCCTCGGCCCAGGTGTGCTGGAAGACCGCGACGAGGACGCCGAACGAGGCGGCCGCCGACAGCAGGTTCAGCAGGATCGCGGAGAGCGCCACGGCGAGGGACCGGAAGATGAAGGCCATGGTGGCGAAGGTCAGCAGCAGGACGAAGCCGACCACCCATGGCATCCGGTCCTCCAGGTGGCCGGTGAAGTCGACCCCCTGGGCGACCTTGCCGCCGACCGCGCTCTCGGCGCCCCGGACGGGCGCGAGCGCCTCGGGCACCCAGGCCCGGAGCAGTTCGAGGGACTCGCGTGCCCCGTCGCTCCTCGGCGAGTGCGGTGTGCCGACGGCGACGGTGTGCACGCGCCCGTCGGCCGACGTACGGATCGTGGGCGTGCGGTCGTGGGCGAACAGCTCCTGTCCCTCGGTGCGGCTCAGCAGCGTCCTGAGCGCGGCCTCGACCTCGTCGGCCCGTTCGACGGGGGCCTTCACGGCCACCTGGTGCACGGTGCCCTTGCTGGGGAAGGCCGCGGTCAGCCGGTCCATGGCACGGACGACCGGGATGTCGCGGGACAGGTCGTCGGAGCCCGGCTGCTTCAGCCGCATGTCGAGGGCCGGGAGGGCGAGGGCGAGCAGGGCGCCGACGGAGACCACGAGCGTGAGCACGGGCCGTACGAGCGCGGGGCGCAGGAGCGCGGGCCAGAGCCGGGACTCGGTGGAGCGCATGGTGAGCCGCCACAGGAGCGGCACCTTGGGCCGGTCGACCCAGCGGCCGAGCTTGGCGAGGAGCGCGGGCAGCACGGTCAGCGAGGCCAGGACGGCGACGGCCACCACGATGATCGATCCGGTGGCCAGCGAGGCGAACGTGGCCTCCTGGGCGAGGTAGAGGCCCGCCATGGAGACGATGACGGTGCTGCCGGAGACGACGACGGTGTGCCCCGAGGTCTCGGCGGCGATCTCGATGGCGGCGAGGTGAGAGGCGCCCTTCCGGCGTTCCTCGCGCTCCCGCTTGAGGTAGAAGAGCGAGTAGTCGACGCCGACGGCCATGCCCATGAGCAGGATGACGTTGCTGACGGCGCTGGTCTCGGGCAGTACGTGCGAGGCGAGGGTGGACAGGCCGATCGCCGCGCCGACGCAGGACAGGGCGAGCAGGACCGGCACACCGGCGGCGATGACCGCGCCGAAGACGACGAGCAGGATCAGGAGGGTCAGCGGAAGGCTGATCAGCTCGGCCTTCTCGAAGTCCTCGCCGAGGGTCTCGCCGAGCCCCTTGGCCGTGGACCCGGTGCCGATCTGGTCGATCCTGATGCCCTCGTGGGCCTTCTCGGTGGCCGCGCTCGCGTCGAGCAGCGGCTGGACCCGGGTGTCGGCGTTCTCCGTGTCGCCCTTCATGGTCACCGGGAGCAGCAGCGCCTTGCCGTCGGGGGAGGGGAAGGCGGCGCCGACGCTCTCCACCTCGGGCAGGGCGTTCATCCTCCCGGCGAGTTCCGTCGCGGCCTTCCGCGCGGTGGCGACGTCGAGTTCTCCGCCGCTCGTGGCGGTGATGAGGACGCTCTCCTCGGGCTTCTCGGTGAAATGCCCCGAGGCGGTGATCCGGCCGGCGCGGCCGGACTCGCCGACCCCCGACTCCTCGTCGCTGATCTTCTGCGTTCCGGCGGCTCCGCCGAGGAAGAGGCAGAGCGCGACGAAGACCACCCACAGGCCGATGGCGGACCACGGATGCGTGGCACTCCATCGCGCCATCCGTACCGTCGCCGGTTTCCTTCGCATGTGCGGTTCCCTCCCGTTGGCTTCGCGTGTGCGCGACGGGAGAAACGCTAGGGACGGCGGAAGGACGGGAGTACGGGGTAATCCGGTGCGGTTTCCCGTAAAGCCGGGCCGGAGGACGGCCCGTTACGACTCCAGATAGCGGAGCACCGCGAGGATCCGCCGGCTGTAGCCGGTCGTGTGGGTCAGTTCCAGCTTGTCGAAGACGGTGTTGAGGTTCTTCTCCACCGAACTCAGCGAGATGTGCAGCTTCTGCGCGATGGCCGCGTTCGTGTGCCCCTCCGCGAGCGCCTCCAGGACCGTCCGTTCCCGCGGCGTCAGTCGCGCGAGCGGATCCCCGTGGGTGGTCCGGATGACCAACTGCCGTACGACCTCCGGGTCGATGGCGGCCCCGCCGGCATGGATGCGCTCCAGCGCGTCGAGGAACTCCTCGACCTGCGCCACCCGGTCCTTGAGGAGATAGCCGACCCGCTCGGCGTTGGAGGCGAGGAGTTTGGCCGCGTAGTGGCGCTCGATGTGCTGCGAGAGCACGAGCACGCTCACCTCCGGCCAGCGCTCGCGGATCTCGACGGCCGCGCGCAGCCCCTCGTCCGTATGGGTCGGGGGCATCCGGATGTCCACCACGACGACGTCCGGCCGCTGCTCCTCGACCTCCTTGAGCAGCGTCAACGCGTCCCCGAGCGCCGCCAGGACCTCGTGGCCCTCCTCGGCGAGGAGCCTGACCAGGCCCTCCCGCAGCAGGGTCGAGTCCTCGGCAAGGATTACGCGCACGGCAGCTCCGCGGTGATGGTGGTCGGTCCCCCGAGGGGGCTGTGGATGTGCAGCACGCCGTCGAGCGCGGCCACCCGGCTGCGCAGTCCGGTCAGCCCGCTGCCGGTCTCGTTCGCGCCGCCCGTGCCGTCGTCCTCGACCCGCACGGTGAGCCGCGCCCCTTCGAGGGCCACGGTCACCGAGATCCCCGAGGCCGAGGAGTGCTTGGCCGCGTTCGTCACGGACTCCGACACCACGAAGTAGGCCGCCGTCTCGACCGGCCGGGGCAGCGGCTCGGCGACCTCGAAACGGGTCCGCAGCGGGATGGTGCTCCGCTCGGCGACCCCGCCGATCGCCTCTTCGAGCCCGAGGCTGTCGAGCGCCGACGGGTACACCCGCCAGGCGACCTCGCGCAGTTCGGTCAGTACGCCCCGGGACTCCTCGTGTGCCTGGAGCAGCAGCGCGTCGGCCTGCTCGGGGTGCCGGCCGCGGCGGGCCCGGCCGATCAGCATGGCCAGCGCGACCAGGCGCTGCTGGACCCCGTCGTGGAGATCGCGTTCGATGCGCCGCCGCTCGGCGTCCACGGCCTCGACGACGGCGGCCCGGCTGGCGGCGAGTTCGTCGATGCGGCGCTGGAGCAGCTCCCGCTCGGAGGGCCCGAAACACGCACGGGCGGTACGGGCGTCGAGCGCGGCCAGCGAGTACAGGCCCTGGACGTCGAGGAAGAGCAGCACACCGCCGAGCAGGACCTGGGTGAGCAGTTCGTCCCAGTCGAGCGTGCCCCGTCCCACGCCGTACGCCAGGATTCCCGCCAGGACGGCGCCGAAGACGAGCAGCGCGAGCACGACCGCGCAGAGCAGTCCCGTGTAGCTGCGGACGGCGAGGTAGCGCAGGATCTTCCGGTCCGAGGCCTTGTAGTGCTCGGGGAAGAGGTCGCCGAAGAAGACGGAGCGGCGGGCCCGTTCGACGGTGACCAGGCGCCGGGCGCCGGCCATCAGGATCTCCAGGGCGCTGGAGCGGGTGCGCGGCCAGAGCAGGAACGGGCCGAGAGCCGTACCGACGACGAGGAAGTAGAGGGCGCCGAGCAGCGCGGTCGCGCAGCCGAGGAGGGTCCCGAGGCCGCGGCGGGGCCAGGACGGGACGGTCGTGCGGGTGACGGGTTCGTTCCCACCGGGTGCGTACCCACCCGCGCCGTTCCCGGTACTCGCCGATCCCCCGTCCCCGTACACGGGGCCCGAGACTAGTGCGCCCGCACAGCCCGGGCAAGATCGCCAGGGCTGTGCGGGAAGCGGTGCCGTACCGGTGGGACGGGCGTCGGGGGTCACGAGGCACGCCGGTGCTGGGTGGCCCGGCCCCGGCCCCGGCCCCGGCCGCGCAGCCGGACCGCCACGTAGGCCACGACCGCGACGACGACCATGACGAGCACCGCCTTCGACAGGACCCCCACGTACGTCTCCACGAGGTCCCAGCGGTCGCCCAGCCAGTAGCCGGCCATCACGAGGACGCTGTTCCAGATGAGACTGCCGAGCGTGGTGAGCATGACGAAGAGCGGCATCGGCATCCGCTCGACACCGGCGGGCACCGAGATCAGGCTCCGGAAGATCGGCACCATGCGGCCGAGGAAGACGGCCTTGGTGCCGTGCTTGGCGAACCACTCCTCGGTACGGACCAGGTCGGAGGACTTCACCAGGGGCAGCTTCCGCCAGATCGCATGCATCCTGTCCCGGCCGAAGAGCACCCCGATCCAGTAGAGCGCCACCGCTCCCACGACCGAACCGAGCGTCGTCCAGAACAGCGCGGAGGCCAGGCTCAGCACTCCCTGACCGGCGGCGAAACCGGTCAGCGGCAGGATCACCTCGCTGGGCAGCGGGGGGAAGAGGTTCTCCAGGGCGATGGCGAGACCGGCTCCGGGGCCGCCCATCGTGTCCACGAGGTCGGCGGCCCAGCCGGCGACGCCGTCGGCGGGCTGCTGGGCGATCGCCAGGGTCGTGAGGTCGAGGTTCATGACAGGACTCCAAGCCGGCCGGGAGGGTGCGGGGCGGGTGCCCCGCGCTTCTCCCTCGAACCTAGGAACCGCAGCTCAGCGCCGGTATGGGGGTTCCCGCCCACCCCGGTGCGGTTCTCCGTACATCCGACCCTGCGGAAAACCGCAGGGTCACGGGCGCACGGCCCGGAGCCCGGCGGGCGACCCGACCTCCCGACCCGACCTCCCGACCAGCCCCCCCGACCCGACCTCCCGACCAGCCCCCCCGACCCGACCTCCCGACCAGCCCCCCCGACCCGACCTCCCGACCAGCCCCCCCGACCCGACCTCTCGGCCCGACCTCCCGACCAGCCCCCCGGCCCGACCTCCCGGCCCGACCTCCCGGCCCGACCTCCCGGTCCGCCCCCGGTCCGGCCTGAGGCCCTCCGGGGACCGCCTACCCTTGGACGCATGACGAGCAGCAGCGACCGGAGCACCGCAGTGAGCGTTGACGGCACCAAGACCTATGAGATCCGCACCTACGGGTGCCAGATGAACGTCCACGACTCCGAGCGGCTCTCCGGTCTGCTGGAAGAGGCGGGTTACGTCCAAGCCCCCAAGGGCTCCGACGGGGACGCCGACGTCGTCGTCTTCAACACCTGCGCGGTCCGTGAGAACGCCGACAACAAGCTGTACGGCAACCTCGGCCGGCTCGCCCCGAGGAAGACCACCCGCCCCGGCATGCAGATCGCCGTCGGCGGCTGTCTCGCCCAGAAGGACCGCGACACGATCGTCGAGAAGGCCCCCTGGGTCGACGTGGTCTTCGGCACGCACAACATCGGCAAGCTGCCCGTCCTCCTGGAGCGCGCCCGCGTCCAGGAGGAGGCCCAGATCGAGATCGCCGAGTCGCTGGAGGCCTTCCCCTCGACGCTGCCGACCCGCCGCGAGTCCGCGTACGCCGCCTGGGTCTCGATCTCCGTCGGCTGCAACAACACCTGTACGTTCTGCATCGTCCCGGCCCTGCGCGGCAAGGAGGAGGACCGCCGCCCCGGCGACATCCTCGCCGAGATCGAGGCGCTGGTCGCCGAGGGCGTCTCCGAGATCACCCTGCTCGGCCAGAACGTCAACGCGTACGGCTCCGACCTCGGTGACCGCGAGGCCTTCTCCAAGCTGCTGCGCGCCTGCGGACAGATCGAGGGCCTGGAGCGCGTCCGCTTCACCTCCCCGCACCCGCGCGACTTCACCGACGACGTGATCGCGGCGATGGCCGAGACCCCGAACGTCATGCCGCAGCTGCACATGCCGATGCAGTCCGGCTCGGACTCGATCCTCCGCGCGATGCGCCGCTCGTACCGGCAGGAGCGTTTCCTCGGCATCATCGAGAAGGTCCGCGCGGCCATCCCGCACGCCGCCATCTCCACCGACATCATCGTGGGCTTCCCCGGCGAGACCGAGGAGGACTTCCAGCAGACGATGCACGCCGTCCGCGAGGCCCGCTTCGCGAACGCCTTCACCTTCCAGTACTCCAAGCGCCCCGGGACCCCGGCCGCCGACATGGAGGGCCAGATCCCCAAGGAGGTCGTGCAGGAGCGCTACATGCGGCTCGTCGCCCTCCAGGAGGAGATCTCCTGGGACGAGAACAAGAAGCAGGTCGGCCGCACCCTGGAGGTCATGGTCGCCGAGGGCGAGGGCCGCAAGGACGGCGCCACCGACCGCCTCTCGGGCCGCGCCCCCGACAACCGGCTCGTCCACTTCACCAAGCCGGACGAGGACGTCCGCCCCGGCGACGTCGTGACCGTCGAGATCACGTACGCCGCCCCCCACCACCTGCTCGCCGAGGGGCCCGTCGCGGCGGTGCGCCGCACCCGTGCCGGCGACGCCTGGGAGAAGCGCACCACCGCGTCCGCCGCGAAGCCGGCGGGCGTCCTGCTCGGGCTGCCGAAGATCGGGGTCCCGGAGCCGCTCCCGGCGGCCGAGGTCCCGGCCTGCGGGAGCCACTGACGCCGCTCGTACCCGTGGGGGGGGAACGCATGGAGAAGTGGATCGTCTACGCGCAGTACGCGTCGGGTGAATCCTGTTTCACCGAGGTGGTCGCCCGGGTGAGCGGCACCCGGGAGGACGCCCGGGAGTCGCTGCTCGCCGCCACCAGGGCGTACCGCGCGCCCATGCGGGAGAAGTGGCGCGAGGTGTACCGCATGCCGGGCGGCGACAGCTACCTGGTGATCGTCAAGGGCGCGGTGACGCTGACCGAGATCACGATGGGCGTCGCCGAGCTGGTCCACGACTCGAAGGCCGGGGCGCCCGAGTAGCGGCCGGTCGGGCGCGCTCACATCGGTCGCATCGGTCGCATCGGTCGCATCGGTCGCATCGGTCGCATCGGTCGCATCGGGCGCGCGCGGTCGCGTCGGTCGCATCGGGCGCGCAGTCACGTCGGGCGCGTGGTCACGCGCGGCCCGACCGGTCGCACCGGTCGCACCGGGCGCACCGGGCGGACGGCGTGTCAGGGCGCCCGGGGAGCCCGGCTCCGAGGGCGGCGCGCAGTAGGCTGCCGATCATGCTTGTCGCCGCCGCCGTCTGCCCCTGCCCGCCGCTCCTCGTGCCCGAGGTCGCGACCGGCGCCGCCCCCGAGCTGGACGCCGCGCGGGCGGCCTGTACGGACGTCGTCGGGCTGCTCGCCGCGGCGCGTCCCGACCGGCTGTACGTCGTCGGGCCGGCCGACGGGGGCGCGCACGGCGTCTTCCCCGCGGGTTCGGCCGGCTCCTTCGCCGGCTTCGGCGTCGACCTCTCCGTACGACTGGGAGGCACCGAACCTCCGAGCGGGGGACCGGCCGCCGACGACCGGCCCGACGACCGCCCCGACGACCGGACAGCCGACAAACCCGCCGACGACCGCCCCCTGCCCGCCGCCCTCGCCGTCGGCGCCTGGCTCCTCGGCCGGGCCGCCTGGGCCGACGCGCCGATCGAGGGCCTCGGCGTCGACCCGAAGGCGACGCCGGACGTCTGCGCCGGGATCGGCCGCGGCCTCGCCGACTCGGCCGAGCGGGTCGCCCTCCTGGTGATGGGCGACGGCAGTGCCTGCCGGACCGTCAAGGCGCCGGGCTACCTCGACGAGCGGGCCGCGGGCTTCGACGCGGAGGCCGCCCGCGCCCTCGGCACGGCCGACGCGGCCGCGCTGCTCGCCCTGGAACCGGAACTCGCGTACGAGTTGAAGGCGGCCGGCCGCGCCCCCTGGCAGGTCCTCGCGGGCGCCGCGGAGGGCGCGGACCTCGACGGACGGCTGCTCTTCGAGGACGCCCCGTACGGCGTGGGGTACTTCGTGGCCGCCTGGTCCTGAGGGCCTCGGCACGCGGGTGTGCGGAAACGGGGGGGGGGGGGGGGGGGGGGGGGGGGGGGGGGGGGCCGGCGGGGGGGGGGGGGGGGGGGGGGGGGGGGGGTGGGGGGGGTGGGGGGGGGGGGGGGGGGGGGGGGGGGGGGGGGGGGGGCGGGGGGGAGCGTTTGTTCGCACCTCGGTCCGGAGTGCCGGTAAACAGGGGTGGAGGAAAACGTCGGCCGCCCGAGGAGCCCGGTCTCCCCCCCCCCCCCGCCGTGCGGAGGGACTGCCGGGTGACGCCGGACGTCAGGCGCTCGGCGGCGGTGTCGTGCCGTTGCTTCCGGGCGTGGTGCCACTGCCGGGCGTGGGGTCGGCCGTCCCGGGGAAGGGGCCGGTGCCGACCGTGGGGCCTGTCCCGGGGGCGCTTCCGCTCCCCGGCGTGCCGTCGTCCTTGTGACCGATCCGGTCCAGTGCGTCCTTGGCCTTGTCCGTACCGGAATGGATCTTGTCGCTGTACTTGCCCTTGGTCTTCTCATCGACCAGCTTCGCGGCCTTCTCGATGCCGTGATCGATCTTGCCCCCGTGCTGCTGCGCGAGGTCGGCGACCTTGTCCTTGGCCGGGGCGAGCTTTGCCTTCAGCGAATCCAGGAGACCCATGGGGCACCTTCCCTCAGAGGACCCCCGAGGAGTCCGTGTTCCGTGTGCTGCCTACTTACGGGCGCCTTCGCCGGCCTCGTTGTCCGCGGCGGCCTCGACGGACTGCTGCTTCGGGATCTCCACGACCTCCACGACCTCCGAGGCGACCGCTCCGGCCTCCGACTCGTCCGCGTCGACGCCGTCCGTCTCCGCGGTCGCCGCCTTCGCCGTGTCGGCCCCGGATCCGGTCGCGGCCTCCAGGGCGTCCGTACCGGACGCCGTCTCCGTCTCGCCGTCCGCCGCCGGAGCGACGGCCCCGGTCTCCGCCTCCGCCGGCGACACCGCGGCCGCATCCTTCTTCTTACGGCGAAACACTGCAAAAACGCCCATATTCACTCCATAGCGTACTCGGATGGGAGGGATTCCGTGATGATCGACGGCAGGAACCTCGCAACAGGCAACGAAGCCGGATGAGGCACCGTCACGTAGCTCATTCGGGGACGGGCCGGGAGGTTTGCGAGACTGGTGCGGTGAGAAGTGCAGCTCCCGCCCCGCGGGTCATCGCCGTCGTCGGCCCCACAGCGGCCGGAAAGTCCGATCTGGGTGTATTCCTGGCCCAGCAGCTCGGGGGCGAGGTCGTCAACGCAGACTCCATGCAGCTCTACCGGGGGATGGACATCGGGACCGCCAAACTGACGCCGGAGGAACGCGGCGGCGTTCCGCACCACCTCCTCGACATCTGGGACGTGACCGAGGCGGCCAGCGTCGCCGAGTACCAGCGCCTCGCCCGCGCCGAGATCGACCGGCTGCTCGCCGCCGGCCGCACCCCCGTCCTCGTCGGCGGCTCCGGTCTGTACGTACGGGGTGCGGTCGACGCCCTCGAGTTCCCCGGCACCGACCCCGCCGTCCGGGCCCGGCTCGAGGCCGAGCTCGAGGAGCGAGGCCCCGGCGTCCTGCACACCCGGCTCGCCGAGGCGGACCCCGAGGCGGCCCGCGCGATCCTGCCCAGCAACGGACGCCGGATCGTCCGCGCCCTCGAAGTGATCGAGATCACCGGCAAGCCCTTCACCGCCAACCTGCCGGGCCCCGACTCCGTGTACGACACCGTCCAGATCGGTGTCGACGTGGGCCGCCCCGAACTCGACGAGCGGATCACCACGCGCGTCGACCGGATGTGGGAGGCCGGCCTCGTCGACGAGGTGCGCACCCTGGAGGCCCGGGGCCTGCGGGAGGGGCGCACCGCGGCCCGCGCCCTCGGCTACCAGCAGGTCCTCGCCGCGCTCGCGGGGGAGTGCACCGAGGACGAGGCGCGCGCCGAGACCGTCCGCGCCACCAAGCGCTTCGCCCGCCGCCAGGACTCGTGGTTCCGTCGCGACCCGCGCGTCCACTGGCTCAGCGGAGCCGCAGATCACCGGGGGGAACTCCCGGGGCAGGCGCTCTCGTTGGTCGAACGAGCGGTTACAGCCTGATCACGTGATGGCATCGGGACGCCCTGCCCGTCATTTCGGCGGTCGGGAGCGTGCCATCATCGAGCATCGATCGACCAAGTGGAGTCCGAGTGGGGAGGGCGCGTGGCGATGGAGGCCGGCCCTCGCGACAGAGAACAGCACGAATCGGCGCTCGGTGACCCGACGGGTGACACACCGGGCCGTCCGATCGACGACCTGCCGGTCGGCGCCCCGGGGCTGACCCCGGACGGCCCCGACGACGCGGTGGGAACCGCCGTCGAGGTGGACGCCGACGAGGTCGAGGTCGAACTGCGTCCCCAGCGTCGGCTGAGGATCTGGCAGCTCGCCCCGATCGTGGGTCTGGCGGCCGTCGGCTCGCTGATGTTCGCGTTCCCGCTCGCCTTCGGCTCCGGGGACGGCGGCGCCGTCCTCGCCATGCTGGGTCTGCTGATCAGCTTCTGCGCGGCCGGCTGGGGCGTGATGGCCGCCCGCAAGGTCGGCTACACCTGGCCGGGCCTCCCGCCGCGCGGCTCGGGCGAGCGCCCGAACTGGCGTTACCTCGCGCTGTACGTGACAACGATCGCAGCGCTGGTCGCCCTCGCGGTCTGGCGCGTCGCCCGCCTGCGCTGACCGTACGACGGGTCCACGGCCTCGTACGGACGGCTCCGCGCGACCCGCCGCGCGGCCTCGTACGGACGGCTCCGCGCGACCCGCCGCGCGGCCTCGTACGGACGGCTCCGCGCGACCCGCCGCGCACCGACCCCCTCGCACCGACCGGCGCCCGCGCCCCGCACCGGCCGGTGTGAGCGCCTCGGCCCCGACCGCCCTGTGGGCGACCGGGCGGGCTGTCGGGGCCACCCCGTACAGTTGATCTCGTGACCAGCGCGCAGACCTCACCACTCCCGCCCCTCCGGTTCCTCAAGGGCCACGGCACCGAGAACGACTTCGTGATCGTCCCCGACGCGGAGAACGCCGTGGACCTTCCCCCGGCCGTCGTCGCGCGCCTCTGCGACCGACGGGCCGGCATCGGTGGCGACGGGCTGCTGCACGTCGTGCGCAGCGCCGCCCACCCCGAGGCCCGGCACATGGCCGACGAGGCCGAGTGGTTCATGGACTACCGGAACGCCGACGGCTCGGTCGCCGAGATGTGCGGGAACGGGGTCCGGGTCTTCGCCCGTTACCTGGAGCACGCCGGGCACGCCACCGCCGGCGAGGTCGCCGTCGCCACCCGCGGCGGCATCAAGCGCGTCCACCTCGACAAGGACGGCTCCGTCACCGTCGCCATGGGCCGCGCGGTCCTCCCCGAGGCCGGCGTCACCGTCACCGTCGACGGGCGCAGCTGGCCCGCGCGCAACGTGAACATGGGCAATCCGCACGCGGTCGCCTTCGTCGAGGACCTCGACCACGCGGGCAACCTCTACTCCGAGCCGCCGTACGCGCCCGCCGCGGTCTACCCGGACGGGGTGAACATCGAGTTCGTCGCCGACCGGGGCCCCCGCCACGTCGCCATGCGGGTCCACGAGCGCGGCGCCGCCGAGACCCGCTCCTGCGGTACGGGCGCGTGCGCCGTCGCCGTCGCCACCGCCCGCCGGGACGGCGCCGACCCCGCCGAGAGCGGCACCCCCGTCACGTACACCGTCGACGTGCTCGGCGGGACGCTGGTCATCACCGAGCATCCCGACGGGCAGATCGACATGACGGGGCCCGCGGTGATCGTCGCCGAGGGCACCGTCGACCCCGCCTGGCTCGGCTGAGGACGGGCGCCCCAGCCCCGCGGGAATCGAAGGAAGCGACGGAATCGAAACAGTCAACGACTGATTTGTCGCTCGAATGGGTGATCCGATTCACGCTGAGCGAGAGGGCGACTGCGCCACGTGGTGGGGTCGGTAGCATCAAGCACCGGCCCCCGGGCACGCCTGGCCCGCCCACCGCCGGTCGACGTTGCCGGAGGTGCCCCATGAGCGCAGAGGCCACCAACCCTGTGAGTTCGGCGGAAGCCGCCGTCACCGATACGACCGCCCGCAGACGCGGGCGCGCCCGCATCGACCTGCGCAGGATCGGCCGCGCCGCGCTGCTCGGCGCCACCGCGGGACCGGCGTCCCGTGACCGGCTGCCCGACGCGATCAGCCATGTCGCCGAGGCGCACCGCGCCCACCATCCCGAGGCCGACCTCTCGGTGCTGCGCCGGGCGTACGTCCTCGCGGAGTCCTCGCACCGTGGCCAGTTCCGCAAGAGCGGCGAGCCGTACATCACCCACCCGCTCGCGGTGACCCTGATCCTCGCCGAACTCGGCGCGGAGACCACCACCCTGACCGCGTCGCTCCTCCACGACACCGTCGAGGACACCGATGTGACGCTCGATCAGGTGCACCGGGAGTTCGGCGACGAGGTCGCCTACCTCGTCGACGGCGTCACCAAGGTGGAGAAGATCGACTACGGCGCCGCCGCCGAACCCGAGACCTTCCGCAAGATGCTGGTCGCCACCGGCAACGACGTCCGGGTGATGTCGATCAAGCTCGCCGACCGGCTCCACAACATGCGCACGCTCGGGGTGATGCGGCCCGAGAAACAGGCGAGGATCGCCAAGGTCACCCGGGACGTCCTCATCCCGCTGGCCGAACGGCTCGGGGTCCAGGCCCTCAAGACCGAGCTGGAGGACCTCGTCTTCGCGATCCTCCACCCCGAGGAGTACGAGACCACCCGCGCGCTCATCGCCGCGAACCCGCACGCGGGCGACGCGCTCGGCGCCGTCGCCGAACAGGTCTCGGCGGTCCTGCGCGAGGCGGACATCGGCGCCGAAGTCCTCGTCCGCCCGCGCCACTTCGTCTCCGTCCACCGCGTCCGCCTCAAGCGCGGCGAGCTGCGCGGCTGCGACTTCGGGCGGCTCCTCGTCCTGGTCTCCGAGGACGCCGACTGCTACGCGGTGCTCGGCGAGCTCCACACCTGTTTCACCCCGGTGATCTCCGAGTTCAAGGACTTCATCGCGGCCCCCAAGTTCAACCTGTACCAGTCCCTGCACACCGCCGTCGCCGCCCCCGACGGCGCCGTGGCCGAGGTCCTCATCCGCACCCACCGGATGCACACGGTCGCGGAGGCGGGGGTCGTCGCCCTCGGCAACCCGCACGTGGGGCAGGAGACGACGGCGCAGCCGGGCGCCACCCCGGACGGAGAGGCCCAGGCCGGCACGGCCCCCGCGGCATCGGCGACCACCGGCCGCCGGGGAATCGCCTCGCCACGGGACATCGCCGCCCGCGCCGGCCGCGCCGCACCTGCACGCCGCGCCACACCTGCCACCCGCGCCACATCCGCTGCGTCCGCCACATCAGCCACGTCCGACGCACCGTCCGGAATCGGCGCACCTGGCGCACCTGGCGCACCCGGCGCACCCGAAGCGACCGGCGCACCCGCCACCGTCGACGCGCCGGCCGCCGAGGACGGTGAGCGCGTCGACCCCACCCGCCCCGGCTGGCTCTCCCGGCTCCTCGACTGGCAGCAGGCCGCCCCCGACCCGGACACCTTCTGGACCTCGCTCCGCGCCGACCTCGCCGAGGACGACGAGATCACCGTCTTCCGTGCCGACGGCAGCGCACCCGGCACGATCAGCCTCCCCGCCGGAGCCAGCTGCGTCGACGCCGCCTACGCCCAGCACGGCGAAGCCGCCCACGCCTGTCTCGGCGCACGCGTCAACGGGCGCCTCGCCCCCCTCAGCACGGTCCTCGGCGACGGAGACACCGTCCAGCTGCTGCTCGCCCAGGACACCGTCTCCGGGCCGTCCCCCGAGTGGCTCGACCACGCCCGTACCCCCGCGGCCCGGATCGCGATCACCGGCTGGCTCCAAGCCCATCCGGAGAGCGCCGCGCCGCCCGTCGCCACGTCCGGCACCCGGCCGCAGTCCGGCGTCACCGCCGACCACCGCTCCGGCGCGGAACTCCACGCCGACCTGGAGGGCGAGCCCCGCGCCTCCGTCCGTCCGGCCGGCTGCTGCACCCCCGTACCGCCCGACAAGATCACCGGCTTCCGGGTCCGCGGCGGATCCGTCACCGTCCACCGGAACGGCTGCGCGGCCGTCGACACCATGCGCCGGCTCGGCCGCGAACCCGTCACCGTCCGCTGGGGCGACACCACCCACGGCCGGGTCACCCTCGTCGCGGAGTCCTTCGGACGGCCCGGTCTCCTCGCCGACCTCACCGAGGCCATCGCCGTCGCCGGGGCCGCCGTCGTCTCCGCGACCGTCGAGCCGCCCAGCGAGCAGAGGGTCCGCCACACGTACACCCTCCACCTGCCCGACGTGGCCCGCCTCGCCGCCCTGATGCGGGCCATGCGGGACGTGCCCGGGGTGTACGACGTGAGCCGCGCCCGCCACCGCTCCCAGGAGCCCCGCCGGGCCTGACCGGCCGGGGAGGCGAGCGGGTGGAGGCGAACGGGGGAGACGAGCGGGGGAGACGAGCGGTGCGGCGAGGAGCCACCCCGGCACGGACCCGGCCCGGCGTGGCGTGGCGCCGGACCCGCCCGTGTCCCCCTTCGAGTGGCGGGCGAGCGCGCCGCCCGGGGGAGCGGGCGCGGCCCTGGTAGCCGTAGGGCCAGTCCTCCGGAAAGGCCTGGCCCATGCCGCTCGTCCGAACGCCCCTGCCCCGCGCGCGGTGGCTCCGCTCCGCCGTCCTGGTCGCCGCCTCGGCCGGGCTCGTCGCCGCCGCGCTGCCCGCCCCGGAGCCACTCGGCATCGGGGACCCGCTCTTCCCCCACCTCGGCAATCCCGGTTACGACGTCCTCGCGTACGCCGTCGACCTCACCTACCCCGGGGTCAACACCGAGCCGCTGGCCGCCGTGACCCGGATCGACGCGCTCGCCACCGACGACCTGGAGCGGCTCAACCTCGACTTCACCCACGGCACGGTCTCCGCCGTCACCGTCGACGGCCTGGCCGCCACGTACACGACCAGGGGCGAGGACCTCGTCGTCACCCCCGCCGTGCCGATCGACCAGGGCGAGTCGATCGACATCACCGTCATCCACACCAGCGACCCGAGCGGTCCCGCCGACACCGGTGGCTGGGTCCGTACCGGCGACGGTCTCGCCATGGCCAACCAGGCCGACGCCGCCCACCGGGTCTTCCCGTCCAACGACCACCCGTCGGACAAGGCGTACTTCACCTTCCGCGTGACCGCCCCCAGCACGCTCACCGCCGTCGCCAACGGCCTGCCCACCGGCCGGGTCACCCGGGGCGACACGACGACCTGGACGTACCGCACCAGCCACCCCATGGCCACCGAGCTCGCCCAGGTCTCCATCGGCCGCTCCACCGTCGTGCACCGGTCGGGCCCCCACGGCCTGCCCGTAAGGGACGTGGTGCGCACCGCCGACCGGCAGCTGCTGGAGCCCTGGCTCCGCAGGACCCCCGGCCACCTGGAGTGGATGGAGCGGCAGGTCGGCCCGTACCCCTTCGAGACGTACGGGGTGCTCGTCGCGGACGCCACCACGGGTTTCGAGCTGGAGACCCAGACCCTGTCGCTCTTCGAGCGCCGCCTCTTCACCGACCCGCGCTACCCGGAGTGGTACGTCGACTCGGTCATGGTGCACGAGCTGGCCCACCAGTGGTTCGGCGACAGCGTCTCGCCGCGGACCTGGTCCGACCTCTGGCTCAACGAAGGGCACGCCAGCTGGTACGAGGCGCTGTACGCCGAGGAGACCGCGGGCAAGTCCCTGGAGCGGCGCATGAAGGCCGCCTACGCCGCCTCCGACGGGTGGAGGGCCGACGGCGGCCCGCCGGCCGCCCCCGAGCCGCCCTCGCCCGGCCACAAGATCAGCCTCTTCCGTCCCGTGGTCTACGACGGCAGCGCCCTCGTCCTGTACGCGCTCCGCCAGGAGATCGGCAACGAGGCCTTCGGGCGCCTGGAGCGGCGCTGGGTCGCCGACCACCGGGACGGCACCGCCACCACCGCCGACTTCGTCGCCCTGGCCGGTGAGATCGCCGGACGCGACCTCACCGCCTTCTTCCGCGGCTGGCTGTACGAGGAGAAGACCCCGGCCATGCCCGGCCACCCGGACTGGCGCAGCGGCCCGGCCGGTACCGAGCGGACCGCCCCGAAACCCGGATGACCGTCCCGGGGCCCGGATACCGTCCCGAGACCCGGGTGACCGTCCCAGGACCCGCCCGAGACCCGGGTGGCGGGACCGAAATCGGAGGGGCGGGCCCCCGAAACCCGGGTGACGGGCCCCGTCGGGGCGTGTCACCATCTTCAGGTCGGCGACGCGGCCGACGGACCGGGAATCATCCCGTGCCCTCACGCGTTGTCACGGCATAAGACTCATCGCTCGACGGCGGCGCCGATTCCGGCGCCGCTGTGGAAGCAATCGACGTAAGGATCAAATGACCTCCTCTTCTTCCCTTCCCCAGGACGAGCAGCGCTTCGCGGAGACGAGTCGTACCGAGAGCCTTCGGGCCGATGCCCTGATGGAAGAGGACGTCGCCTGGAGCCACGAGATCGACGGAGAGCGGGACGGCGACCAGTTCGACCGCTCCGAGCGCGCGGCCCTGCGCCGTGTCGTCGGCCTCTCCACCGAGCTCGAGGACGTCACCGAAGTCGAGTACCGCCAGCTGCGCCTCGAGCGCGTCGTGCTGGTCGGTGTCTGGACCTCCGGGACCGTCCAGGACGCGGAGAACTCCCTCGCGGAACTCGCGGCCCTCGCAGAGACGGCGGGCGCCCTCGTGCTCGACGGCGTGATCCAGCGCCGTGACAAGCCGGACCCGGCGACCTTCATCGGCTCCGGCAAGGCGCGAGAACTGCGCGACATCGTGGTCGAGACCGGTGCCGACACCGTCGTGTGCGACGGAGAGCTCAGCCCCGGCCAGCTCATCGCCCTCGAAGACGTCGTCAAGGTCAAGGTGGTCGACCGGACCGCCCTGATCCTCGACATCTTCGCCCAGCACGCCAAGTCCCGAGAGGGCAAGGCGCAGGTCGCGCTCGCGCAGATGCAGTACATGCTGCCGCGCCTCCGTGGCTGGGGTCAGTCGCTCTCCCGTCAGATGGGTGGCGGCGGCGGTGGCGGCATGGCCACCCGTGGTCCCGGTGAGACCAAGATCGAGACCGACCGGCGTCGTATCCGCGAGAAGATGGCGAAGATGCGCCGGGAGATCGCGGAGATGAAGACCGGCCGTGACATCAAGCGGCAGGAGCGGCGCCGTAACAAGGTGCCGTCGGTCGCCATCGCCGGATACACGAACGCAGGCAAGTCCTCCCTGCTCAACCGCCTCACCGGCGCGGGCGTGCTCGTGGAGAACGCCCTGTTCGCCACGCTCGACCCGACCGTCCGCCGGGCCGAGACGCCCACCGGCCGGGTCTACACGCTGGCCGACACCGTCGGCTTCGTCCGGCACCTGCCGCACCACCTGGTCGAGGCGTTCCGCTCCACCATGGAGGAGGTCGGCGACTCAGACCTCATCCTGCACGTGGTGGACGGCTCGCACCCGGTGCCGGAGGAGCAGCTGGCCGCCGTGCGCGAGGTCTTCCGGGACGTCGGCGCGGTGAACGTGCCGGAGATCGTCGTCATCAACAAGGCGGACGCAGCGGACCCGCTGGTGCTCCAGCGCCTGCTGCGGACGGAGAAGCACTCCATCGTGGTCTCGGCCCGTTCGGGCCAGGGCATGCAGGAGCTGCTCGCGCTCATCGACTCCGAGCTGCCCCGCCCGAAGGTCGAGCTCGAAGCGCTCGTACCGTACACGCAGGGCGGTCTCGTCTCGCGGGTGCACGCCGAGGGCGAGGTCGAGTCCGAGGAGCACACCCCGGAGGGCACCCTGCTCAAGGTCCGGGTGCACGAGGAACTGGCGGCGACGCTCGCGCCGTACGTTCCCGCGGCGCACTGACCTGACGTACTCCGCGCAGCGACCTGACATAAGACGAAGGCGCCGGCCTCCTCCCGAGAGGGAGGGGACCGGCGCCTTCTGTCATGACGAGAGGCGTCGTGAGGGGAACCGTGAGCGGAGCCGTCGTGAGGGGAGCCGCGGTGACGAGGGCGGCCATGTCGGCCGCCCTCGTGCGATGACGGCTGCCGATGAGGGCGGCCGACGGCGGTCGCCCTCGTGCCGCGACGGTGGCCCCGAGACGCATCGGTGCCCGAGACGCAACGGGTCAGCGGGCGTACTTCTTGCTGACCATCTCGTGGGCCGCCTTCGCGCCCCGGCCCAACTGCGGTCCGGCGAGCCAGCCGTTGCTGCCGGCCGGGCCGATCGAGGTGTTCGACACGAGCGCCGTCTTCCCGTTCGGCATCACGCGGAACCAGCCGCCGCCGGACGAACCCGCGGTCATCGTGCAGCCGATCCGGTACATCACCGGCGTGGCCGGCGCCGTCGTCATCCGCGTCGCCCGGTCCAGGCACTTGTGCATGATCACGCCGTTGTACGGAGCGGCCTGCGGGTATCCCCAGGCGCCGATCGCGCCGGACTGCGCGGGCGCGGGGGCGGGGGCGGAGAAGTCGACGGGCAGCGCGGCGCCGACGGTCTCCTCCAGGGACTTGCCGCCCCGCTGCGGCTGCACGTGCAGGACGGCGTAGTCGTACGGCCAGGCCTGGTTGGTGCCACCGGACTTGATCCACTCACCCGAGGTCACGGCCCAGTCGGCCCAGTACTGGCCGTACGGGTAGATCTCGTGCGGCTGCGCGTTGTTGAGCGCGGAGGGGGACTTGCCCAGGTCGTTGAAGGCCGGGACGAAGGTGATGTTGCGGTACCAGCCGCCCTTCCCGCCCGCGTGGACGCAGTGGCCGGCCGTCCAGACCAGGTTGGACCTACCGGGCCGGCGCGGGTCCTTCACGATGGTGCCGGAGCAGACCATGTGACCCTGCGGCGAGTCGAAGAAGATCTTCCCGACCGGGGCGGCGTTGCGGTGGTACGGCGTCTTCTCGCGCTGCGCCTTGACGGGGCGGGGCGTCGGGTCGGTGCCGCCGCCTCCGGCCTGCGCGGTGATCGTGGGGTCGGGGCTCTTGGCGGACTGCATCCGCGCCGGGTCCCAGAGCCCGTCGATGACCGGGTTGACGAAGTCCTCGGCCTCACGCAGCCAGGTGTTCGTGTCCCAGTTCTTCCACTCGCCGTCCTTCCACTTGTCCAGGTCGACGCCGTGCTTCTTCAGCTTGTCGGCGAGGTCCGTGGTGAGGTCGGCGCCACCGTCTCCGGTGGCCGCGTCGTCGGTGCCCGACGCGGAGCTGCTCGACCCGGCGGCCGGCTTGTCGGCCGCCGGGGTCTCGGTGGGGCCGCAGGCCGTGGCGGTCAGCGCGAGCGCGGTGACCAGGCCGAGAGCGGCGGGCAGGAGTCGTACGGAACGCATGTGGTGAATTCCCCCTGAGATGATTCCCGCGTCCGGGGAGCGGCCTCGATTCCGGCGCGCTCCCGCCTGGCATTGCCATGGACGCGTCACTTGCGGTGCACAGTATGCCGGTCGGGCGAACGGCCTGACGAAGGGCGGCACAGGGGGCTTCCCCTGTCCGGGTGAAGCCCCCTGACGGCGGGCATGGGGGGAGGCGAGGCCCCGAGGACCCCGCCTCCCGCCCCGCGCGCCTACTGCCCGGCGTACTTCTTGCTGACCTCGTCGAACATGGCCTTGGCCTCGGGACCGAAGCGCGGACCCGCGAGCCAACCGGCCGTCGACGGGCCGATCGAGGTGTTCGACACCAGCGCCGGCTTGCCGTCACCGCCCTGGGCGACCCAGCCGCCGCCGGACGAACCACCGGTCATCGAGCAGCCGATGCGGTACATCGTCGGCTGCTCCGCCTTCAGGGACAGCCGGCCCGGCTTGTCCTCGCACTGGAACATCCGCTGGCCGTCGAACGGCGGCGCCGCCGGGTAACCGGTCGCCTTCATGGCCGCGATCTTCGGCACCGCCGGCGCGTTGAAGTCCACGGGAAGCGCCGAACCGACGGTCTCCTCCAGGGACTTGGTCGTGCCGCCCTTCTCCGGGGTCACCTTGATGACCGCGAAGTCGTACGGAGCGCCCGCGCCGCCCGTGGACGCGCCCTCGGCGATCCACTGGTCGGAGGTCTTGACCCAGTCCGCCCACCACACGCCGTACGGCGCGATCTGCTCCCGCGACGCCTTCTCGAGGTCGGCGGTCGACAGCGCGGAGTCGTTGTACGAGGGGACGAAGGCGATGTTGCGGTACCAGCCGCCCTTCTTGCCCTTGTGCACGCAGTGGCCGGCCGTCCACACCATGTTCGACTTGCCGGGGTGCGCCGGGTCCTGCACGACCGTGGCCGAGCAGACCATCGAGCCTTCGGGGCCGTCGAAGAAGACCTTCCCGGACTCAGCGGCGTTGCCGTGGTACTTCGCCGGCACGGGCCTGGCCCGCACCGGAACCGGCGTCGGGTCGGTCACACCCTCGTCACCCGAGATGTCCTCCTCCTCGACCGGCTTGTCGGGGCGCTCGGCGTCCCGCATCCGGTCCGGGTCCCAGAGGTCCTCGATGATCGGGTTGACGAAGTCCTTGGCCTCACGCAGCCACTTGTCGCGGTCCCAGTTCTTCCACTCGCCGTCCCGCCACTTGTCGAGATCGATCCCGTGCTCCTTCAGGCGATCCTTCAGGTCCTCCGGAATCTTGATCTTGTCGACCGGGTTCTGGGCGGTCGCGGAAGCGCTGGGCTTGTCTCCCGCGTTCTCCTCGCTCGGTCCGCAGGCCGTAACGGTGAGCGTCAGCGCCGCGACGGCGGAAGCCGCCGTCAGCAGCGGACGAATCGATCGCATCTCGTGATCCCCCTGGGACTACGTCAACTGGTGCATGGACAGCGGCCGCGCCCGTGCGGGCGGCGGCCGACGGCCCCCACTATGCCGGTGCCGGAGGGGACGGTACGCGCCCGGTCGGCGGTTCCGGCCATGGTTCCGTCGTTGCCGTGCCGTGATCCGGGACACGCCAAGTTCTTGCCTCCGGCCCGTGATCCTGGGCAGTTCGCGTCGTTGGTACGTACGGGGGACAC
Source organism: Streptomyces sp. NPDC029956 (assembly GCF_055574655.1). Lineage (NCBI taxonomy): Bacteria > Bacillati > Actinomycetota > Actinomycetes > Kitasatosporales > Streptomycetaceae > Streptomyces > Streptomyces sp. NPDC029956. The sequence continues at coordinate 75,428 of NZ_JBVHZJ010000029.1, read as the reverse complement.
AACGGTGGCGCTCAGGGCGGCCCTTGCGGCGGCTTCACGACGTCCCGATGTGCAACGCAACTGTTACAGCGGGAGGACACCGAGCCGTGGCCGTGACCGAATCAGCTCCGGCCGTCCCACCGGCCGCGCGGACGCAGACCCGGACGCCCGACGGGCCCGTCGCCGGACCGCCCGACGAGGCCGGCACAGGGACGCATACCCCGACCACCCGGGACGCCTCGAACCGAGGACCTTCGAACCGGGCGACCGCGGCTCAGGGGACCCCGGACCGAGCGACTTCCGACCGAGGGGTCCCGGACCGGGCGGCTTCCTCCCGGGGGCCCTCGGAACAGGGCGGCGGTGGCGGGTACGAAGGCATCCTGCGCCGCCAGTCCCTGCGCGAGTCCGCCGCCCGGACCTACGCCCGCTCCCTGCCCATCGTCCCCGTGCGGGCACGAGGGCTGACCATCGAGGGCGCCGACGGCCGCCGCTACCTGGACTGCCTGTCGGGCGCCGGGACACTCGCCCTCGGCCACAACCACCCCGTGGTCCTGGAAGCCGTGAAGAAGGTCCTCGACTCCGGAGCCCCGCTCCATGTCCTCGACCTCGCCACCCCCGTCAAGGACGCCTTCACCTCCGAGCTGTTCGCCACCCTGCCAGGTGAACTCGCCGACAACGCGCGCATCCAGTTCTGCGGACCGGCCGGCACGGACGCCGTGGAGGCGGCCCTCAAACTGGTCCGCACCGCCACCGGCCGCAGCGGACTCCTCGCCTTCACCGGTGCCTACCACGGCATGACGTCCGGCGCCCTCGACGCCTCGGGCGGAGCGACCGACGTCCGCGTCACCCGGCTGCCCTACCCGCACTCGTACCGCTGCCCCTACGGCGTCGGCGGCGCCCGCGGCGCCCAACTCGCCGCCCGCTGGACCGAGAACCTCCTCGACGACCCCAAGAGCGGCGTCACCACCCCCGCCGGAATGATCCTCGAAGCCGTCCAGGGCGAGGGCGGGGTCATCCCCGCGCCCGACGACTGGATGCGCCGGATGCGCCGCATCACCGCCGACCGCTCCATCCCGCTCGTCGTCGACGAGGTCCAGACCGGCGTCGGTCGCACCGGTGCCTTCTGGGCCGTCGAGCACAGCGGCGTCGTGCCCGACGTGATGGTCCTCTCCAAGGCCATCGGCGGCTCCCTTCCCCTCGCCGTCATCGTCTACAGGTCCGAGCTCGACACCTGGGAACCGGGCGCCCACGCGGGCACCTTCCGCGGCAACCAGCTGGCCATGGCCGCCGGCACGGCCACCCTCGCGTACGTCCGCCAGAACGGACTCGCCGAGCGGGCCGGCATCCTCGGTGCCCGCATCCTCGGCCAACTCCGGAGCCTCGCGGCCGTCCACCCCTGCGTCGGTGACGTCCGCGGCCGGGGCCTCATGATCGGCGTCGAACTCGTCGACCCCGACGCGACGGGACCGGACGACCTCGTACCGCCCGCCGCCCCCGCCCTGGCCGTCGCCGTCCAGCAGGAGTGCCTCGCCCGCGGACTCATCGTCGAACTCGGCGGCCGCCACTCCGCCGTGGTCCGGCTCCTGCCCCCACTCACGCTCACCGACGAGCAGGCCACCGCCGTCCTGGACCGCTTCGCCGACGCCCTCGCCGCGGCCGAACGGGCCCACACCCCCCAACTGCCCGCCGCCCGAAGGCCCACGGCCCCCCGGACCGCCCCCGGGCCGTCCCTCTGACCCGGGCCGCCCCCGGCCCCGCCCCCCAAGGAAGCCCCGTGAACGCCACGCCCCCCTCCCCGGCACCCGAGACCGAGGCCCCCCTCGCCGTCGAGCAACTCACCTCCCAGGTCCTCGCCTCCACGGCACTGGATGCCTCCCTGCTGACCACCGAGTCCCTCGCCACCGAGGGACTCACCCCCATGGAACCCCCCTCCCACCTCCTCGCCCCTGAACCCCTCACGGCCCCCGAACCCGCCCCGGACCTCGGCGCCCGGGGCCTCGGCACCACGGACCTCGGCGCCCCGGGCCCGGGCACCGCCGAGCACGATGTCCTGGACCCCGCCCCCGCAGCCGCAGGCCGCCCCTCCGATGCCACGGTCCCGCGCCAGCACATCGGCCCGTACGACCCCCGACCGCACCGCACGGTCGTGGGAACCGATCCGCTGAGCGACGAGCACCAGCACCCGTACCGCCCGGCCGACGCCACCGCCCCGCAGCGCGACCCGGCCCCGGACCCGCACCTCGCCGCCGACGCCGACCCTCTGGACGACCCCGATCCGCAGCGCGCCGCCGACGTGGCCGCCCTCGAGAACCTCCTCCGCTGCTGGGTCCGCGAGAAGAACCTGTCGGCCCCCGGTTCCACCACCCTGCGCATTCCCCTCGACGCCAGCGGGACCGCCCTCCTCGTCCCCGTCCGCTACTGGTCTTCAACCGGCTGGCACCGATTCGGCGCCCCCGCCCTCGAAGGCCTCCCGGCCACGGCCCCCACCGTCGACGCCGTGACCGTGGCCGCTCTGCTCAGCCGGGAGACCGGCCGCCCCGAGGGCACCGAACTCGTCGGCAGGGTCGCCGACTCGGCCCGCCGCACCGCCGAATTCCTCACCGAGCGCCGCCGCTCGCCTCAACCGCACCCGGACGCCGACCTCTTCCTCGCCGCCGAACAGTCCCTGCTGCTCGGCCACCCCCTCCACCCCACTCCCAAGAGCCGCGAAGGCCTCTCCGACGCCGAGGCCCGGCTCTACTCACCCGAACTGCACGGCTCCTTCCCCCTCCACTGGCTCGCCGTCGACTTCTCCCTCCTCGCCTCCGACTCCGGCTGGACCGAACAGGGCCGTCCCGTCAGTGCAGAGCAGCTCGCCATCGGCCTCGCCGAAGGCCTCGCGCTCCCCGCCGGTACCGCGCCCCTGCCCGTCCACCCCTGGCAGGCCCGAGAGCTGCTGCACCGCGCCGACATCCGCGACCTCATCGACGCCGGCCTCCTCCATGACCTCGGTCTCCACGGCAGCCCGTGGCACCCCACCTCCTCCGTCCGTACCGTGCACCGCCCCGGCGCCCGGGCCATGCTCAAGCTCTCCCTCGGCCTGCGCATCACCAACTCGCGCCGCGAGAACCTCCGCAAGGAGCTCCACCGCGGCGTCGAGGTCCACCGGCTGCTCCGTACCGGTCTCGTCGACGAGTGGCAGGCCGCCCATCCGGGCTTCGACATCGTCCGCGACCCCGCGTGGCTCGCCGTCGACGACCCGGACGGCGCCCCCGTCCCCGGCCTCGACCTCATGATTCGCCACAACCCCTTCGGGCCAGGCGACGACGCCGTCTGCATCGCCTCCCTCACCACCCCCCGGCCCTGGCCGGGAACCAGCACCATGCGCTCCCGGCTCGCCGACGTCATCGGCCGCCTCGCCGCCCGCACGGGCCGTCCCACCACCGCCGTCGCGGCCGAGTGGTTCCTCCGCTACCTCGACCAGGTCGTCCGCCCGGTCCTGTGGCTCGACGGCCACGCCGGCATCGCCCTGGAGGCCCACCAGCAGAACACCCTGGTGCTCCTCGACCCCGACGGCTGGCCGGTCGGCGGGCGCTACCGCGACAACCAGGGCTACTACTTCCGCGAGTCCCACCGGAGCGAGCTGGAGAACCGCCTCCCCGGCATCGGAGCCGCAAGCGACACCTTCGTCTCCGACCAGGTCACCGACGAGCGCTTCGCCTACTACCTCGGCATCAACAACGTCCTCGGCCTGATCGGCGCCTTCGGCGCCCAGCACCTCGCCGACGAGCGCGTCCTGCTCGCGGCCTTCCGCAGCTTCCTCACCTCCGCCACCAGCCTCGGATCGCCCCTGCCGCACCGCCTCCTGGAAGCCGCGACCCTCCGCAGCAAGGCCAACCTCCTCACCCGCCTGCACGGCATGGACGAACTCGTCGGACCCGTCGACACCCAGTCCGTCTATGTCACCGTCACCAACCCCCTCCGCGTCTGAGCCCGCCTACGGAGAAACCGCGCCCCCACCGCACCGCCGAGAGGAGAGCGACACCGTGTCACCCACCCGCCCACCGGCCGACCCGCCCGGTGACGACACCCTCGACCTGAGACTCGACGAACTCGTCACCCTCCTCGAAGGCGGTCACATCGACGCCGAACCCCTCGACGGCGACCTGCTGGACTCCGTCGCCTCCTGGAACCCGGCCCACACGTCCGCCGGCGTCTTCCAGCTCATCCCCGTGCGGCTCGAACGAGACCTGCGGCTCGTCGCCCGATGGATGAACGACCCCGCCGTCGCCGCCTTCTGGGAACTGGCCGGACCCGACACCGTGACCGCCGAGCACATCCGTACCCAACTCGAGGGCGACGGCCGCAGCGTCCCCTGCCTCGGAGTGCTCGACGCCACGCCCATGAGCTACTTCGAGATCTACCGCGCCGACCTCGACCCGCTCGCCCGGCACTACCCGGCGCGTCCCCACGACACCGGTATCCATCTGCTGATCGGAGGCGTCACCGACCGTGGCCGCGGCGTCGGCAGCACTCTGCTGCGCGCCGCCGCCGATCTCGTCCTCGACCACCGTCCCCGCTGTACCCGCGTCGTCGCCGAACCCGACATCCGTAACACCCCCTCCGTCTCGGCCTTCCTCAGCGGCGGCTTCCGCTATGCGGCAGAAGTCGACCTCCCTGACAAACGAGCGGCGCTCATGGTGCGTGACCGCGCCCTCCGTCACGTTCTGTGAACCACCCTCTGTCTTCTATACACCGCTCGACCCACAGCGGTTCCCACTCCGAGGAGTCCTCGTGTCGATGTCCCCTGCACCCCACGACTCCGCACAGCCCACCCGCTCCGCCACGGCTCCCGCCCCTTCCTCCGGGGCCGCACCGGCGTCGGCACCCGCTCGGACCTCTCCCCCCGAGCTGCTCGCGCCCCCCGAGCTGACCGCCGCCGCCTGGACCAGGGCCTCCTCCCGGCTCCTCGCCAAGGCCCTCGCCGAGTTCGCCTACGAGGAGATCGTCGAGCCCGCCCCGGTGGCAGGCGAGCCGGACCTCCACACCGTGCGGCTCGACGACGGCACCACCCTCACGTTCCGTGCCCGCCGGGGCGCCTACGGCAGCTGGTACGTCGCCGCCGACTCGATCACCCACGAGGGCCGGCCCATGACCGACGCCCTCGACTTCCTGGTCCGTGCCCGCCGACTCCTCCAGCTCGACGGCGCCACCCTCGGTCACCTCATCCGCGAGCTCTCCGCCACCCTCGCCGCCGACGCCCGCCTCGACCACACCGCCCTCCCCGCCGCCCGGCTCGCCGACCTCTCCTATGCCGAGCTCGAAGGACACCAGACCGGCCACCCCTGGCTCGTCCTCAACAAGGGCCGCATCGGTTTCTCCGCCACCGACGCCGCCCGTTGGGCCCCCGAGGCCCGCCGCGCCACCCGGCTTCCGTGGATCGCGGTCAGCAACCGTCTTGCCGCCTACCGGGGCGTCTCCGGGCTGAACACTCCCGACCGTCTCTACGCCCAGGAGCTCGACCCCGAGGTGCACGCCGCGTTCCGCGCCGAACTGACCGCCCGCGGCCTCGAACCCGACGGCTTTCTCCTGCTGCCCGTCCACCCCTGGCAGTGGGACGAGATCCTGCTGCCGCTCTACGCCCCGGCCATCGCCGCCGGGACCGTCGTCCCGCTCTCCGCGGACGACGACCTCCGGCTTCCGCAGCAGTCGGTCCGCACCTTCCTCAACACCAGCCGTCCCGACCGGCACACCGTCAAACTCCCGCTGTCCGTGCTCAACACCCTTGTCTGGCGGGGCCTTCCCACCGAACGCACCCTTGCCGCCCCGGCGGTCACCGCCTGGGTCCACGGCCTCCGCGACGCCGACCCGTTCCTGCGGGACGAGTGCGGGGTGATCCTCCTCGGCGAGGTCGCCTCCGTCACCGTGGAGCACCCTTTGTACGACCGGCTGCCCGAAGTCCCTTACCAGTACAAGGAACTCCTCGGCGCGATCTGGCGCGAACCGCTGCGGCTTCCCCCGGGTGAGCGAGCCCGCACCCTCGCCTCCCTGCTCCACACGGATCCCCAGGGACGGGCCTTCGTCGCCGAACTCGTCGAGCGCTCCGGACTCGCTCCGGCCGCCTGGCTCCGGCACCTGTTCGCCGCGCTGCTCCCCCCGCTGCTGCACTTCCTCTACCGCTACGGCACGGTCTTCTCCCCGCACGGCGAGAACTCCATCGTGGTCTACGACGGTGAGGACGTTCCCGTGCGCCTGGCGATCAAGGACTTCGTCGACGACGTGAACGTCAGCGCCCAGCCGCTTCCCGAGCACGACACCCTGCCGGACGACGTGCGCGCGATCCTCCTGACCGAGGAGCCCGACTTCCTCGTCCAGTTCATCCATTCGGGGCTCTTCGTCGGTGTCTTCCGCTATCTGGCGCCGCTCTGCGAGGAGCAACTCGGGTTGCCGGAAGAGGACTTCTGGTCCCTCGTCCGCGCGGAGATCCTGCGCCACCAAGCGCGCTTCCCCGAGCTGAAGGAACGGTTCGAGCTCTTCGACCTCCTCACTCCCCGGATCGAGCGGCTCTGCCTCAACCGCAACCGTCTGCACCTGGACGGCTACCGGGACCGCCCCGAGCGACCCCACGCGGCCGTCCACGGGACCGTGCCCAACCCGCTCGCGTGACACACGCGTGTGCCTCGGCTGTCAGTGGCGCCCCGTAGGGTGGAAGGGCTATGACGAAGCCATCCCTCCCCGACCTCCTCCACGCCGCCGTCACCGCTGTCGGCGGCACGGAGCGGCCCGGCCAGGTCACCATGGCCGAGGCCGTGGCCGAGGCCATCGACGACAATTCCCACCTCCTCGTCCAGGCCGGCACCGGCACGGGCAAGTCGCTCGGCTACCTGGTGCCGGCGCTGGCCCAGGGCGAGCGGGTGGTGGTGGCCACGGCCACCCTGGCGCTCCAGCGTCAGCTCGTCGAGCGTGACCTCCCTCGCACGGTCGACGCGCTGCATCCGCAGCTGCGCCGCCGCCCCCAGTTCGCCATGCTCAAGGGCCGGTCGAACTACCTCTGTCTGCACCGGCTCCATGAAGGGGTCCCGCAGGACGAGGAGGACGGCCTCTTCGACCCCTTCGAGGCGGCCGCGCCCACGAGCAAGCTGGGCCAGGACCTGATCCGGCTCCGCGACTGGTCGGACGAGACGGAGACCGGCGACCGGGACGACCTGACGCCCGGTGTCTCCGACAAGGCCTGGGCCCAGGTCTCGGTCTCCTCCCGTGAGTGCCTCGGCGCGAGCAAGTGCGCGTACGGGCCGGAGTGCTTCGCGGAGTCGGCCCGCGAGAGGGCCAAGCTCGCCGACGTCGTCGTCACGAACCACGCTCTCCTCGCGATCGACGCCATCGAGGGTGCCCCGGTGCTCCCGCAGCACGAGGTGCTGATCGTCGACGAGGCCCACGAGCTGGTCTCCCGGGTCACCGGGGTCGCCACCGGCGAGCTCACCCCCGGCCAGGTCAACCGCGCCGTGCGCCGGTGCGCGAAGCTGGTAGACGAGAAGGTCGCCGACCAGCTGCAGACCGCCGCCGAGGGCTTCGAGCGGGTCATGGAGCTGGCCCTGCCGGGGCGCCTGGAGGAGATCCCGGAGGACCTCGCGTACGCCCTGATGGCGCTCCGCGATGCCGCCCGCGCGGTGATCACGGCCCTGGGTTCCACCCGGGACCGGTCGGTGCAGGACGAGGACGCGGTGCGCAAGCAGGCCATGGCCTCGGTGGAGACCGTGCACGGTGTCGCGGAGCGGATCACCCACGGCTCGGAGTACGACGTCGTCTGGTACGAGCGTCACGACCGTTTCGGTGCCTCGGTGCGGGTCGCACCGCTCTCCGTCTCGGGGCTGCTGCGCGAGAAGCTGTTCACGGAGCGGTCCGTGGTCCTGGCCTCGGCGACGCTCAAGCTGGGCGGCGACTTCAACGGTGTGGGTGCCTCGCTGGGGCTCGCCCCGGAGGGCACGACGGGTGACGACCTGCCCGTCTGGAAGGGGATCGACGTCGGTTCCCCGTTCGACTACCCCAGGCAGGGCATTCTCTACGTCGCCAAGCACCTCTCCCGCCCCGCGCGGGACGGGGACCGGGGCGACATGCTCGACGAGCTGACCGAGCTGATGCAGGCTGCCGGCGGGCGGACCCTCGGCCTGTTCTCCTCGATGCGTGCGGCGCAGCAGGCGGCGGAGGAGCTGCGGGTCCGGGTGCCGGAGCTGCCGATCCTGCTCCAGGGCGAGGACACGCTGGGCGAGCTGATCAAGAACTTCGCGGCCGACCCGAAGACCTGTCTCTTCGGCACGCTGTCGCTCTGGCAGGGCGTGGACGTCCCGGGGGCCAGCTGTCAGCTGGTCGTCATGGACAAGATCCCGTTCCCGCGGCCGGACGATCCGCTGATGAGTGCCCGGCAGAAGGCCGTCGAGGAGGCCGGGGGCAATGGCTTCATGGCAGTCGCGGCGACCCACGCGGCCCTGCTCATGGCGCAGGGTGCCGGTCGGCTCGTACGGGCCACGGGCGATCGGGGTGTCGTGGCGGTTCTCGACCCCCGGCTGGCGACGGCCCGGTACGGCAGCTATCTGAAGGCCTCGCTGCCCGACTTCTGGTACACGACGGACCGCAACCAGGTGCGGAAGTCGCTGTCGGCCATCGATGCCGCGTCCAAGGCGGCGAAGGTCTGAGGTGTCACCCTGCCGAGCCCTGTGTTCCGGGGCTCGGCAGGACACGGCAGGGCCCCGGAACCGGCGCAGTGGGTTCCGGGGCCCGGTCAGAGCCGGCGAGTGAGTCAGACTCGCCGCAGCACCGCCACGACCTTTCCGAGGATGGTCGCCTCGTCGCCGGGGATCGGCTGGTACGCCGCGTTGTGCGGGAGCAGCCAGACGTGGCCGTCCTCGCGCTTGAAGCGCTTGACCGTGGCCTCGCCGTCGAGCATGGCGGCGACGATGTCGCCGTTCTCCGCGACGGGCTGACGGCGGACGGTGACCCAGTCGCCGTCACAGATGGCGGCTTCGATCATCGAGTCGCCGACGACCTTGAGGACGAACAGCTCGCCGTCACCGACAAGCTGCCGGGGGAGAGGGAAGACGTCCTCGACGGACTCCTCGGCGAGGATCGGGCCACCGGCCGCGATCCGGCCGACGAGGGGCACGTACGACGCGGCGGGCTTGCCCGTGGTGTCGGTCGGCTGGGTGCTCGGCTGGTCGGAGCCGCGCACCTCGTACGCCCGGGGGCGGTGCGGGTCCCGGCGGAGGAAGCCCTTGCGCTCGAGCGCCATGAGCTGGTGCGCCACCGAGGACGTGCTGGACAGGCCGACGGCCTGTCCGATCTCGCGCATCGACGGCGGGTAGCCGCGCCGCTGGACCGAGTCGCGGATGACTTCGATGACCCTGCGCTGCCGGTCGGTGAGACCGGAGCTGTCGGCTCGGATGCCTGGAGGTCGCCCGGGGAGGGCGCGGGCAGGTCGCCCGGGGTCCTCACCGTTCATGCTTGTGTCATTCATGGCGTGCACCGGCTCGAGTCGGCCCTGGGAGCGGTCCTGGGCGGTGATGGTGGCACTGTCTGCGGTGGTGGTCACGTCGTCGGCCCCTCTCGAATGGTCTCCCTGGCTGGCACAACGGTAGTGGCTTTCGAAAGGTTGCGCCAAACACACGTTCGAGTGAAAATTCGCAGATTGCCTTACGCGTGTACGCATACGGGTGTATGTGCACTCTCGTGCCGCCGTCCCCATGCGGTCGTCACGGTAGCCTTCGCCGCTGGGTCGCGCGCGGTGCACCCTCCCAGTGTCGCACCCGGAGAGGCCGAATCACGGGAGTGGACGCAGGGCGACACGCGGAACGCCCGGAATCGCCACCAACCCAAGATCTAGTGGTTGGATGGCACCGGCCACCCAGGGGTAGTGGTCCCCGGTCTGCCGGGGGTGCCCGCATCGCCTATGCTGGTGGTCGCTTCGCAGGGCCTTGACGGTCGGGCGAGGTTCACCAGTCGTGCCGTGAGGGAGGGTCGGAACCAATGCACTGCCCCTTCTGCAGGCACCCCGACAGCCGTGTCGTCGACAGTCGCACCACCGACGACGGGACGTCGATCCGACGCCGTCGCCAGTGCCCCGGCTGCTCCCGTCGTTTCACGACGGTGGAGACGTGCTCGCTCATGGTGGTGAAGCGGTCCGGGGTCACCGAGCCCTTCAGCCGTACCAAGGTCATCTCCGGCGTACGCAAGGCGTGCCAGGGGCGACCGGTCACCGAGGACGCCCTCGCCAAGCTCGGCCAGCGGGTCGAGGAGGCGGTGCGCGCCACCGGCAGCGCCGAGCTGACCACCCACGACGTGGGCCTGGCGATTCTCGGCCCGTTGCAGGAGCTCGACCTCGTCGCGTACCTGCGCTTCGCGTCCGTGTACAAGGCTTTCGACAGCCTCGAAGACTTCGAGGCCGCCATCGCGGAACTCCGCGTGCGGCCTCCCGCTGAGAACCGCGGGACCGGCGCGACCCCCGAGGTCCCCGTTCCCGCCACCGCCGCCGACTGACCGGCGGTCCGGGCCATGTGCCCGGCGACCGGCCGCCGAGCGGCCCGGCAGACGTGCCCCGAGCGACCCCCGCGGCGCTCGTGGCAGCAGTACAGAACGACGTACAGAAGACGGTGCCCTGGGACTATCTGGGCGCCAAAGTGTGTTTTGCCCGTATATGGGAGGCGGCATGACAGAGACGGCGAGCGGTCCGGCACGTGGTTCTCGTTCCAAGGGGACGAAGGCCACGAGCAAGGGCCTGCGTATCGAGCGCATCCACACCACCCCCGGCGTGCATCCGTACGACGAGGTGGCGTGGGAGCGCCGTGACGTCGTCATGACCAACTGGCGCGACGGCTCGATCAACTTCGAGCAGCGTGGCGTCGAGTTCCCCGACTTCTGGTCGGTGAACGCGGTCAACATCGTCACCAGCAAGTACTTCCGCGGGGCCGTCGGCACCCCGCAGCGCGAGACCGGTCTCAAGCAGCTCATCGACCGGATCGTGAAGACGTACACGAAGGCCGGCGAGGAGTACGGCTACTTCGCCTCGCCCGCCGACGCCGAGATCTTCGAGCACGAGCTGGCCTACGCCCTCCTGCACCAGATCTTCAGCTTCAACTCGCCGGTCTGGTTCAACGTCGGCACGCCGCAGCCCCAGCAGGTCTCCGCCTGCTTCATCCTGGCCGTCGACGACTCCATGGAGTCCATCCTCGACTGGTACAAGGAAGAGGGCATGATCTTCAAGGGCGGCTCCGGCGCCGGCCTGAACCTCTCCCGCATCCGCTCCTCCAAGGAGCTGCTCTCCTCCGGCGGCAACGCCTCCGGCCCGGTCTCGTTCATGCGCGGCGCCGACGCCTCCGCCGGAACGATCAAGTCGGGCGGTGCGACCCGCCGCGCGGCCAAGATGGTCATCCTCGACGTCGACCACCCCGACATCGAGGACTTCATCGAGACCAAGGTCAAGGAGGAGGAGAAGATCCGCGCCCTCCGTGACGCGGGCTTCGACATGGATCTGGGCGGCGACGACATCACGTCCGTCCAGTACCAGAACGCCAACAACTCCGTCCGTGTGAACGACACGTTCATGAAGGCCGTCGAGTCCGGCGGGAAGTTCGGTCTCACCTCCCGGATGACCGGCGAGGTCATCGAGGAGGTCGACGCCAAGTCGCTCTTCCGTAAGATGGCCGAGGCCGCGTGGGCCTGCGCCGACCCGGGCATCCAGTACGACGACACGATCAACCACTGGCACACCTGCCCCGAGTCCGGCCGTATCAACGGCTCGAACCCGTGCAGCGAGTACATGCACCTGGACAACACGTCCTGCAACCTCGCCTCGCTGAACCTGATGAAGTTCCTCAAGGACGACGGCAAGGGCAACCAGGCCTTCGAGATCGAGCGCTTCGCCAAGGTCGTCGAGCTCGTCATCACCGCGATGGACATCTCCATCTGCTTCGCCGACTTCCCCACCGAGAAGATCGGCGAGAACACCCGCGCCTACCGCCAGCTCGGCATCGGCTACGCCAACCTCGGCGCCCTGCTGATGGCGACCGGCCACGCGTACGACTCCGACGGCGGCCGCGCCCTCGCCGGTGCCATCACCTCCCTGATGACCGGCACCTCGTACAAGCGCTCCGCCGAGCTCGCCGCGGTCGTCGGCGCGTACGACGGCTACGCCCGCAACGCCGAGCCGCACCAGCGTGTCATGCAGCAGCACGCCGACGAGAACACCAAGGCCGTCCGCGTGGACGACCTGGACTCGCCGATCTGGGCCGCCGCCACGGAGGCCTGGCAGGACGTGATCCGCCTCGGTGCCAAGAACGGCTTCCGCAACGCCCAGGCCTCGGTCATCGCCCCGACCGGCACCATCGGTCTCGCGATGTCCTGCGACACCACCGGCCTCGAGCCCGACCTCGCCCTGGTCAAGTTCAAGAAGCTCGTCGGCGGCGGCTCGATGCAGATCGTCAACGGCACCGTCCCGCAGGCCCTGCGCCGCCTGGGCTACCAGGAGGAGCAGATCGAGGCGATCGTCGCCCACATCGCCGAGAACGGCAATGTGATCGACGCCCCCGGTCTGAAGACCGAGCACTACGAGGTCTTCGACTGCGCCATGGGCGAGCGCTCCATCTCCGCGATGGGCCACGTCCGCATGATGGCCGCCATCCAGCCGTGGATCTCGGGCGCCCTCTCCAAGACCGTGAACCTGCCGGAGACGGCCACGGTCGAGGACGTCGAAGAGGTCTACTTCGAGGCCTGGAAGATGGGCGTCAAGGCGCTCGCCATCTACCGCGACAACTGCAAGGTCGGCCAGCCCCTCTCCGCCAAGAAGAAGGAGGCGGAGAAGGTCGAGGTCACGGCGAAGACCGAGGCGACGATCCGCGAGGCCGTCGAGAAGGTCGTCGAGTACCGTCCGGTCCGCAAGCGTCTGCCCAAGGGCCGCCCGGGGATCACCACCTCCTTCACCGTCGGTGGCGCCGAGGGTTACATGACCGCCAACTCCTACCCGGACGACGGTCTCGGCGAGGTCTTCCTCAAGATGTCCAAGCAGGGTTCGACGCTCGCCGGCATGATGGACGCCTTCTCCATCGCCGTCTCCGTCGGTCTGCAGTACGGCGTCCCGCTGGAGACGTACGTCTCGAAGTTCACCAACATGCGCTTCGAGCCGGCCGGCATGACGGACGACCCGGACGTGCGGATGGCGCAGTCGATCGTCGACTACATCTTCCGCCGCCTGGCGCTGGACTTCCTGCCGTTCGAGACCCGCTCCGCGCTCGGCATCCACTCGGCCGAGGAGCGTCAGCGTCACCTCGACACCGGCTCGTACGAGCAGTCCGAGGAGGACGAGGTCGACGTCGAGGGGCTGGCCCAGTCCGCGCCCCGCGCCCAGGAGCTGAAGGCCGTCGCGGCCCCGGCCCCGAAGGCCGAGATCCCGGCGCCGAAGCAGGCGCACACCTCGGCGGAGCTCGTCGAGATGCAGCTCGGCATCAGCGCCGATGCCCCGCTCTGCTTCTCCTGCGGGACGAAGATGCAGCGCGCCGGCTCCTGCTACATCTGCGAGGGCTGCGGCTCGACCAGCGGTTGCAGCTGACATCGAGTGATCGAGTAGGTGCTTCATGAAGGGGACCGGCCTTGTGCCGGTCCCCTTTGCTGTGCCCGGGCGGGCGCGCTGCCTTGTCCGGACGGTTGGGCTGCCGTGTCCGGGCGGTTGGGTCCGGTCTCAGGCGCGTATGGAACCCAGCACGGTGCCGAACACCTGGGGGTCGGCTTCGAAGCCATGGCTGATCGGCTGGTACGTCCAGCCGTCGGCGCCGTCCCGCGTGAACTCCACGACCGTCGCCGCGAGGGCGCCCGGCACGTCCGCGAAGTCGTGGACCAGCAGGTCCGTGTAGCCCTCGCGCACCCGTACGCCCGTGTTCGCCACGTCGCCGAAGGTCCGCCGCCCGCCGCCCTGCTGTATGGCGACGCCCACCACCACGCGCGTGTACCGCGGTGCCAGGCGGTCGAGCTCCAGGGTCATGGCCTCGTCGTAGCCGAATCCCTGGCCCGTACGGCTGTCCCGATGGAGCGTGATCGTGCCGTCGGGGGACCGACTGCCGAAGTGCACCAGCTGGACCGGGGCTCCGTGCGGGTCGTCCGCGTCGAAGACACCTGCGACGATGTCCAGGTCGTGGGCCGGCGCGCCGCTCGGGGCAGGGTCCCACTTGAGCGTGACCTCGACCCGGCCCACCCCTTTGTTGAGTCCGCTCATGGTGCTTCCCCTCTCCGCGCACGTCCCCGCGCACGCCTCGCGTCGAACCGTCCACACGTTCAAAAGCCCTTGGTCGTGGGCCGATTGCTCATGGTGTCATGGGGCTATGACAGCGGACCCGGGGGTTGAGGGGGAGAACGGTTTGTGGAGTGGTGAGGAGCTGGATCTCGATGCATATCTGGCTCGAATCGGATACGAGGCCGACCGGGACGGGGAACCCGCCCCCGATCTCCGGACACTGAGGGCCCTTCACCGGGCGCACGTCCGAGCGGTGCCCTTCGAGAACATCGACGTCGCCCTGGGGCGACCTGTTCCGCTGGACCTGAAGAGCCTTCAGGCCAAGCTCGTCGAGCGACGCCGCGGAGGCTACTGCTACGAGCAGAACTCCCTGTTCGCCGCCGTGCTCGAACGGATCGGCTTCACGGTGACCGGGCGCGGGGCGCGGAACCGATCCCGGGGCGCGGCGCTGCCGCCCGTCACGCACGCGCTTCTCGTCGTCACGATCGACGGCGAGCAGTGGCTCGCCGACGTGGGGTTCGGCTGGCAGGGGCCGCTGGAGCCGGTGCCTCTGCGGGACGGGGTGCGCGTCGAGCAGAGCGGCTGGACGTTCGGGATCGTCGTGGAGGACGAGGGCATCCATGTACTGCGGTCCCTGCGCCCACAGGGGTGGACCGATCTGTACGCCTTCTCCCCGCAGACCCTCTACCCGGGCGACTTCACCGTCATGAACCACTACAGCTCCAGCCATCCGCAGTCGCGCTTCCTCGGCCAGGTCGTGGCCCAGCGGCCCGGGGCGGACGAGCGTCGGGCGCTGGTGCGCGACACGCTGTCGACGGTGCGGACGGACGGCGTCGTCGAGGAACGCACCGTACCCGTGGCCGAGTTGATCGCGACGCTGGAGAGCCGTTTCGGGATCGAACTGGACGACGAGGAGCGCACGGGACTCGAGCGTATGCACCCGGCGGGCCACTGACAGGGTCTGCCGGGGCGGTCTCCGGGCCCGTACGATGGCGCGGTGCTGGTCAAGTGGATTCGCTGCACCGTGATGGACCGTCGAGGGTTCGAGCGGGGACAGCGGAAATGGGCGGGGCTGCTCGGTGAGCCGGGATTCCGGGGGCAGGGTGGCGGGTGGAGCCGGGCTCGGCCGGACGTCGCCCATGTCTTCGGGTTCTGGGAGAGCCGCGCCTTCTACGACTCGTTCATGGCGCGCTCGCACGACCGCCTGGCGGCCGCACAGGTGGGCACGTTCAAAGACATCCAGGTCAAGTTGTTCGACCACCGCTTCGACGTGAAGACCGGCTTCGAGCCGAAGTTCTCCGACGCCGACGTGGCGAGGGTCGCGCACTGCCGTGTCCACGAGGACCGTGCCGAGCACTTCGCGCTGATGCAGGAGAAGGTGTGGAACCCGGCGATGGCCGGGTCCCCCGGCATGCTGCGAGGACTCTTCGGCGAGGCGCCCGGCAGCGAGTTCCTGGTGTTGTCGATGTGGCAGTCCGCCGCGGAGCACGGGAAGTACCGGGTGGAGCGGATCGAGCGGCTCGGACTCCGGGCCAGGACCGCCGCCGACGTGGCGGCACTGGCCGGGGACGTGGTGCAGCTCGAGCCGGCCTGGACGGTCTGAGCGTCCCCGGGTCGGCCTGGACGGTCTGAGTACGCGTGGGTCGGTCGAGCCGGCCTGAACGGTCTGAGTGCGCGTGGGTCGGCCTGGCGGGTCTGAGCACGTCCGGGCCGGCCTGGACCGTCGCTGAGCGCGCCCGGGCGGGCTGTTCGAAGGGGCTGAGCAGACCGGGGGCGGCCGCACGCATGGCGGGAGACGCTTGGCGCGTCGAGGCCGAGAAGGGCTACGCCGGGACGTACGCGCCCGCTTCGACCCCTGCCAGAACCGCGCGTGCCGCCTGGTCCGCGAGCGCGCCGTCGATCGGTTCGCGGGTGATGAAGAGCCGCAGGAACAGGGGTGCGGAGACCGCCCGGACGACCGCACCCGCGTCGGTGCCCGGCGGCGCCTCACCGCGAGCGGCCGCCCGGGTGACGACGACCTCGCAGCGCCGGAACCGCTCGGTGTAGAAGGTGTGCAGCGCCTCCGCCGCCCGCGGGGACTGGAAAGCGGCGCCGATGAACGCGGTGGGGGCTGCGCCTGTGGCGGGACCGCCGAGGGCGTCGACGACCTCGTGCGCGAGTGCGCGCAGATCTCCGGAGAGGCTCCCGGTGTCCGGTGGCGTCCAGGCGTCCTCGTTCGCCAGGTCGAGCGCGTCGGCGAGGAGGCCTTCGACGCTGCCCCACCGGCGGTAGAGCGTCGTCTTGTGGACGCCCGAGTGCTCGGCGACGTACTCCACGGTCAGGGCGGGGTAGCCGTGCTCGGACAGGCCGGTCAGGACCGCGTCGCGGACGGCCGCCCGGGTGCGGGCGGTGCGGCCGCCGGGACGTGTGCTGCCGGGCGCCGGGGTCGGGCGCTCCTCGATCGAGTCATTCAATTGCTACTCCCGTTGCGTTAGTGGGTCGAGTCTGCCACACTCGGCTTAATGCGATCGATGTTGCATTTGACAGTCCACTCTTGGAGGCGCCCTTGCCCACTCAGATCTCACTGCACGACGTCGTCGTGTCCCGTGCTGAACGCCTGCTTCTCGATCAGGTCTCGCTCTCCGTGCGCCCCGGTGAGCGGATCGGGATCGTGGGGGAGAACGGCGCGGGGAAGTCGACCCTGCTGCGTCTCCTCGCCGGGGCGGAGCAGCCCGACGAGGGCAGTGTCGTCACCGTCGCCGACGGCGGTCTGCGGATGCTCGGCCAGACGCCCGAGCTGCCTCTCGACGCCACCGTCGGTGACGCGATCGATGTCGCGCTCGCCGAGCTCCGCGCCATGGAGCGGTGCCTGCGCGCACGCGAAGCCGGTCTCGACACGGCGGACGGGGCGGAGCTCGACGCGTACGGCGAACTCCTCACCGCCTACGAACTGCGGGGCGGCTACGAGGCGGACGCCCGGGTCGACAGGGCTCTGTACGGACTCGGCCTCGCCGGCACCGGTCGTGACCGGACACTGGGCAGCCTCTCCGGCGGTGAGCGCGCCCGGCTCGGCATCGCCTGCGCGGTCGCGGCCGGCCCTGAGGTGCTCTTGCTCGACGAGCCCACCAACCACCTGGACGCACAGGGGCTCGACTGGCTGGAGGGTGCCCTCCTTGCGCACCGCGGGACCGTCGTGGCCGTCTCTCATGACCGGACCTTCCTGGAGCGCGTCGCCACCGCGATCGTCGAGGTGGACGCCGACCGGCGTGCGCTCGTGCGATACGGAGACGGATACGCCGGCTATCGCGCGGCACGAGCGGCCGCGCGGCGGCGCTGGGAGGAGGCCTACGAGGAGTGGTGCGAGGAGACGGCGCGGCTGGAGGCCTATGCCGCGACCACGGCGCACGGGGTCGCAGCCGGGAGGGAGATGAAGGACAACAACAAGATGGCGTTCGACCGGGCGGCGGGCCGTGTCCAGGCCTCGGTCTCGGGGCGCGTCCGCAACGCCCGGGAGCGACTGAGACGACTCCGCGAGGAGTCCGTGCCCCAGCCTCCTCCACCCCTTTCCTTCTCCGCCAGGCCCCAGCCGGGCGGAGCCGAGGGAGCGCTGGTCACCCTGACCGGAGTCCGGGTCGCGGACCGTCTCTCCGTGGACACGCTCACCGTCCGGACGGGGGAGCGGTTGCTGGTCCACGGCGGCAACGGCGCGGGGAAGTCCACGCTCCTGCGGGTCATGGCAGGGGCGGTCGACCCCGATGCCGGGGACGTCCGGCGTGCCGGACGGATCGGATACCTGGCCCAGGACGTCACGGTCCGGCGCCCCGAGGAGCGGTTGCTGACCTGTTTCGGACGCGGGCTCGCCCTCGCCGAGGACGAGCGGGCCGAACTGCTCCTGTCGTACGGACTGTTCCGCCAGGCCGACCTGAACGTGCCGGTCGGTGGTCTCTCCGCGGGCCAGCTCCGCCGGCTGGCGCTCGCCCGGCTGCTGGCCCGGCCCGCGGACCTCCTCCTGCTCGACGAGCCGGGCAACCACCTCGCCCTGGGGCTCGTGGAGGAGCTGGAAGCGGCGCTGGAGCAGTGGACCGGAGCCCTTGTCGTGGTCTCGCACGACCGTGCGCTGCGACGCCGCTTCACCGGGCACATACGCCGGATGGACTCCGGACGCCTCCTCGGTTGAGCCCGCCCCGGACCGGCGATCTAGGGTCGGGGTATGGCACGACCGCGGCGCATCGTTCTCGTACGGCACGGAGAGTCCGAGGGCAATGTCGATGACACGGTGTACGAACGCGAGCCCGACCACGCCCTGCGCCTCACGGAGACCGGGTGGAGACAGGCGGAGGAGACGGGGGAGCGGCTGAGGGAGCTCTTCGGGGACGAGGCGGTGAGCGTCTACGTCTCGCCGTACCGGCGCACCCACGAGACCCTCCGTGCCTTCCGGCTGCCTCCGGAGCAGGTCAGGGTGCGGGAGGAGCCCCGGCTGCGGGAGCAGGACTGGGGCAACTGGCAGGAGCGGGATGACGTGCGACTGCAGAAGGCCTATCGGGACGCGTACGGGCACTTCTTCTACCGCTTCGCCCAGGGCGAGTCGGGGGCGGATGTGTACGACAGGGTCGGGGCGTTCCTGGAAAGCCTCTACCGCAGCTTCGAGGCGCCCGACCATCCGCCCAACGTCCTGATCGTCACCCACGGGCTGACCATGCGGCTCTTCTGCATGCGCTGGTTCCACTGGACGGTCGCGGACTTCGAGTCGCTGTCGAACCCCGGCAACGCCGAGACGCGCATGCTCCTGCTCGACCCGGACGGGCGATACCGGCTGGACAGGCCGTTCGAACGCTGGCGTACCCCGGAACCGTACGGCCCTACCGGATAGAGTGGCAGACCGATGACCGCTGACTCCTCATTCGACCGGCGCTTCGACCGCGCCCTGGCCAGCCTGCGCGGGCTGTCCGTGGGAGACGCCCTGGGCTCCCAGTTCTTCGTACCCGCAAACTATCCCCTGCTGAAGCGACGCGAGCTGCCCGACGGCCCCTGGCAGTGGACCGACGACACCGAGATGGCCTGCTCCGTCCTGGCCGTCCTCGCCCGCCACGAGCGGATCGACCAGGACGCCCTGGCCATGTCCTTCGCTCAGCACCACGACTTCGACCGGGGCTACGGCCCCGCGGTCAACCGCATGCTCCGGCTCATCCGGGAGGGGGGCGACTGGCGGGAGCTGGCCGCCGCGCTCTTCCAGGGGCAGGGCTCCTGGGGCAACGGCGCCGCGATGCGCATCGCGCCGCTCGGGGCCTGGTACGCGGACGACCCGGAGCAGGCGACGCACCAGGCCGAGATCTCCGCCTACACGACCCACCAGCACCGTGAGGCCGTGGTGGGTGCCATGGCCGTCGCCGCCGCGGCCGCGCTGGCCGCCGACCCCGCCGGGCCGCCCACTCCGGAGGCGCTGCTCGACGGAGTCATCGCCCTGGTGCCGCGCAGCGCGGTCGGGGCGGGACTGCGCCGGGCGCGCGACATGCTCGACTACGGCGACGCGGGCACGGTCGCGGCGGTCCTCGGCAGCGGCCGGCGGACGAGCGCCCACGACACCGTTCCGTTCTCGCTCTGGTCGGCGGCCCGCGGCCTCGGTGACTTCGAGCGGGTGTTCTGGACGACCGCCCAGGTCGGCGGCGATGTCGACACGACCTGTGCCATCGCCGGAGGCGTGGTGGCCGCGGCGACGACCGGTGCGCCGCCGGCGGAGTGGCTGCGGCAGACCGAGGACCTGCCGGAGTGGGTTCCGGTCGAGAAGGCCTGAAACGGCACGATGGCCCCTGAATCCCGGAAGGGAATCAGGGGCCATCGGCGTGTGCTCAGGCCACCGGCGCGGCGGCCTCCGCCCGGCCGCTGAGCGCTTCCAGGTCGCTCTTGCGGACGCGGATCACCAGAAGGGCCGTCACCAGCGCGATCATCACCATCGCGACGGCGGCCGTGAAGGCCGAGGAGATGCCCGAGGTCAGCACCTCGTGGCCCCAGGGCGGGGGCAGCTCGTGCGTCTTCATCGCCTCGGCCTGCTGCTCGGGCGTCGAGTTCGCGAGGAAGGCGGGCATCTGCTTCTCGCCCTCCTCGCGGCTCGCCGTGCCGAAGATCGTGACCAGGATGGACAGGCCCAGCGAGCCGCCGACCTGCTGGGTGGCGTTGAGCAGGCCCGAAGCGGCTCCCGCCTCGTGCTGGGCCACTCCGGAGACGGCCGTGAGCGTGAGCGTCACGAAGTTGAGGCCCATGCCGAAGCCGAACAGGACCATCGGGCCGAGGACCCCGCTCGCGTAGCTGCTGTCCGAGCTGATGAACGTCAGCCAGAACAGACCCGCGCCGGTGATCGCCGCACCGCTCACCATGAACGGCTTGGGGCCGAGCGCGGGCAGCAGCCGCTGGGCCAGTGCCGCGCTGGCACCGATCGCGAAGGTCACGGGGAGGAAGGCGAGTCCGGACTGGATCGGGGTGTAGCCCAGGACGTCCTGGACCCAGAGCACGATGAAGAAGAACATGCCGAACATGGCGGCCGCCAGGCTGAGCATGATGACGTACGTGCCCGAGCGGTTGCGGTCCGCGAACATGCGGAGCGGCGTGATCGGCTCCTTCGCACGGGACTCCACAACCGCGAAGGCGACGAGGAGGATGACCGCCGAGGCGAAGGAACCGATGGTCACCGCGTCCTCCCAGCCCTTCTCGGACGCACGGATGAACCCGTAGACCAGCGCCGCCATGCCGAGCGTCGAGCTCGCGGCTCCCGCGATGTCGAACCGGCCGGGGTGACGCTCGGACTCCGCTATGTAGCGCGGGGTCAGGAAGGCGATCAGCAGACCGATCGGGACGTTCACGAAGAGGACCCAGCGCCAGTCCAGCCACTCCGTGAGGACGCCGCCCGCGAGCAGACCGATCGCGCCGCCACCCGCGGAGACGGCGGCGAACACGCCGAACGCCCGGTTGCGTTCCGGCCCTTCGGGGAACGTCGTGGTGATCAGCGCGAGCGAGGTGGGCGAGGCGATGGCGCCGCCCACGCCCTGCAGGGCCCGCGCGGCGAGCAGCTGCCAGGGTTCCTGGGCGAAGCCGCCGAGGAGCGAGGCGAAGGTGAAGAGCAGGATGCCGGCCATGAACACCCGGCGGCGCCCCAGGACGTCCCCGGCCCGTCCGCCGAGGAGCAGCAGACCACCGAAGGTGAGCGTGTAGGCGCTGAGCACCCACGACAGATCGGTGGTCGAGAAGGAGAGCGCGTCCTGGATGTGCGGCAGGGCGATGTTCACGATGGTGGCGTCGAGGACCACCATCAGCTGGCAGGCGGCGATGACGGTCAAGGCGATACCCGGCCGTCCTCCGGCGCGAGCTGGTCCGTCCTTGGTCTGTGTGCCGACCGGAGAAGTTGTCACTATGGATCCCCCACGGAAGAATTAGTGAACGCACCCGTTCACTGTTCATCACGGTAGTGAGTCCCCCTCAGTGAACGCAACCGTTCCCTGAGTACTGCCGATGACATGACACTGCCTCAACGGAGAGATCCTGATGGTTACTTCGCGCTCCACGGCCGCCGCCCGGCCGGAAGGGGTGGCACTGCGACGCCGCGGCCCCGTACTTGAACGGGCCATCCTGGAGGCCGCGCTCGAGCAGCTGGGCAGCGTCGGCTGGAACGGTCTGACGATGGAAGGTGTCGCGGTCGGCGCTCAGACGGGCAAAGCCGCGGTGTACCGGCGATGGCCTTCGAAGGAAGACCTCGTCGCCGACGCGCTCCAGGCCGGACTTCCGGCCCTCGATGAGGTCCCGGATCTGGGAAGCGTGCGCGAGGAGCTGTACGAGCTGTGCCGCCGCGTCCGGGACGTCATGTACTCCAAGCCCGGCTTTGCCCTCCGCTCTGTCATTCACGAATGCGATGCCGAGGCTGTCGAGAGGTTCCGCAGCTTGATCGTCACCGGAGTGGTTGAGCCCTCGTCCCGGCTCTTCCGGGATGTTCTACGCCGAGGAATCGCAAGGGGTGAGGTGCGTGCGGACGCGAACAACGACCTGGTGATCGACGTCGTACCCGCCATGATGATGTACCGCTCAAAGGTGTGCGCCAGCGAATGGCCGGACCGTGAGATCGCCGATCTGATCGACCGGATCATGGTGCCGCTGCTACGCGCCTGACCTGGGCCGGGTGGCCTCCGAGGGGTGATGCGCACGGGCCCGGGGGCGCGCCGCGACGTCCCGTCGGGCGCCCGACGGGAATCCGGCTATCGCACCCGGCCCCAAGCGGCGTAACCTGTCAGGCGCCATGCCGTACGAACCACCCACCCACACCGTAGAGCGATCGCTCCGAGCCACCACCGGCGCCAAGATCGTTGCCGGAGTCGACGAGGTCGGACGCGGTGCGTGGGCAGGCCCTGTCACCGTGTGCGCCGCCGTCACCGGACTGCGCCGGGCGCCCGAAGGCCTCACCGACTCCAAGCTGCTCGCCCCCAAGCGCCGTACCGCGCTCGCCGCGGAACTGGAGCACTGGGTCACGGCGTACGCGCTGGGCGACGCCTCCCCGCAGGAGATAGACGAGCTCGGGATGACCGCTGCACTGCGGCTCGCGGCCGTCCGGGCCCTGGAAGGCCTGCCCGTACGACCTGACGCGGTGATCCTCGACGGCAAGCACGACTACCTCGGCAGCCCCTGGCAGGTCCGCACGGTGATCAAGGGCGACCAGTCCTGCATCGCCGTGGCCGCCGCCTCCGTGATCGCCAAGGTCCGGCGTGATGCCGCCATGGCGGAGCTGGGCGTCGGCGGTGAGGACTACGCGGCGTACGCCTTCGGTGCCAATGCGGGCTACCCTTCGCCGGTCCACAAAGCGGCGCTCGAAGAGCTGGGGCCCACCCCGCACCACCGTCTCTCCTGGTCGTACCTGGACGCCATGCCGAGGTGGCGCCACCTCAAAAAGGTCCGCCTCTCCGCCGAGGCGGTCGCGCTGGAAAGCGGGGGCCAACTCGGCTTCGACTTCTGAACTTCCGGTCGCGGGGACCTGCTCAAGGGACTCCCACACGGCCGGGGCGTACGTGTGCGCCCACCCGCCGATGCCTCGCGCAGCGGCGTTTGATAGACATCCACTCATGCCTCTCATCCCCGAGGAGCCTCAGATTCACGAGAGCGCCCAGGGTCCCCGCGCCACCGCGGCCGCCGGCCGCCCCGCGTCGACCCCCCGTCCCGTACCCGGCCCGCGTACCGCGGCCTCACCGCGTCCCGGACGCCCCGTTCCCGGCCCTGCCAGGCCCGCGGCGCCGCGCCCGCACCCCGGCCCCGGGCCGTCTCCGGCGAACGCCCCGGAGAATCGTTCCGATCAGCCGTCCACGCCGCAGCTCCAGCTGATCCCGGCCCCCGTCGACGGTGCACTGGACGCCGCCGAAGAGGCCCTGGACCTGCTCCTGGAGAGCGGCCAGGCGCCGGGCGAGGTCCTGGTGCTCACCACCGGCGACCCGCACCCCTGGGCCACGCACGAGCTGTCCTTCGGCGAGGCCGCCTACTGGGCCCAGCAGGACACCGGTGACGACGTGTTCTTCGCGCACGCCGCCGCCGTGGAGCGAGCCACCGCTCGGCCCGTGGTGATCGTCGCCGTCAACGGAGGAGACGACGCGGCGACCGCCGAGGCCCTGCCGTCGGCCATGGCACGCGCCGGAGCCCTGCTCGTCGTCTGCGGTGACCCGCAGCGCGCCACGGCGCTCCTCGGAGCGGGCGCCGGAGTCTGACCGACTCCCCCTCCGCCGGACCACAACGGGTCCGGCGGGGGCCGGCGTCGTTCCCCCGCGATCAGCGCGCGGCGGCCCGGCGCAGCGGCTCGATCGCGCCACCGGCGGTTCTCGGCGTCAGTCGGCCGAGCTCGGCCGGCCCCTCACCGAGGAGCAGGGGAAGCGAATCGGAGCTCGGACGACGGCCGCCGCGGCCTTCTCCGAGCACCTGCCAGCCCGCTCGGGTCAGCGTGATGTACGCGCCGCAGCGGAGTCCGTGCAGGGTGCAGGCGTCCCGGAGCCCCCACATCCACGCTCCGTCCTCCTCGGTCCAGCGCTCGTCACCCTCACGGCAGTACATCAGCACCGCGGTCCGTACGGGTGTGCGCCGGCGGAGGTCGTGCGGAATGACCCGCCGCAGATGCGCGAGCAGTGCGTTGCGGAAATCCCAGCCGTCCGCCGGGGTGGGGCGACGGACGAACGAGGCGCTGGCGGCGATCCGTTCCTCGTGGTCCAGGATCGCGAGGACCGCCATCGAGGGCGTGGGAGCGTGGCGAGAGTGCAGTCCGCCGACGACCTCACGCGGATTGCTCAACAGAGGGATCCCCGCCGCGGCCCACTCGGCCGGTTCGAGTATCCGAGCGAGGCGGTTGGCGGACTCGGACGACGATCTGAGCGAGGCGGCTGTGGGCGGAGCGAATCCGAGGGTCACGGTCCTCCCTTCGGATACGCGCCCGCGAGGCGGGCAAGGTTGAGTGAAGGCGCACCACAGCACAGCCCGTCCGGACCGCTGGCGGGGAGTGTGAGGCGGTTTCCCAATTCTTGCGGGCCCGTGGGCGAGCGGCAACGAGCAATTGAGGCCGCTGACGGGATTGCGTCGGTATGCCTTTCATATCCCTGCCCAGTTGCCCATTGTTCACTCCCCGTTCCCCTTCCCGTTTCATCCCTGGACGGCAAGCACCAACGGATACACCCCTTCCGCACCGGCCCGTCGCAGCAGCCGGGCCGCCACCGCCAAGGTCCAACCGCTGTCGGACAGATCATCGACGAGGAGTACCGGCCCGCCCGCCGCGGCCAGCCGCTCGCCCACTTCGGCGGAGACCGTCAGGGTGCGCTGCAGCCCCACCACCCGCTGGGCGCTGTTGGTCCGTGACAGTCGTACGTCCTCCGCCTCGGGCGCGTACTCCACCGCTCCGAGCAGGGGCATTCTGCCGATCTCGGCGATCCTCTGTCCGAGCGAACCCACCAGCTGAGGCCTCCGATGGGAGGCGACCGTGACCACGCCGGCCGGTCGGGCGGACGCGTCGGGTGCGCCGGAGGCCCAACCGCCGGGCCCCTTCGCCCAGTCGGCGAGGACATGCACCACCGCCTGCACGACATCGTCCGGAACCGGGCCGTCCGGGGCGCTGTCGGACAACAGCGGACGCAGCCGGTTGCCCCAGCCGATGTCCGAGAGCCGTCCCAGGGCCCGGCCGCCGGAAGCCTGCTCGCCCGCCGGGATACGGCCCTTCAGATCGACCCCCACGGCCGCGAGTCCGGTCGGCCACATCTTCCGGGGCTCGACCTCCACACCCGGCCGGCCCAGTTCACCCTTGGCCGCGTCCAGCGCCGCGTCGGAGACCTTCGGATCGAACCGGCTGCCCGAGCAGTTGTCGCAGCGACCGCACGGCGCGGCCTCCTCGTCGTCCAACTGACGGCGCAGGAACTCCATCCGGCACCCCGACGATGCCGCGTAGTCGCGCATCGCCTGCTGCTCGGTCGCCCGCTGTCGCGCCACCCAGGCGTACCGCTCGGTGTCGTACACCCAGGGGCGACCCGTGCTCTCCCAGCCGCCCTTCACCCGTCGCACCGCGCCGTCCACGTCGAGCACCTTGAGCATCGTTTCCAGACGGGTCCTGCGCAGCTCCACCAGAGGCTCGAGCGCGGGCAGCGACAAGGGCCTGCCCGCCTGGGCGAGCACGTCGATCGTGCGGCGCACCTGCTCCTCCGGCGGGAAGGCGACCGAGGCGAAGTAGCGCCAGATCGCCTCGTCCTCCTGCCCGGGCAGCAGCAGCACCTCGGCGTGCTCCACACCTCGGCCGGCGCGGCCGACCTGCTGGTAGTACGCGATCGGGGAGGACGGCGACCCGAGGTGCACCACGAAACCCAGGTCGGGCTTGTCGAAGCCCATGCCGAGGGCGGAGGTCGCCACGAGGGCCTTGACCCGGTTGGCCTGGAGATCGTCCTCCGCCTGCTGCCGGTCGGCGTTCTCCGTGCGGCCCGTGTACGAGGAGACCGTGTGCCCGCACTGGCGCAGATAGGCGGTGACCTCATCCGCCGCGGCGACCGTCAGGGTGTAGATGATGCCGGAACCGGGCAGCTCGCCGAGGTGGTCGGCGAGCCAGGCCAGCCGGTGGGCCGCGTCCGGGAGCCGGACCACGCCCAGGCTCAGGCTCTCCCGGTCCAACGCACCGCGCAGAACCAGGGCGTCCGTGCCGGCCCCCGTCCCCAGTTGCTCGGCCACGTCCGCCGTCACCCGGGCGTTCGCCGTGGCCGTGGTGGCGAGCACCGGAACCCCGGACGGCAGGTCCGCCAGCATCGTGCGCAGCCGCCGGTAGTCGGGCCGGAAGTCGTGCCCCCAGTCCGAGATGCAGTGCGCCTCGTCGACCACGAGCAGCCCGGTGGCGGCGGCGAGCCGGGGAAGCACCTGGTCACGAAAATCCGGATTGTTGAGCCGCTCGGGGCTCACCAGGAGCACGTCCACCTCACCGGCGGCCACCTCCTCCTGGACCGTGTCCCACTCCTCCGTGTTCGACGAGTTGATCGTCCGGGCGCGGATGCCCGCCCGAGCTGCCGCCTCCACCTGGTTGCGCATGAGCGCGAGCAGCGGCGAGACGATCACGGTCGGCCCGCTGCCGCGCTCACGGAGCAGCGAGGTCGCCACGAAGTACACGGCCGACTTGCCCCAGCCCGTCCGCTGCACCACCAGGGCCCGGCGCCGGTCGGCGACCAGCGCCTCGATGGCCCGCCACTGGTCCTCGCGCAGTCTCGCCGTGCCGGTCGGGTCCGAGACGAGACGGGCGAGCACGGCATCGGCGGCGGTCCGGAGTGCGGCGCGGTCTTCCAGGGGGTCTGCGTGGGTCATGACTCCATGCAACCCGATGCCTCGGACATTGCGCGAACGAGCGCCGAACCTGTGGACAACTCGGCAGGCCGACGGAAGCCCCGTTCCGGGAGTTATCCACAGGGGTTTCGGATTTCGGGAGATCACGAGACCGTCCTGACCATGAACGCGAATCACCACGAATCAAGCGACCTCTCCCGTACCCGGATCACCCTGCGCGGCCCTGCGGAACTGGCCGACGCCCTGCCGTTCGTGCTGGGCTTCCACCCCACCGACTCCGTCGTCCTGGTCGCCCTCCACGGCGAGCACGGCCGTTTCGGTGGACGCGTCAGGCTGGGCATTCCCCGCTCGCCCCGCGAATGGGCGTCCACCGCCGACCACCTCGCCGAATGCCTCGTCGAGGGAGGCAGCAGGAGCGGCACCCGACCCGACGGCATCGTCGTCTTCCTCTGCCAGGACCCCGCGGCAGGCGAGACCGGCCGCAGGGTCATGGAGCGACTGCGCCCGTTCGCCCAGCGGCTGCGCACGGCGTGCGGCGCCCTCGACATCCCGGTCTACGAGGCCCTCTGCATCTCCGACGGCCTCTACTTCTCCTACTGCTGTCCCGACGTCCGCTGCTGCCCGCCCGACGGCACCCCGCTCGCTCTCAGCGGTACGTCGGTGATGGCGGCGACCGCGGCGTACGCCGGAGTCCAGGTTCGGGGGACCCTGCGGGACATGGAGCGGCGGTTCCAGCCCTCCGGCGGTCCTCGGGAGGAAGAACAGCGCGCGGCACTCGACGCGAGCGCCGCCGTGATCGTGCCCCGGATCCTCGAGGGCGCCGAGGACAAGGGGCGGGTGGAGGTCCGAGAGACGACGCTGCGCCTCGCACGGGCGGTCCTCCGCCGGTTCGCCGATCCGACGGGGGAGGCCGGTCCGACCGGCCGGACCGGCGGCTCGACCGACCCGAGGACCGCGAGGGGGAGCGTCGTAGGCACAGCCGAGAGCGACGCGGCCGACGACGCCCTCGTCGAGACCGGTGAAGCGGCCGCGCTGATCCTCGGCCTCCAGGACCGGGTCACCCGGGACCGCGCCGCCGAATGGATGGAGGGCTGGGAGGGCACCGCAGCCCTGCGGCTCTGGCGCGTCCTCGCCCGGCGCTGCGTCGCCCCCTACCAGGAGCATGCGGCCGCACCGCTCACCCTCGCGGGCTGGACGGCCTGGTCCACCGGCGACGAGCCGACCGCCAGGGTCGCCCTCGGACTGGCGCTCGACATCGACCCCGAGTACGTCTTCGCCCGGCTGTTGCACCAGGCGTGCAACGAAGGGCTCGACCCCGAGTCGCTGCGCTCCTGTCTGCGGACCGAGCGGGACGGCCGGATCGCATCGGAGGAGGCCGCTTCGGGCACATCCCCGCGGGTCCGGATGCGTGTCGCCCGCCCGCAGGGCGGTCGGCAGACGCTGAGGAAGCCCGGCCGCCGGACCGGCGGAACGGAGCGCCGTTCCTCGGCTGGCGTCCGGCCCGGCGGGCCTGCCGCGGGGAAGCCGGGGAGTGGAAGTCCGAGCCGCGGTGGGCAGCGCGGCACCAGGAGCGGCCGATGACGACCGTGACCCTGCCGCCCGTCGGCGCGTTCAGCTCTCTGGCGGAGTCGCCCGAACCGTCCCGCCGACACCTCGCCGGCCACCCGGTCCGCACAGAGAGCACCCCGTACCCGCCATGGCCCTCAGTCCCGTCCCGGCCCCCGGCCGCCCCACCGGACCACCGATCGGCCACGTGCCGGGACGCCCCACCGGGCGGCAGGCCGGGGTCGGCGTCGGCCCCGGTACCGGCTCCGCACCGCCCCGCGCGGTCCGGCCCATGGAGCTTCCCTCGGTGCACGACGCGCTTCTCTGCGTGGCGCTGCCCAACCTCGCCGTCTGCGCCGAGCACGGCCAGCTCACCGGCGAGGGGCCCGAGGGCGTGTACGCGGCGGGGCGACGGCTCCTCTCCCGCTGCGTCCTGCGTGTGGCGGGGCGCGAGCCGGTCGCCCTCCAGGGCCGTATGGCGGCCGCCGACCGGGCGATCTTCCTCGGAGTCCTCCGAGTCCCCGGGGACATGGGACCCGACCCCGGACTCACCGTCGAACGCACGCGGAGCGCCGACGGCAGCGAGCGGATCACCCTGCGCAGCGCCGTCGCCCGCCCCCTCCGCCTCCCGGTGGAAATCGCTCTGGGGTCGGATCTCGCGGACCTGGGCGCGGTGGCGTCCGGCAGACCGGGACCCGAGCTCGCCGCGAGCGTCCACGGCACCGGCCTGCGCTGGACCGGCGACGGAGGACGATCCGTCACCGTCACGGCGGACCCGCCGCCCATGGACGCCCTGGCGGCGGCGGGCGTCCTCCGCTGGGAGGCCGAGCTGGCGCCGGGAGGCACGTTCACGGTCCGGCTACGGGTACGCGACGGCTCGACCGGCCGTCCGGCCGGCTCCCCGGGCGGCGGCGGGCGGCCCGGAGGCCACATCCTTGCCGAAGCCCTCGCCGAGGGCGACGATGCCCGTCCCGGGGAGCTGCTGCGTGCCTGTGTCGAGGACTTGCGGGCCCTGCTCCAGCGTGACCCGATGCATCCGGCGGACGTCCACCTCGCCGCAGGCGTCCCCTGGCGCTGCGGCCCCGTCACCGCCGAGGCGCTGTGGGCCGCGCGGATGGCCCTGCCCCTCGGCACCCGGCTCGCCGTCACCACCCTGCGCGCCCTCGGGCGCACCCAAATCCCCGGCGGCGGAACCGACTCCGGCCGCATCCCCGGACCCCTCAGGGACGCAGGACCGCACCTGCCGCCCCGCTGCACCGGCATCGAGGCCACCCTTGCCTGGCCGGTCGTGCTTGCCGAGGCCCGCCGCTGGGGGCTGCCCACGGCGGATCTGGAAGAGCTGCTGCCCGTCGCGGAACGCTGCCTCGACTGGCTGCGTCGGACGGCCGGCGCGAGCGGGCTCGTGCCGGACCCGGGGCCCGCCGGGCCCTGGCGCGCCGAGACACAGGCACACGCCCATCGCGCGGCGCTGCTCGGAGCGGACCTGCTCGACGCCTGCGACAGGCCCGGGGGAGACGCCCTGCGCGATGTGGCAGAGGCGCTGCGCGAGCGCTTCCGGCGGGAGTTCTGGCTCGACGACGGGGCCGGCGGCCGACCCGCCGTCGCCCGCGGGCCGGACGGCCGGACCTGGCCCCAGCTGGGTGGCTGGGCCGCGCATCTGCTCGACACCGGGCTGCTGGGCGGCGGCCGCCTGGCCCACGGACTGCTGGACAGGACGGAGGCCGAACAGGTGGCCCGACTGCTCGGCACCCCGCCCCTCGACTCCGGCTGGGGGCTGCGCAGTCTGGGCGCCAAGGAGCCGGGCCACAACCCCTTCGGCCACCGTGGGGGAGCGGTGCGGGTGCACGAGACGGCGGTCGCCGTGGCAGGACTCGCCGCCCTCGGCCACGAGAAGGAGGCCACCTCCCTGCTCCGTGGGCTGCTCGACGCGGCGGAGGCCTTCACGTACCGGCTCCCCGAGATGTACGCGGGGGAGCAGCGCACGACGGGCGGGCGACCGGTGCCACACCCCGCCGCGTGCCGACCGGCGGCCGTCGCGGCCGCCGGAGCCGTCCACGCGCTGCTCGCCCTCGCCGGGATCCGGCCGGACGCGCCGGGCCGGTCCGTGTCGACGCATCCCCTGCGGTCGGCGCCGCTCGGGGCGATCCGGTTCTCGGGGCTCGTGGTCGCGGGCGAGCCGTTCGCCGTACGGGTCGGCAGGCTCGGTCTCGGTATGGTCGAGGAGGCCGCAGAGGGCCTTCAACTGGGGGTGTGACGGGATGCCGGGCACAGACACGACGGAAGCCTCACGACAGGGCGCGGAAGTCAGTGCGGATACTCCCGAGGGGCGTGCTTATCGTCAGGAAGACGACTATGATCGCGGCATGCCTCCCTACGACCCGTCGGCCTTTCCGCCCTTTGCCGTGACCGTCGACCTGGTCGTGCTCACCGTGCGCCGCCATGCCCTCTGCACCCTGGTCGTACGTCGGGGAGAGGCGCCGTATCAAGGGTGTTGGGCGCTGCCCGGCGGCTTCGTGCGCGAGGACGAGGACCTCAGCGGCGCCGCCGCGCGTGAGTTGGTCGAGGAGACGGGCCTCTGCGCCCACGACCCGGCGGCCCCGCCGCCCGTACCGAGCAACGGCGCGCACCTGGAGCAGCTGGCGACGTACGGGGCACCCGACCGTGACCCCCGCATGCGCGTGGTCAGCGTCGCGCATCTGGCGCTCGCCCCGGACCTTCCCGCACCGCGGGCCGGCGGCGACGCGAACAGCGCCCGCTGGGCGCCCGTCGAGGAGCTGCTCGGCGAGGACGTGCTCGCCGGGACGGCGGAGGTCACCGGAGCGGCCGGTGGCGCCGGCGGTGCTGGGGCCCCCGGTGACGCGGCGGGTGACGAGAAGGAAGGCGGCCCGGTGGCGCTCGCCTTCGACCATGCCCGGATCCTCGCCGACGGGGTGGAGCGCGCCCGCTCGAAGATCGAGTACTCCTCCCTTGCCACGGCGTTCTGTCCGCCGGAGTTCACGGTCGGAGAGCTGCGGCGCGTCTACGAGGCCGTCTGGGGCGTCGCCCTGGATCCGCGCAACTTCCACCGGAAGGTGACCGGCACGCCCGGCTTCCTCGTTCCGGCCGGCGGCACCACGACCCGTCAGGGCGGGCGCCCGGCCCAGCTCTTCAGGGCAGGTGGGGCCACTCTCCTCAACCCGCCGATGTTGCGCCCCGAGGTCTGACGGACCGGTGCTTCCGGCTCTCCTGGGCGCCAACCCTGCACGGAAAGTCCGAAATGTAGCGTTATCTTGCTGCGATAGCGCCGCCCTGCCGCGGAGCGGTGTCACCTACCGCGAGAGAAGCGATGCTCCAGGCAATCGGACTGACCAGCACTCCCCGCCGCGATCGCCCGCCCGCCGTGGACGATCTGACCTTCGAGGCCCGGCCGGGTGCCGTGACCGCCCTCCTCGGTTCCGCGGCCTCCGGCAAGACCACCGCGCTCCGGCTCATGCTCGAACTCGAGCCGGGCCGGGGGATCACCTACTTCCGAGGTCGGCCGTTGCACCGCATCGCCCACCCGCCGCGTGAGGTCGGCGTCCTCCTCGGCGACATCCCCGGGCACCCCTCCCGCACGCTCCGCGGCCAGCTGCGGATGCTCTGCGCCGCCACGGGGGTTCCCGCCTCGCGGGCCGGGGAACTCTCCCGGGCCGTCGGTCTCGACGGCCTGGAGCGCCGACGGATCGGCACCCTGCCGATCGGAGCCGATCGACGACTCGGCCTCGCCTCCGCCCTGTTGGGTGACCCTCACACCCTGCTGCTCGACGAGCCGGGCGCCGGTCTCTCCGTACCCGAGAGCGCCTGGCTGTACGAGCTGCTCCGGGCGCACGCGGGCAACGGGGGAACCGTCCTGTACACCACGGCCGATCCCAAGGACGCGGTCCGCAACGCCGATCGGGTCGTCACGCTCGACGGTGGGCGACTCGTCGCCGACCAGGACGTCACGGAGTTCGCCCGCACCCGGTTGCGCCCTCGTGTCGCCGTACGCACCCCGCAGGCCGCACGGCTCGCCGCGGTCGTGACCCAGGAGGCCAGGGCCGCTCGTCGGCCGGTCGAGGTCGTCGCTGAGGACGGCAACCGGCTGTCCGTCTACGGGAGCGACTGCGCGGCCGTCGGCGACACGGCGTTCCGCCACGGCGTACCGATCCACCGGCTCGCCGTCGAGACCGGCGACACCGCTGACACCTTGCCCGAACGGCGTACGCGGGCGGGAGAGGGCCGCCCGGAGTCCGGCTCCGGGCGGGACGCCGGACCCGATGTCCGCGGACCCGATGTCCCCGGGTCCGGCGCCTCCGTGTCCGGGGGGCACGGGCCCGACACCCCCGCACCCGCCGGCTTCGTGCCCCGCGACCTCGCCGCCGGGGAGCGGAGTGGGAGCCGGAAGCCCGCCCGCTCGCCCCTGCGGCCTCTGCGGTACGAGATCCATCGCCTCCTGGGTGTGCCGTCCACCCCACTCGTGGTGGCGGCCGTCCTGTTCGGCTCCGTGACCCTCGCCCTGCTCCTCGGGCGGGGCGGGAGCGCCGCACTGCCCGCGGTCCTGGCAGGCTGGCCCGCTCTCTCCCCACTGCCGCCCGCGGCACTCGGGGCCGGACTGCTCGGCGCCTTCTCCTTCGGTGAGGAGTACCGCTATCCCGCGCTCACCACGGGCCGGGGAGCCGTGCCGCGCAGGCCGGGACTGCTGCTGGCGAAGCTGGCCGTGGCGGCGGCCGTCGCCCTGGTGCTCGGGGCGGCCGTCGTGATGGTGGATCTCCAGGTGCTGCGGTTCGTCTACGGCGCAGAGTTGATCTCCGTGCCGAAGAACTGGCCGACACTCTGTGCGAGTTGGCTGGGGCTGAACGTCGGCTGCGCCTGGGCCGGAGTCCTCGGTGCCGGGGTGTTCCGGGCGGCTGCGGCCGGTGTGGCGGCGGTCCTCGCGGTGCCGGTCGCCTTCGTCCCGCTGCTCCAGAAGGTGCTGACCGGACCCTCGGTGCGGTCGGCGGCAGGACTCCCTTCGCGGCTCCGGGAGTTCGCCGGTCCGCAGTGGTCTCCGGCGGTGGACCACTGGCTGGCGGGAGGGCTGAGGGTGCTCGGGCAGCCCGCGGGAGTGGCTCTTTCGCTGACGTTGACCGGATTGCTCTGCGCCTATGTGTTCACCGGCCTTCGCCGTAAGGCGCGTTGGTGATCACTTGCGGATCGAAAGATTCCGTTTCGCGGTCAACTGCCTTGAAATCTGACCGATATGTCCGATTAATCGTCAATTGTGTAGGGGGTGCCGATCACCCTTTCGTGTGCTTTTCACCAAAGACCTCAAGGGTCACGGAAGCAGCGCCGACAAAGGATGCGTGAGTACCCTTGCGCACACCATGATGACCGCCGCCCGCTCCGTCGACTCCGGCCTCGGCGCCCCGGGCGATCTCAACCACTACCCCTACGCGGAGGCGCCCGCCGCCGGCCGCGTGGGCCCGCCCTCCTGGGAGGGTGTGGACACCGACCTGGGCCGCGTCGGCCGCCGGAGCGCCGGCAATCGGGGGCGTGGGCTGCACGGCCAGCTCGTCCAGCAGCTCGGCCAGATGATCGTCTCCGGCGATCTCGGGGCCGACCGCCCGCTCGTCCCCGAGGAGATCGGCCAGCGGTTCGAGGTCTCGCGCACCGTCGTCCGCGAGTCGCTGCGCGTGCTCGAGGCCAAGGGGCTCGTCAGCGCCCGCCCGAACGTCGGCACCCGCGTCAGGCCCGTCAGCGACTGGAACCTCCTCGACCCCGACATCATCGAATGGCGCGCCTTCGGCCCCCAGCGCGACGACCAGCGTCGTGAGCTGAACGAGCTGCGCTGGACGATCGAGCCCCTGGCCGCCCGGCTCGCCGCCGGGCACGGCCGCGAGGACGTCCAGCAGCGACTCGCCGACATGGTCGAGATCATGGGCCACGCGTTCGCCCAGGGGGACGGCATCACGTTCTCCCGCGCCGACACCGAGTTCCACTCGCTCCTCATCCAGCTCGCCGGGAACCGCATGCTGGAGCACCTGTCCGGCATCGTCGGCGCGGCGCTCCAGGTGTCCGGCGGCCCCGTCACGGGCTGCGACCGCCCGAGTGAGGCCTGTCTCGCGCACCATGCGCGGATCGTGGACGCGCTCGCCGCGGGCGACGCCCTCGGCGCGGAGACGGCCATGCGGGCCCTCCTCACGGTCCACCCCGAGGTGGAGCGCGTCGTCCCCGCCCCTCGCGAACACTGACCCGCGGGCCGTGGCCGGGAGCGTCGAGGCGCGGGCAGCGCACGCTGCCGGGTCCGAGTGGCGCCCGGGGAGCCCGGAAGGGTTTCCCCGGTCGACACCAGGTTTCCGGCGGTGTGAATGTACGCTGATATATCCCTCTGCGTTCATTTGTCGCACATGAGGTGTGACTCGGGCCACGAAGATTGGGCGTAACACTCCTCCGAGCCGTGCGATGACCTAAGAGGTGACAGCCGAGGAAGGAATACAGCAGCCGATGGAGGCGCTGTGCAGTTCCCCGGTCCAGCCCGCGCCGTCGGCACATTCCCCGTCGACGGTCGTCGGCTCCAGCCCGATCCAGGGCGGGGCCGGAAGCCGTTTCCATCGTTCCGAGAGGTTGTTCGTGTCGGCCAGCACATCCCGTACGCTCCCGCCGGAGATCGCCGAGTCCGAGTCTGTGATGGCGCTCATCGAGCGGGGAAAGGCTGATGGGCAGATCGCCGGCGATGACGTGCGTCGGGCCTTCGAGGCTGACCAGATTCCGCCAACCCAGTGGAAGAATGTTCTGCGCAGCCTCAATCAGATCCTCGAGGAAGAGGGTGTGACGCTGATGGTCAGTGCAGCGGAGTCGCCGAAGCGCGCCCGCAAGAGCGTCGCCGCGAAGAGCCCGGCCAAGCGCACCGCCACCAAGACCGTCACCGCCAGGACGACCGTGACGAAGACGACCGTCACGGCCGCCACGGCCTCCGCGGCAGAGGGCGACGACCCGGCCGACGAGGCCGGATCCGCCGCCAAGAAGGCGGCCGCCAAGAAGACCGTCGCCAAGAAGACGGTGGCCAAGAAGACCGTCGCCAAGAAGACGGCGGCCAAGAAGGCCACGTCCAAGAAGGACGCCGACGAAGCCGTCGAGGGCGAAGAGCCGCTCGAGGACGTCGCGCCCGGCAAGGGCGAGGAGGAGGAGACCGAGGGCGAGAGCAAGGGCTTCGTCCTGTCCGACGACGACGAGGACGACGCTCCGGCGCAGCAGGTCGCCGTCGCCGGTGCCACCGCCGACCCGGTCAAGGACTACCTGAAGCAGATCGGCAAGGTCCCGCTCCTCAACGCCGAGCAGGAGGTCGAGCTCGCCAAGCGCATCGAGGCCGGCCTGTTCGCCGAGGACAAGCTAGCGAACTCGGACAAGCTCGCTCCGAAGCTCAAGCGTGAGCTGGAGATCATCGCCGAGGACGGCCGCCGGGCCAAGAACCACCTCCTGGAGGCCAACCTCCGTCTGGTGGTCTCGCTGGCCAAGCGTTACACCGGCCGCGGCATGCTCTTCCTGGACCTGATCCAGGAGGGAAACCTGGGTCTGATCCGCGCGGTCGAGAAGTTCGACTACACCAAGGGCTACAAGTTCTCCACGTACGCCACCTGGTGGATCCGTCAGGCGATCACCCGCGCCATGGCCGACCAGGCCCGCACCATCCGTATCCCGGTGCACATGGTCGAGGTCATCAACAAGCTCGCGCGTGTGCAGCGTCAGATGCTCCAGGACCTGGGCCGTGAGCCCACCCCGGAGGAGCTGGCCAAGGAACTCGACATGACCCCTGAGAAGGTCATCGAGGTCCAGAAGTACGGCCGTGAGCCGATCTCCCTCCACACCCCGCTGGGTGAGGACGGCGACAGCGAGTTCGGCGACCTGATCGAGGACTCCGAGGCGGTCGTTCCGGCCGACGCGGTGAGCTTCACGCTCCTCCAGGAGCAGCTGCACTCCGTGCTCGACACGCTCTCCGAGCGTGAGGCCGGCGTCGTCTCGATGCGCTTCGGTCTCACCGACGGCCAGCCGAAGACGCTGGACGAGATCGGCAAGGTCTACGGCGTGACCCGCGAGCGGATCCGTCAGATCGAGTCGAAGACCATGTCGAAGCTGCGTCACCCGTCGCGCTCGCAGGTGCTGCGCGACTACCTCGACTGATCCGTACCCCGGCAGTCCGTGAGAGTGACGGACGCGAGGCAGGAGCGGTACGCGGAAGGGCCCGGTTCCCCGAGGGGGAGCCGGGCCCTCCGGCTGTACGCGGGGTGCACCGCGCGGTCGTGTGCTGGACTCTGGGTGAAGCGACATCACCGGAGAGTCAGGAGGCTCCATGCGTGGTTCCCTCACCCGAGCATTGACGGGTGCTCTGGGCCTGATCGCGGCGGCGGCGGGGCAGCTTGCCACTGCCGTACCCGTGGCCGCCGACAGCGTCGTGGTGGGTGGCCGGCAGGCCCAGATCACGGATGCCCCGTGGGTCGTGGCGCTGTCCAGCCGTGACCGGTTCGGAGGTACGCGCGCGGGGCAGTTCTGTGGGGGCGTGCTCGTGGCGCCGACCAAGGTGCTCACGGCGGCCCACTGCCTGGGCCGCGAGGTCCTCGGCGGTGAACCGTGGGAGGTGCGCGACTTCGTCGCCATCGCGGGCCGCGCCGCGCTGCGCGGGCAGGGCGGGCAGGAGGTGCGGATCTCGGACACCTGGGTCAATCCCGACTACGACCCGACGACGAACTCGGGCGACCTCGCGGTACTGACGCTGGTGAGTGCGCTGCCTCAGGCGTACGTGATCGGCGTCGCCCGCACGGGAGACGCGGCGTACGCGCCCGGCGCGGAGGCGGACGTCTACGGCTGGGGCGACACGACCGGCAACGGGACCTATGCGTCCACGCTGCGGACCGCGCGGGTCCAGGTGCTGCCGGGCAGCGCGTGCGAGCGGGCCTACCCGGGCGGTTTCGGCGTCGCCTACCGGGACGACACGATGCTGTGTGCGGGCGACCCGCGCGGCGGCAAGGACGCGTGCCAGGGCGACAGCGGAGGCCCGCTCGTGGCGAAGGGGCTTCTCGTCGGCCTGGTGTCCTGGGGCAGCGGCTGTGGACAGGCGGAGAACCCAGGGGTCTACACCCGTGTCTCGGCGGTGCTGCCGGAGAGCTTCTGATCCACGGCGGACAGTGGCGGTACGAGAACGGGCGGCCACCCCCCTTGGACTGCGGGGGTGGCCGCCCGTTGTCCGGTCATTGGCCGGATCTGGGCTCGTCGTGGATGTGAGGCGTCAGTGGTCGTCGCCCTGCGTGCGGGCCGGCACGTCCGTCAGGCGGTCCGTCTCATCCTGTATCTCAACGGCGATCTTCTTGAGTTCCGGCTCGAACTTACGTCCGTGGTGGGCGCAG
This sequence comes from Streptomyces sp. NPDC029956, assembly GCF_055574655.1. Classification (NCBI taxonomy): domain Bacteria; kingdom Bacillati; phylum Actinomycetota; class Actinomycetes; order Kitasatosporales; family Streptomycetaceae; genus Streptomyces; species Streptomyces sp. NPDC029956. The sequence continues at coordinate 37,493 of NZ_JBVHZJ010000029.1, read as the reverse complement.
AAGAGCAAGTCACCTCCGCTGGTCAGGACGACACGCAGGTAAGCCTGGGCGCCGCAGCGGTCGCAACGGTCAGCGGCCGTCAGGGGGCTCGCGGGGGTCAGAACAGTAGTCACGTCGCCTCTTCTCTAGCTCGACGAGCTGTCGTACCAGGGTCAACATCCAACCAGGCCGAAAACGTTCCCGCTCGCGGCTTTTCCTTCAAACTTCTTCGCAGGTGGCTGTCTGCTGCCGGTTGGCGGCGAATGAGCCGTATTGCGTCGCTCTACGGATTTCGCGTTGCTTGTGTGGGTCGGTCCCCCCGGCGTGGTTGCCGGTTGTTGATGAGGACGTGCCCGGAGCCTAAATGGTTCATGCCTGGAAGGGAACGTGATGTTCGCGTCACCCCATCGAGGGATCGAACATCCATGCGAGGCTGGACTAGCATGAGGAATAGGGGAGGGTGGCGTAACAACGGCTCTACCAGGCATCGGTACCCTCTGACGGGTGACCGACGCCGGGCCTTACCCCACTGGGCCAGATTTCAAATTCAGCGAGGAGCGAACCGCGTGACCGCCGAAACGTCCGTGCCGTCCAGTGCGCTGCTGACCGCAGACCGTGACGCTTCCAACTACACCGCGCGGCACCTGCTCGTACTCGAAGGGCTCGAAGCGGTCCGCAAGCGCCCCGGTATGTACATCGGGTCCACCGACAGCCGCGGCCTGATGCACTGCATCTGGGAGATCATCGACAACTCCGTCGACGAGGCCCTCGGGGGCTACTGCGACCACATCGAGGTCGTCCTCCACGACGACGGCTCGGTCGAGGTCCAGGACAACGGCCGGGGCATCCCGGTCGACGTGGAACCCAAGACCGGACTCTCCGGAGTCGAGGTCGTCATGACCAAGCTGCACGCCGGCGGAAAGTTCGGCGGCGGTTCGTACGCCGCGTCCGGCGGTCTGCACGGCGTCGGCGCCTCCGTGGTCAACGCCCTTTCGGCCCGCCTCGACGTCGAGGTCGACCGGAACAGCGCCACGCACACGATCAGCTTCCGCCGCGGTGTGCCGGGCATCTTCACCGAGCAGGGCCCCGACAGCCCCTTCGATCCGGGCAACGGCCTGCGCAAGGGCAAGCGCGTCCCCAAGACCCGCACCGGCACGCGTGTGCGCTACTGGGCGGACCGGCAGATCTTCCTCAAGGACGCCAAGCTCTCCCTGGAGACGCTGCACCAGCGCGCCCGGCAGACCGCCTTCCTCGTGCCCGGCCTCACGATCGTCGTCCGCGACGAGCGGGACCTGGCGGGGATCGGCAAGAGCGAGGAGACCTTCCGCTTCGACGGCGGCATCAGCGAGTTCTGCGAGTACCTCGCGCAGGACAAGGCCGTCTGCGACATCCAGCGCCTCACCGGCCAGGGCACCTTCAAGGAGACCGTCCCGGTCCTCGACGAGCGTGGCCACATGACCCCGACCGAGGTCACCCGTGAACTCGCCGTCGACGTCGCCCTGCGCTGGGGAACCGGCTACGACAGCACGGTCAAGTCCTTCGTCAACATCATCGCCACGCCCAAGGGCGGCACCCACGTCTCGGGCTTCGAGCAGGCCATCACCAAGACGGTGAACGAGGTGCTGCGCTCCGCGAAGATGCTGCGCGTCGCCGAGGACGACATCGTCAAGGACGACGCCCTCGAGGGCCTCACGGCCGTCGTGACGGTCCGCCTCGCCGAGCCGCAGTTCGAGGGGCAGACCAAGGAGGTCCTCGGTACGTCCGCGGCCCGCCGGATCGTGGCGAACGTGGTCGCGAAGGAGCTCAAGGCCTTCCTCACCTCGACCAAGCGGGACGCCAAGGCACAGGCCCGTGCCGTCCTGGACAAGGCCGTCGCCGCCGCCCGGACGCGCATCGCCGCCCGCCAGCACAAGGATGCGCAGCGCAGGAAGACCGCGCTGGAGTCCTCCTCGCTGCCTGCCAAGCTGGCCGACTGCCGCAGCGACGACGTGGAGCGCAGCGAGCTCTTCATCGTCGAGGGGGACTCGGCCCTCGGTACGGCCAAGCTCGCCCGCAACAGCGAGTTCCAGGCCCTGCTGCCGATCCGCGGCAAGATCCTCAACGTTCAGAAGTCGTCCGTCTCGGACATGCTGAAGAACGCCGAGTGCGGAGCGATCATCCAGGTCATAGGAGCGGGCTCGGGCCGCACCTTCGACATCGACGCGGCCCGCTACGGGAAGATCGTCCTCCTGGTCGACGCCGACGTCGACGGCGCCCACATCCGCTGCCTGCTGCTCACGCTCTTCCAGCGCTACATGCGCCCGATGGTCGAGTCCGGGCGGGTCTTCGCGGCCGTACCGCCGCTGCACCGGATCGAGCTCGTCCAGCCCAAGAAGGGCCAGGACAAGTACGTCTACACGTACTCGGACAACGAGCTGCGCCAGACCCTGCTGGAGTACCAGCGCAAGGGCGTCCGCTACAAGGACTCCATCCAGCGCTACAAGGGTCTGGGCGAGATGGACGCCGATCAGCTCGCGGAGACCACGATGGACCCGCGCCACCGCACCCTGCGCCGGATCAACATCGGCGACCTGGACGCGGCGGAGCAGGTCTTCGACCTCCTCATGGGCAACGACGTGGCGCCCCGCAAGGAGTTCATCACCGGCTCCGCGGCGACGCTCGACCGCTCGCGCATCGACGCCTGAGGCGCTCCACCCGTGGGTGGAGCCCCACGCTCCACCCACGGGCCGATCACACGGCCTTCGACTCTCCGTAGCATCGATGTGACGGAGGGGGACAGGCATGAACGAGACGCGCGAACGGGCGGACGCGAGGACCGGAACGACCCAGGAAGGCTCCTGGAGCTCCTGGCCCTCGCGGGAGGCGCTCACCCGCCTGGGCGTGCCCCGGGGTCGGATCTTCCTGGACTACAGCATGATCACGGCCCTGAGCGTCTGGGTGCTCACCGGCTGCTACGCCTCGGGAGCGTTCGACGGCTGGTACGCGCCGCTGCCTCCCCTCGGCTTCGGGCTCTGCGTGGCGGCGGCGCTCGGCTACCACCACACGACCCTCGACCACCGGCCCGCGGCCTCGCTGGGGCTGCTCGCGGTGATGGCCCTGTGCGGCCTCGGGGCCTACGCGGCCGGGGCGCCGACGCCCGCGACCGTGATGTGGATAGTCGTCGCGATCATGGCGATGGAACGGCTGCCGCTGACCTTCGGCCTGGCCACCGTGGCCGTGCTCGTCCCCGGCTTCGTGGAGGCGGACGAGACCGGGGTCCTGGGGGCCGGCCTCACGACCGGGGCCGTGCTGCTCGCGGGCTACTCGCTCCGGCTGGACGCCCACGCCCGCGGGGCCGGTTTCCAGTTGCTCGCCCAGGAGCGGCTCGCCCGAGAGGCAGAGGCCGCGTCGGCCGCGCTGGCCGAGAGAGCCAGGATCGCCCGCGAGATACACGACGTGCTCGCCCACAGCCTCTCCGCCCAGATGGTGCACCTGGAGGTCGCACGGCTCCAGATCGAGGCGGGTGCGGACCGGAGCGAGGTCCTCAAGCTCGTCACCTCGGCCCGTTCCATGGCCAGAGAGGGGCTCGCGGAGACCCGGCACGCGCTGTCGGCGCTGCGCGGTGAGATGGTGCCCGTCGAGGAGTACCTGCGAGAGCTGGCCCGGGAGGACCGCGCAGAGGTGGATGTCAGCGGAGAGCGTCGGAACCTGCCGGCCGAGGCCTCCCAGGCGGTGCGACGGGTCGCGCAGGAGGCGCTGACGAACGTCCGCAAGCACGCTCCCGGCGCCCGGACCCGGATCACGCTCTCCTACGAGGCCGATGAGATCGCCCTGGAGATATGTGACTCCGGGCCACCTTCCACGGCCGACGGCGGGGGAGCGCCCGACGGGCTCGCCTCGTCCGGTTCCGGGTACGGACTGCTCGGGATGAGGGAGCGGGCCGAGCTGCTCGGCGGCAGTCTGGACGCGGGGCCGGACGGGCCGGGGTTCGCCGTGCGGCTGCGGGTGCCGGCATGAGCGCCGATGAGAGGGCCGTGGGGCTGCCCCGGCCGGAGGAGGTCGATTCCGGTGAGGGGGCTCGGGTGGTGCGGGTGGTGGTCGCCGACGACCAGGCCGTGGTGCGTGAGGGGATCGTGATGCTGCTCGGGCTACTTGCCGGGGTCGAGGTCGTCGGGTCCGCCCGGGACGGCGAGGAGGCCGTCGCACTGACCGCCGAACTCGCGCCCGACGTGGTCCTGATGGACCTGCGCATGCCGCGTTGTGACGGTGTCGAGGCCACCCGCCGGATCCGTGAGCGGCACCCCGGGACGGAGATCGTGGTGCTCACCACCTACGCCGACGACGACTCGTTGTTCCCGGCGCTACGGGCCGGGGCGCGGGGGTACCTGACCAAGGACGCGGGCGGGGAGGAGATCGTACGGGCTCTGCGGGACGTGACCGACGGGCGGGCGGGCCTTTCCCCCGTGGTGCAGCGGCGGTTGCTGGAGCAGCTGTTGGAGCGGGGAGAGGGGTCCGAGCGGGCGGGTTCGCCGGGTGGGACCGGAGCGGGGCAGGTGGATCAGGTGGTGGCCGCCGGGCCTGTGGTCCCGGAGGCGGACGGGCTCACCGAGCGGGAGACCGAAGTGCTCGTGCTCGTCGCCGACGGGCTCTCGAACCAGGAGATCGCCGGGCGGCTGCGGATCTCCACGGCCACCGTGAAGACCCATATCAACAACCTCTTCGCCAAGACGGGGGTGCGCGACCGGGCGCAGGCCGTGCGGTACGCATATCAGCACGGTCTGGTCAGGGCACCTGGGCGGAGAGTCACCTGATGGGGTGAACAGCGGGAGGAGAAGAGTCCGGGATCTTCCCGCTCTGTCCATCCTTGGGCACGCGGCCGAAACGGTTCGCTTGACAAGGAGAGTTGGCCGGTGGAGCAGGTGGACAAGCAGGAGGGGCTCGACGATTCGGCGGTGCCGTTCGACGACCCCTGGTACGACGCGACGGCCTCGGGCCGGGGCGAGCACGCGGGGGCCGGGGATCCCGCTGACGGCCGCCCGGACGCGGTGCCGCGACAGCGGGTCCACAGTGCGGCCGCGATCTATCTGGAAGTGCAGCGGAGCCCTGCCTTCCAGGAGGTGCGCAGCCGCTACCGCCGGTTCGTCTTCCCGGCCGCCCTCGCGTTCCTCCTCTGGTACCTCGCCTACGTCGTGGCGGCGACCGCCGCTCCCGGGCTCATGGCGCGGCCGGTCGTCGGGGTGGTGAATGTGGCGATGGTGGCAGGGCTCGGACAGTTCCTCACCACCTTCCTGCTGACCTGGGCGTACGCGCGCCACGCGCGGCTGCGCAGGGACCGGGCCGCGCTCGACCTGCGTTGGGACACCCAGGAGATGACCCGAGGGGTGGCGCAGTCGTGACCGCGAACCACCAGACCCTGGCGCTCGTGCTGTTCAGCGTCTTCATCGCCGTCACCCTGGGGATCACCACCTGGGTGAGCCGCAACCGGCATGGTTCGGCCGAGGAGTTCTACGCCGGAGGGAGGCTCTTCTCGCCCCTGGAGAACGGCTTCGCCATCGCCGGCGACTACATGTCCGCGGCCTCGTTCCTCGGCATCTCCGGGCTGATCGCCCTCTACGGCTACGACGGCATGCTGTACTCCGTCGGATTCCTGGTCGCCTGGCTCGTCGTGCTGCTGCTCGTCGCCGAACTGGTCCGCAACTGCGGGCGGTTCACCCTCGCCGACGTCGTCGCCGCGCGGATGGCCGAGCGCCCGGTGCGGATCGCCGCGGGCACGTCCTCGGTGGCGGTCTCCGTGCTGTATCTCGTGGCCCAGATGGTGGGCGCGGGAAGCCTGGTCGCACTGTTGCTCGGCGGCACCAGCGAGGCGGCCCGCTCCTGGACGGTGATCGGCGTCGGCGCGCTGATGGTGATCTACGTGTCGCTCGGCGGCATGCGGGCCACCACCTGGATCCAGATCGTCAAGGCGGTCCTGCTCATGGCGGGCACGATCGCGCTCACCGTCCTCGTCCTGCTGCGGTTCCACGGTGATGTGAACAGCCTGCTCTCCACGGCGGCCGAACGCAGTGGCCACGGCCTGGACTTCCTCGCCCCCGGGCTCCGCTACGGCGGCGACTGGACCTCCCGCCTCGACTTCATCAGCCTCGGGCTCGCCCTGGTGCTCGGCACGGCGGGACTGCCCCACATCCTGTCGCGCTTCTACACCGTGCCGACCGCCCGGGCCGCCCGCCGCTCGGTCGTCTGGTCCATCGGGCTCATCGGCAGTTTCTACCTGATGACCATCGTGCTGGGCTTCGGCGCGGCCGCCCTGATCGGACCCGACGAGGTCCGTGCGTCCAACGCGTCCGGGAACACCGCCGTACCGCTGCTCGCCCTCGACCTCGGCGGCGGCGCGGGCTCCACCGGCGGCACCGTGCTCTTCGCGATCGTCGCCGCCGTCGCCTTCGCGACCATCCTCGCCGTCGTCGCGGGGATCACCCTCGCCTCCTCGGCCTCCGTCGCCCATGACCTGTACGCCTCGCTGCGCCGCCGGCACGCGAAGCAGTACAGCGAGGTGACCGTGGCCCGGATCGCCGCCGCGGGGATCGGCGCGGCCGCGATCGGCCTGGGGCTGCTCGCCCGCGACCTCAACGTGGCCTTCCTCGTCGGGCTGGCCTTCGCGGTCGCGGCCTCCGCCAACCTGCCGGTGCTGCTGTACTCGTTGTTCTGGCGGAGGTTCACCACTCGGGGTGCGGTCTGGTCGGTGTACGGCGGTCTGATCCCGGCGGTGCTGCTCGTCCTGGTCTCGCCGGTGGTCTCCGGCGCTCCCGAATCGCTGTTCCCCGGTGTCGACTTCCACCTCTTCCCGCTGCAGAACCCGGGAGCGGTCTCCATTCCGCTGGGCTTCCTCGCCGGGTGGATCGGGACCGTGACGTCGACCGAGCCGCCCGACGAGGCGCGGCACGCCGAGACCGAGGTCCGGTCGCTGACCGGCGCCGGCGCCGCCTGACCGACCTCGGGAGCCGGACGTCCACCGGCGGGCGGGCGTCGGCCGGTGGACGTCCGAGGCGGGCCTCAGCCGTGGGACGGCGAGGTCGCCCAGACGTAGCGGTGCTCCGGGCGGCCCGTCTCGCCGTACCGGAGCGAGAGGCGGACCCTGCCGGTGCGTTCGAGGAGTTTGAGGTAGCGCTGGGCGGTCTGGCGGCTGACGCCGGACCGCTCGGCGATCTCCTGTGCGGACAGCGGGCCCCCGGCGGCGAGCAGCACCTGGCGGACCAGCTCGGCTGTCGTGGGGGAGTGCCCCTTGGGCAGGTCAGGGGCCACGGAACCCGCCGAAAGGACCCCGAAGATCCGATCCACCTCGGCCTGCTCCGCCTCGCCCCCGACCTCCAGGGTGCGGCGGAGTGTCGCGTAGGCCTCCAGCTTGGCGCGCAGCCCGGCGAAGTTGAACGGCTTGACCAGGTACTGGAGGGCGCCGTGCCGCATCGCCGCCTGAACGGTGGCCACGTCCCGGGCGGCCGTCACCATGATCACGTCGCACTGGTGGCCCCGCGCGCGGAGCTCCCGTACGGCGGCGAGCCCGTTCTCGTCGGGCAGGTAGTGGTCCAGGAGGACCAGGTCCACCGACTGCTCGTCCAGGGCGGCGAGCGCCTCGGCGGTCGAGTGGGCGGTGGCGGCGACACGGAAGCCGGGCACCTTGGCGACGTAGGCGGCGTTGATCCGGGCGACGAGCACGTCGTCGTCGACGACCAGGACGTCGATCATCGGGCCTCCTCGACGGGCCCCGGAACCGGCCCGCGGACAGCCGCGCCCGGTTCGGGCTCCGGCTCCCGGACGGCCGGCCTCGGTCCGGGATCCGGCGAGCGGAGGGTCGGTTCCGGCTCCGGCCCGCGGACAGCCGCGCCCTGCTCCGGCTCGGTCAGGGCGTCCGGGAGGACGACCGTGAACTCCGCGCCCCCGTCGAGCCCGTCGGTCACCCGCGCGGTGCCGCCGCGGCGCTCGGCGAGCCGGCGTACCAGGGCGAGACCGAGACCACGCTTTCCGTGCGGCGGAAGCGCCTTCGTCGACCAGCCCTCGGTGAAGATCAGCTCGCGGCGCTCCTCGGGAACCCCCGGACCGCTGTCCGCGACCCGCAGTACGACCGTACGCCCCTCGGTGCGGAACGAGACGTCGATACGGGCGCCCGGGGTCCCCGCGACGGCGTCCAGGGCGTTGTCGACCAGGTTGCCGACGACGGTGACCAGCTCGCGCGGGTCGACGAGCCGGTCCGGCAGCAGCGAGTCGGGGGCGAGCCGCAGCGAGGCGCCCCGCTCGGCGGCGACCGTCGCCTTGCCGACCAGGAGCGCCGCGAGGAGCGGGTCGTGGACCTTCTCCGTGACCTGCTCGGCGGTGGCCCGGTGCACGCCCACCACGTCGGTGACGAACTCGACCGCCTCCTCGTGCATCTCCAGCTCCAGGAGACCGAGGAGGGTGTGCATCCGGTTGGCGTGTTCGTGGTCCTGGGCGCGCAGCGCGTCGATCAGGCCCCGGGTGGAGTCCAGCTCGCGCCCGAGCCGCTCCAGCTCGGTGCGGTCGCGGAGGGTCGCCACGGCGCCGCCGTCGTCCGTCGGCATCCGGTTGGCGATGAGCACCCGGTGGCCGCGGACGGTGAGCAGGTCCTCGCCCGTAACCCGGCCCGCCAGGACGTCGGCGGTACGGCCCCGGCCGAGGACCTCGTCGAGCGGCCGGCCCGCCGCCTCGGGGCCGAGGCCCAGGAGCCGCTGCGCCTCGTCGTTCATGAGCCGGACGGAGCCGTGGCGGTCCAGGGCCACGACCCCCTCGCGGATGCCGTGCAGCATGGCCTCGCGTTCGGCGAGCAGCGCCGAGATGTCGGAGAAGGCCAGGTCGTGGGTCTGCCGCTGAAGACGCCGCGAGATCAGGTACGCGGCCAGGGCGCCGGCGGCGAGCGCCCCGCCCGCATAGGCGAGGAGGCCCGGGATCGCGCCGAGGAGCCGGTCGCGGACGCTGTCGTACTCGATGCCGACCGAGACCGCGCCGACGATCCGCCCGTCCGCGTCCCGCAGCGGCATCTTGCCGCGGGCCGAGCGGCCCAGGGTGCCGCTGTCGATCTCCATCACCTGGTGCCCGGCGAGGACGTCGGTCGGATCGGTGGAGACGCGCCTGCCGATCGCGGCCGGATCGGTGTGCGACCAGCGCACGCCGCGCGTGTCCATGACGACGACGTACTCGGCGCCCGTGGAGGTCCGGATCCGCTCGGCCTCCGTCTGCACCGGCCCCGTCGCCGACGGCCGCGTCCCGGTGAGGTCCGCGGCCACCCGGGGCGACGCCGTGGTCCCCGCGATGGCCAGGGCGCGCCGCATCGCCTGGTCGTCCAGCTGGGCGCTGAGCGGGGCCAGGAAGAGCCCGGTGGCGAGGACGGTGACACCGGTCGCGATGGCCAGCTGCATCAGCAGGACCTGCGAGAACACCCGCTGCGGCCAGCCGAACCGCCGACGGCGCGCACGCGGGCGCGGAGGGCTGGTCTGTGCGGGGTTCATGCCGGAAACGGTAAGGGGCCGCGCCCCGGGACCGGAAACGGCGTCGGCGCGGGTGTCTGTGCGGAAACCTATTCTGGGGATCCCACAGCCGTGGGTCCCGAAGGAACCGGAGGCACGTCCCTTGAGCACGCAGCAGATCCCCGTCGTCGTCCTGGCCGGGTTTCTCGGGGCGGGGAAGACCACGCTCCTCAACCATCTGCTGCGCAGCTCCCGGGGGACCCGTATCGGCGTCATGGTCAACGACTTCGGCGACATCGGCATCGACGCGATGAGAATCGCCGGGCAGGTCGGTTCCACCGTCTCCCTCGGCAACGGCTGCCTGTGCTGCGCCGTCGACGCGAGCGAGCTCGACGAGTACCTGGAGGTCCTCACCCGCCCCGAGTCGCGGCTCGATGTGATCGTGATCGAGGCGAGCGGCCTCGCCGAGCCGCAGGAACTGGTCCGGATGGTCCTCGCCAGCGAGAACGAGCGGATCGTGTACGGCGGGCTCGTCCAGGTCGTCGACGCGGCCGAGTTCTCGGCGACCCGGGAGCGGCACCCCGAGACCGACCGGCACCTGCCGATCGCCGACCTCGTCGTGGTGAACAAGACCGACCGGGTCTCCGGGGCCGAGCTGCTCGCCGTCCACGAGACGGTGGGGCGTCTCGCCGGGAAGGCCGTGGTCGTCGACGCCACGCACGGGCGGATCGACCCGGAGCTGCTCTTCGACCGGGTGGTCCCCGAGGGGGAGATCGAGGGGCAGATGTCGATCGAGGACATTCTGTACGCGGACGCGGACGCGGACGCGGACGGGGACTGGGACGCGGACGGCGGCGGGGACGGCGGCGGCGGGGACCGGCGGGCGCACACGCACACGGCGTACGAGACCGTCTCCCTGACCGCCGCCACCCCGCTCCACCCGCGCCGGCTGATGGCCTTCCTCGACGCGCGGCCCGAGGGGCTCTACCGGATCAAGGGCTTCGTCGATTTCGGCGCCGCCGATCCGGACAACCGCTACGCCGTGCACGCGGTCGGCCGTTTCCTGCGCTTCTACCCCGAGCGGTGGCCCGAGGGCGAGGAGCGGCTCACCCAGCTCGTCCTGATCGGCTCCGGCGTCGACGCGGCGGGCCTGCGCAAGGAGCTCGCGGAGTGCGAGCAGAACGGGCCGCAGGACACCCCCGACGAGACGAGCATGTGGGGTGTCCTGCGGTACGTGCAGCGGACGGAGGAGGAGCCGGAGGCGCCGTAGGGCGCCTCCGGGCCTCCCGCCGGCTAGACCGCCGGGCTCGCCACCACGTCCACCGGGTGGGCGAGCGGGGTGCCCGAGCCGTCGCGGCGGGGGTCGATCTCCGGGAGTTCCACCGGGGCGCCGGTCTTCTGGGCGGCGCGGGCCGGGGTGGTGCCCGCCCAGGCCAGGATCAGGACGTCCTCGCCCTTCAGGAAGCGCTGGCAGCGGACGCCGCCGGTCGCGCGGCCCTTGCGGGGGTACTGGTCGAAGGGCGTCAGCTTCGCCGACGTACCCGCCGAGGAGTCGAGCGTGCCCGTGGAGCCCGCGACGGTGAAGACGACGGCGTCCGCCGCCGGGTCGACCGCCGTGAACGAGAGCACGTCGGCGCCGTCCGCGAGCTTGACGCCCGCCATGCCGCCGGCCGGCCGGCCCTGGGGCCGTACCTGCGCGGCCGGGTAGCGCAGGAGCTGGGCGTCGGAGGTGATGAAGACCAGGTCCTCCTCGCCCGTCCGCAGCTCGGTCGCGCCGACGATCCGGTCGCCCTCCTTGAGGGTGATGACCTCCAGCTCGTCCTTGTTCGCCGGATAGTCCGGGACCACGCGCTTCACCACGCCCTGGAGCGTGCCGAGGGCGAGCCCCGGGGACGCCTCGTCGAGGGTGGTCAGGCAGACCACGGTCTCGTCCGCCTCCAGGGACAGGAACTCGGAGAGCGGCGCGCCGCCCGCCAGGTTCGGAGCGGACGCCGTGTCCGGGAGCTGCGGCAGGTCGATCACCGCGATCCGGAGCAGCCGGCCGGCCGAGGTCACCGCGCCGATGTCACCGCGCTGGGTGGCGGCCACCGACGACAGGATCGCGTCGTGCTTGACGCGGGTGGCGTCCGGGTCGACCGGGGGCAGCTCCGCCGTCGCCGTACGGGCGAGCAGTCCGGTCGAGGAGAGCAGCACCCGGCACGGGTCGTCCGCGACCTCGAGGGAGACGGCCGCGACGGGCGCGCCCGCCGACTCGAGCAGGACCGTGCGCCGGTCCGTGGCGAACTTCTTCGCGACCGCGGCCAGTTCCGCCGAGACCAGCTTGCGCAGCTCCGCGTCGGAGTCGAGGATCCCGGTCAGCTCGTCGATCTCGCCGTTGAGCCGGTCCTGCTCGGTCTCCAGCTCGATCCGGTCGAACCTGGTGAGGCGGCGCAGCGGGGTGTCCAGGATGTACTGCGTCTGGATCTCGCTGAGCGAGAAGCGCTCGATCAGGCGCTCCTTGGCCTGCGCCGAGTTCTCGCTCTCCCGGATCAGCGCGATGACCTCGTCGATGTCGAGCAGGGCGACGAGCAGGCCCTCCACCAGGTGGAGCCGGTCGCGCTTCTTGGTGCGGCGGAACTCGGAGCGGCGCCGGACGACCTCGAAGCGGTGGTCGAGGTAGACCTCCAGGAGCTCCTTGAGGCCGAGCGTCAGCGGCTGGCCGTCGACCAGGGCCACGTTGTTGATGCCGAAGGACTCCTCCATCGGCGTCAGCTTGTAGAGCTGCTCGAGGACGGCCTCGGGCACGAAGCCGTTCTTGATCTCGATGACCAGGCGCAGGCCGTGGTTGCGGTCGGTCAGGTCCTTGACGTCCGCGATGCCCTGGAGCTTCTTGGAACCGACCAGGTCCTTGATCTTGGAGATGACCTTCTCGGGGCCGACCGTGAACGGCAGCTCGGTCACGACGATGCCCTTGCGGCGCGCCGTCACCGTCTCCACGCTCGTCGTGGCACGGATCTTGAACGAGCCGCGGCCCGACTCGTACGCGTCCTTGATGCCGGAGAGGCCGACGATCCGGCCGCCGGTCGGCAGGTCGGGGCCGGGCACGAAGCGCATCAGCGTCTCGAGGTCGGCGCCCGGGTGACGGATCAGATGGCGGGCGGCCGCGACGACCTCGCCGAGGTTGTGCGGGGGCATGTTGGTCGCCATGCCGACCGCGATGCCCGACGCGCCGTTGACCAGCAGGTTCGGGTAGGCGGCGGGCAGCGCCACCGGCTCCTGCTCCTGGCCGTCGTAGTTCGGCGAGAAGTCGACCGTGTCCTCGTCGATGGACTCGGTCATCATCAGGGCGGCCGGGGCCATCCGGGACTCGGTGTACCGCATGGCGGCCGGCGGGTCGTCGTTGCCCAGGGAACCGAAGTTGCCGTGGCCGTCGACCAGGGGGAGCCGCATGGAGAAGGGCTGCGCCATGCGGACCATGGCGTCGTAGATCGACGCGTCGCCGTGCGGGTGGAGCTTGCCCATCACCTCGCCGACGACACGGGCGCACTTGACGAAGCCCCGGTCGGGCCGGAGCCCCATCTCGCCCATCTGGTAGACGATGCGGCGCTGGACGGGCTTCATGCCGTCACGGGCGTCCGGGAGGGCACGCGAGTAGATCACCGAGTACGCGTACTCGAGGAAGGAGCCCTGCATCTCGTCGACAACGTCGATGTCGAGGATTCGCTCCTCGAACGCGTCGTCCGGCGGCGGTGTCTTCGTGCTGCGGCGGGCCATCGCGGCTGCGGCTCCTTCACCAACAAGGTTGATCTGACGCGGACCATTGTGGACCGTGCCACCGACAGCGCCGACCGCGACCCGGAAGAGGGACATCTCCAGGGGGCGGGAACTTCGCCAGGTGTCGGCGCGCTTGCATACAGTGGCAGGACTTTTTCACATCGCGATCGAAGGGACGTACATGCCCATGGGTCACACGGCCACGGCCGAGGCCGGCTCCGGCGGCCTGACAGCGACCGAGCACCGGTTGGCGAACGGCCTGCGTGTGGTGCTCTCGGAGGACCACCTGACCCCGGTCGCCGCGGTCTGCCTCTGGTACGACGTCGGCTCGCGGCACGAGGTCCCGGGCCGCACGGGCCTCGCCCACCTCTTCGAGCACCTGATGTTCCAGGGCTCGAAGCAGGTCCACGGGAACGGGCACTTCGAGCTCGTGCAGGGCGCCGGCGGCTCCCTCAACGGCACGACGAGCTTCGAGCGCACCAACTACTTCGAGACCATGCCCACGCACCAGCTGGAGCTCGCGCTCTGGCTGGAGGCCGACCGCATGGGCTCGCTGCTCGCCGCCCTGGACGACGAGTCCATGGAGAACCAGCGGGACGTCGTCAAGAACGAGCGCCGCCAGCGCTACGACAACGTGCCGTACGGCACGGCCTTCGAGAAGCTGACCGCCCTGGCCTACCCGGAGGGGCACCCGTACCACCACACGCCGATCGGGTCGATGGCCGACCTGGACGCGGCCACCCTGGAGGACGCGCGGAACTTCTTCCGCACGTACTACGCCCCGAACAACGCCGTGCTCTCGGTCGTCGGCGACATCGACCCGGAGGAGACCCTCGCCTGGGTCGAGAAGTACTTCGGCTCCATCCCCGGCCACGACGGCAAGCCCGCACCGCGCTCCGGCGACCTGCCCGAGGTCATCGGCGAGCAGCTGCGCGAGGTGGTCGAGGAGGAGGTCCCGGCCCGCGCGCTGATGGCGGCCTACCGGCTGCCGCACGACGGCACGCGCGCCTGCGACGCCGCCGACCTGGCCCTGACGGTCCTCGGCGGCGGCGAGTCCTCCCGCCTCCACAACCGCCTGGTCCGCCGCGACCGTACGGCCGTCGCCGCCGGCTTCGGCATGCTGCGGCTCGCCGGCGCGCCCTCGCTCGGCTGGCTGGACGTCAAGACCTCCGGCGGTGTCGAGGTCCCGCAGATCGAGGCGGCCGTCGACGAGGAGCTCGCCCGGTTCGCCGCCGAGGGCCCCACGCCCGAGGAGATGGAGCGCGCGCAGGCCCAGTTGGAGCGCGAGTGGCTCGACCGGCTCGGCACCGTCGCGGGCCGCGCCGACGAACTGTGCCGGTACGCCGTGCTGTTCGGCGACCCGCAGCTCGCGCTGACCGCCGTGGACCGCGTCCTGGCGGTCACCGCCGACGAGGTGCAGGCCGTGGCCGCGGCCACGCTGCGCCCCGACAACCGCGCGGTGCTGGTCTACGAGCCGCTGGCGACCGAACAGAGTGACAACGGCGACGACGAGGAAGAGGGAGCGGACCAGTGACCGACGCCGCCGCGTCTTTGACGAGCATGGACTTCCACCCGCAGCCGACGCCCGGCGTCGCCCGGCCCTGGGCCTTCCCGGCCCCGGACCGAGGCACCCTGGACAACGGCCTGACGCTGCTCACCAGTCACCGTCCCGGCCAGCAGGTCGTGGCCGTGGAGATCTTCCTGCCGGCCCCGCTGGACGCCGAGCCCGCCGGTCTCGACGGTGTCGCCACCATCATGGCCCGCGCGCTCTTCGAGGGCACGGACCAGCAGAGCGCCGAGGAGTTCGCGGCCGAGCTGGAGCGCTGCGGCGCGACGCTCGACGCGCACGCCGACCACCCGGGCGTACGGGTCTCCCTGGAGGTTCCCGTCTCCCGGCTGCCCAAGGCGCTCGGTCTCGTCTCCGAGGCACTGATCGCGCCGGCGTTCCTCGAGACCGAGGTCGAGCGCCTGGTGCGCAACCGCCTCGACGAGATCCCGCACGAGACGGCCAACCCGTCCCGCCGCGCCGCCAAGCAGCTCTCCAAGGAGCTGTTCCCGGCCGAGGCCCGGATGTCCCGGCCGCGCCAGGGCACCGAGGAGACCGTCGAGGCGATCGACGCCGCCGCGGTCCGCGCCTTCTACGAGGCGCACGTCCGGCCCGCCACGGCCACCGCCGTGGTCGTCGGCGACCTCACGGGTGTCGATCTGGACAAGGTCCTCGCCGAGACCCTGGGCGCCTGGACCGGCGAGCCGGCCGAGCCGCTCCCGATGCCGCCGATCACCGCCGACGACACCGGACGGGTCGTCATCGTGGACCGGCCCGGCGCCGTCCAGACCCAGTTGCTGATCGGCCGGGTCGGACCCGACCGCCACGACAGCGTCTGGCCGGCCCAGGTCCTGGGCACGTACTGCCTGGGCGGCACCCTCACCTCGCGGCTCGACCGGGTCCTGCGCGAGGAGAAGGGCTACACGTACGGCGTGCGTGCCTTCGGGCAGGTGCTCCGCTCGGACGGCCGGGGGAACGGCGCCTCGATGCTCGCGATCAGCGGTTCCATCGACACGCCCAACACCGGCCCGGCTCTTGACGACCTGTGGAAGGTGCTGCGGACGCTGGCCGCGGAGGGCCTCACCGACGCCGAGCGGGAGACGGCCGTGCAGAACCTGGTGGGGGTCGCGCCGCTCAAGTACGAGACCGCCGCCTCCGTCGCCGGGACGCTCTCCGACCAGGTCGAGCAGCACCTGCCGGACGACTACCAGGCCCAGTTGTACGCCCGGCTGGCCGAGACCGGCACGGTCGAGGCGACGGCGGCCGTGGTCAGCGCCTTCCCGGTGGACCGGCTCGTCACGGTGCTCGTCGGCGACGCGGCGCAGATCGCGGATCCGGTGCGCGCGCTCGGGATCGGTGAAGTGACCGTCGTGACCGGCTGATTCACGCCGCCGACACGGCAAGGGAGGGCCCCGACGGCATAGTTCGTCGGGGTCCTCCCCTTTGTCCGTATTGAGATCAAGAGTGGCCCTATGGCCTGTGGCATGTCTTACAAAATGCGTGTCCGGTTGGTGATTGAAAGACGATCCGCATAGCGTCAGTGCGTCTGTTCGTCAGTTGCACGTGCCGCATCCGCGGCATCGGACAGACATCGCCGAGTCCCCGTCAGGCGCGAGCCTGGGGAGCCGGGGACCCACACGTAGTCCCTGGGGTGAATCGGGCGCCTTCGTCTCGTACGGAGGGGCTCGTAGGAGACCTTCCTGCTCCGAACCCGTCAGCTAACCCGGTAGGCGAGAGGGAAGGAAAGGATCAGCCCCTACATGGCGTTCACCCGTGCCACCGGGAAGCATCGTGCTCCGAGCCGGATGGCGCGCCGCGGCGTGGGCATCGCCGGCGCGGCGACGCTCGCCACCACAGGCGTCATCGGAACCCTCGCTTCCCCGGCGCTCGCCGCCGACACGGACCACCGCTCGCCCGAGGACACCGGTCTCACCAAGGTGATCACCGAGGACGACCTCGCCGAGCGGATCGACGCCCAGGCCGCCGCCCAGGAGCAGGAGGCCTTCGAGGTCGCCGCCAAGGCGAAGGCCAAGGCCGAGGCGAAGCGCAAGGCCGAGGCCCGTGCCAAGGAGATCCGCCAGGCCGAGCAGCGTGCGGCCCGCGAGGCCGAGCGCCGCCGCCTGGCCTCCTTCCAGCTGCCCGTCGAGGGCACGTACGTGTCCACCGGCTACCAGACCGGCGGCTCGCTCTGGTCCTCCGGCAGCCACTCCGGCATCGACTTCCACGCCTCCTACGGCAGCAACGTCGTCTCCGTCGGCTCGGGCACCGTCGTCGAGGCCGGCTGGGGCGGCGCGTACGGCAACAACATCGTCATCCGGATGAACGACGGCACGTACACCCAGTACGGTCACCTCTCCTCCATCGGGGTCTACGTCGGCCAGAGCGTCGAGCCGGGTGAGCGGATAGGCATCTCGGGTTCGACCGGGAACTCGACCGGCCCGCACCTCCACTTCGAGGCGCGGACGACGTCCGAGTACGGCTCCGACATCAACCCGGTCTCGTACCTGCGCGCCCGCGGCGTCGACGTCTGATCCAGGACGCCCGTCGCGCAGGGCCGGCGGTTCGCCGCCCCCTCGCATCGCAAAAGCCCCGGCTCGTACAGAGCCGGGGCTTTTCGTCGGTCGCGGGACATCGATATTCCACCGGGGCATCGGAAATTCCGGCGCGCTGCAATAGAGTCGCAGATCGGGCGCAGAACAGGCGCCGTCGGAATTGACTCGCGCAGACCAAGGCGGAGGTCGGACATGCGCATTCCCGCGCACTCGGTATGCACGGCGATCCGGGACGACATCGTCTCCGGCGTCTTCGAGCGGGGCAGCCGGCTGACCGAGGACCAGCTGGCCCGCCGGTACGGGGTCTCCCGTGTCCCGGTCCGAGAGGCCCTGCGCACCCTGGAGTCCGAGGGCTTCGTCGTCTCCCGCCGCCACGCCGGGGCGCATGTCGCCGAGCCCACCGAGCAGGAGGCCGCCGATCTGCTGGACATGCGGGCGCTGCTCGAACCGCTGGGGGCGGCCCGTGCCGCCCAGCGGCGCACGGAGGCCCATCTCAAGGTGCTGCGCGGCCTGGTCAGGCTGGGTCAGGAGCGGGCCAGGCGCGGACAGGGCGAAGATCTGCGCTCACTCGGCGGCTGGTTCCACGAGACGCTCGCGCAGGCCTCCGGCAGCCCGGCCCTGACGGCGCTGCTGACCCAGCTGCGGCACAAGATCGCCTGGATGTACACGGTCGAGCAGCCCGAGCGGCCGGTGGACGCCTGGGCCGAGCACGGCGCGATCGTGGACGCCGTGGCGCGCGGTGACGCCGAGCGGGCGCGGACGCTGACCGCGCTGCACGCGGAGCGCTCCCAGTCGCTGCACCGCCTCAAGAGGCCGGACCGCAGCCGTGTGAGGGTTTCGCAACATGCAGTCAACACGGCGAGTTCCCGGAATTAACGCGCGCATCGTATACATGGAATAGGAATTCGGCGCCGTCGCCTCGTGCTGCCCGAAAAGCGGGGCGATGGAAAAGCGAAAGGCCGTGACCGCCGGAATTCCGGCGGTCACGGCCTTTCGTCGTGCAGTGGGGGTCGACCCGGATCAGACGGTCTCGGGAAGCTCGTCCAGGCCCTCGGCGACCAGCTTCGCCAGACGGTCCAGAGCGGCCTCGGCGCCGTCGGCCTCCGAAGCGAGGACGATCTCCTCGCCGCCCTGCGCGCCCAGGCCGAGCACCGCGAGCATGGAGGCGGCGTTCACCGGGGTGCCGTCGGACTTGGCGATCGTCACCGGAACGCCGGAAGCCGTGGCGGCACGGACGAAGATGGACGCGGGGCGGGCGTGCAGGCCCTCGGCCCAGCCGACGTTGACGCGGCGCTCAGCCATGGTGTTGCCCTTCAAGTCTCAAGCGGGTTGTCTAGACCAGTCTCTCACGTGATGCCGCGTGCTCGCGCCGACCTTCGGCCCGGATCGGACCGCCCTTCGGCCCTCCCCCGCCCTGCGCGGCGTGCTCCCTACCTTGCACGGCCGACCCCCGCCGCGCGAGCGATGCCGCCGCCGTGTCGCGACCGGTGCCGTCGCGATGTCGCGGCCGGTGCCGCCGCCGTGTCGCGACCCGTGCCACCGCCGTGTCGCGGCCGTAGGCTGACCCCATGCAGAGCGCGTCGGACCAGCTGCCGGAGCACGACTACCCCGACCACTGGGAAGCGGACGTGGTGCTCCGCGACGGCGGCACCGCGCGCATCCGGCCCATCACGGCCGACGACGCCGACCGCCTCGTCAGCTTCTACGAGCAGGTCTCGGACGAGTCGAAGTACTACCGCTTCTTCGCCCCCTACCCGCGGCTGTCCGCCAAGGACGTGCACCGCTTCACCCACCACGACTTCGTGGACCGGGTCGGCCTCGCGGCGACCGTGGGCGGCGAGTTCATCGCCACCGTGCGCTACGACCGCATCGACGACCGGGGCCTGCCCGCCTCCGCCCCGGCCGACGAGGCCGAGGTGGCCTTCCTCGTCCAGGACGCCCACCAGGGTCGCGGCGTCGCCTCCGCCCTGCTCGAACACATCGCGGCCGTCGCACGCGAGCGGGACATCCGCCGCTTCGCCGCCGAGGTGCTCCCCGCCAACACCAAGATGATCAAGGTCTTCACGGACGCGGGCTACACCCAGAAGCGCAGCTTCGAGGACGGGTCCGTCCGGCTCCATCTCGACCTCGAACCCACCGACCGCTCCCTCGCCGTCCAGCGCGCGCGGGAGCAGCGGGCCGAGGCCCGCTCCGTGCAACGCCTCCTCACGCCCCGGTCCGTCGCCGTCGTCGGCGCCGGGCGCACGCCGGGCGGCGTCGGCCGGACCGTCCTCCGCAACCTCCTCGGGGCCGGTTTCACCGGACGCGTGTACGCGGTCAACGCCGCGCTCACCGAGAACGACGGGCCCGTCGAGTTCGACGGCGTCCCCGCCCACCCCTCCGTCGCGGCCATCGGCGAGCCCGTCGACCTCGCGATCGTCGCCGTCCCCGCCGAACGGGTGCCGGAGGTCGTCGCCGACTGCGGCGAGCACGGCGTCCAGGGCCTGGTCGTCCTCTCCGCCGGATACGCCGAGAGCGGGGCCACCGGGCGCGAGCGGCAGCGCCAGCTGGTCCGGCAGGCCCGCTCGTACGGCATGCGGATCATCGGGCCGAACGCCTTCGGGATCATCAACACCGCCGTCGACGTCCGGCTCAACGCCTCCCTCGCCCCGCAGATGCCGGCCGCCGGGCGGATCGGCCTCTTCACCCAGTCCGGCGCGATCGGCATCGCCCTCCTCGCCGGACTGCACCGGCGGGGCGCCGGGCTCTCCTCCTTCATCTCGGCCGGCAACCGCGCCGACGTCTCCGGCAACGACTTCCTCCAGCACTGGTACGACGACCCCGGCACCGACGTCGTCCTGCTCTACCTGGAGTCGATCGGCAACCCCCGGAAGTTCACCCGGCTCGCGCGCCGCACCGCCGCCGTCAAGCCGGTCGTCGTCGTCAAGGGCGCCCGGCACAGCGGCAGCGCGCCCCCCGGCCATCGCGTGCCCGTCACCCGCATCCCGCACGCCACGGTCTCCGCGCTGCTCCGCCAGGCCGGTGTCATCCGCGTCGACACCGTCACCGAGCTGGTGGACGCCGGACTGCTGCTCGCCGCCCAGCCGCTGCCCGCCGGGCCCCGGGTCGCGATCCTCGGCAACTCCGAGTCCCTCGGCCTCCTCACGTACGACGCCTGCCTGACGGAGGGGCTGCGCCCGCTGCGGCCGCTCGACCTCACCACGGCGGCGGAACCGGCGGACTTCCGGGACGCACTCGTCGCGGCGCTCGCGGACGAGACCTCCGACGCGGTCGTCGTGAACGCGATCCCGTGGGTCGGCGAGAACGGCGCCACCGAGTTCGGCGACGGAGAGGTCCTCGCGGCCTCCCTCCGTGAGGCCGTCGCCTCCGCTCAGGCCCCCACGAAGCCGGTCGTCGTCGTCCACGTCGAGATGGGCGGCCTCGCGGAGGCCCTCGCGGTCGCCACGAGCACGCGGCCGACGGCATCGGGACGGGGCGGGGCGGCCGCCGCCCCGGGGGCCCGGCCGACCGGACTTCCGGCCGAACCGGGAGCGGGGCCCGCCGGGCCCGCCCGCTCCGGGGCGGGGCCCGCCGTGCTCCGGCCCGAGCCCCGGACAGCCGGCGCGGGGCCGTCCGGCCCGGGAACGGGCGGCGCCGTGTCCGCCCCCGGCGCCCCCGGGCCGACCCCGACCCCCGGGCCGACCTCGGCCGCAGCGGCACCGGCCACCGCGTCCGGCGCCGGGGCCATCGGCGTCGTCGGCGACCCGGCTACCGCGCCCGAACCCGTCGCGCCCACCACCATCCCCTCCTACCCCGCCGCCGAGCGGGCCGTGCGGGCGCTGGCCGAGGCCGTGCGGTACGGGCAGTGGCGGCGGCGGGCCGCCGAGCCCGGCCGGGTGCCCGAGTACGAGGACATCGACGAGGCGGGCGCCGCCGCGCTCATCGCGCGGGTGCTGGGCGGCGACGACGCCGACCCGCGCGGTGTGACCCTCGACACCGCGCAGGCGGGCGAGCTGCTCGCCCGGTACGGCATCGCGGTCCTGCCCACACTGCCCGCACCCACCCCCGACGCCGCCGTCGCGGCCGCCGGCCGGCTCGGCTACCCGGTCGCTCTCAAGACCACCGCGCCCCACCTCCGCCACCGCCCCGACCTCGGGGGCGTACGGCTCGATCTGGCGTCCGAGGAGCAGCTCCGTACGGCCTACGCCGAGCTGACCGAGGTCCTCGGCAAGCCCGAGGAGCTCCAGCCGGTCGTCCAGGCGATGGTGCCCCGGGGGGTCGACACCGTCGTCCGCTCCGCCATCGACCCGGCCGTCGGCGCCGTCCTCTCCTTCGGCCTCGCGGGCGCCGCGTCCGAGCTGCTCGGCGACACGGCCCACCGGCTGGTGCCGGCCACCGACCGTGACGTCGCCGACCTGGTCCGTTCCCTCCGCACCGCCCCGCTGCTGTTCGGCTGGCGCGGCTCGGCCCCCGTCGACACCCCGGCCCTCGAGGAGGTCCTGCTCCGGGTGTCACGCCTGGTCGACGACCACCCCGAGGTGGTCGCCGTCTCCCTGGAGCCGGTCGTCGTGGCACCGCGCGGACTGTCCGTCCTCGGCGCCACCGTCCGGCTGGCCCCGCCGCCGCCCCGTACCGACCTCGGTCCGCGCAGCCTGCCGAGCTACTGAAGGGCCTGAGCGGGGCCCACAGCCCCGTAGGATGGATCCATGGCGAAGACCGGTACGACGACCCAGGGGCTGCGCGCGGCGATCGAGCGCAGCGGCTACTACCCGGCCCTCGTGGCCGAGGCGGTGGAGGCCGCCGTCGGCGGCGAGGCCGTCGCGTCGTACGTCGTGCACCAGGAGACCACGTTCGACGCCAACGAGGTCCGGCGCCATGTCACCGTCCTCGTCCTGACGCCGCACCGCTTCATCGTCAGCCACACCGACGAGCAGGCCGCCGACACCAGCTCCCCGACGCCGTACGCCACGACGTCCACCGAGTCCGTGAAGCTCGACCGGATCTCGTCGGTCGTCGTCAGCCGTGTCGTCGCCAACCCGGAGTCGTACACCCCGGGCACGCTGCCCCGTGAGGTGGTCCTCACCATCGGCTGGGGCGCCGTCTCCCGCATCGACCTGGAGCCCGCAGCCTGCGGCGACGCCAACTGCGACGCCGACCACGGCTACACGGGCAACGCCACCGCCGACGACCTCAGCCTCCGGGTGAGCGAGGCCGGGGACGGCCCGGACACCGTCCGGCAGACCCTCGTCTTCGCCCAGGCCCTGTCCGAAGCCATCGCGGCCACCGCCGCCCCCACCCGCTGATGGTGCAGCCGACCGCCGTGACCCACGGCTGGCCCGACGACCCGGTTCCGCTCGCCCCGGACACCGCGCCGGTCCCCGAGTACACCTTCGGCTCCCTCGGCGACGTGCTGCCGACGCTCGTCGCCGGCCAGGGCGTGCCCGGGTTCGACGCCCGGATCGCCGAGCTCTCCCCGGCCGACCGGAACTGCGTCTTCCTGATCGACGGGCTCGGCTGGGAGCAGATCACGGCCCACCCGGACGAGGCCCCGTATCTGACCTCGCTCCTCGGCTCCTCGCGCGGGGGCACCGGCCGGCCGATCACCGCGGGCTTCCCCGCCACCACGGCGACCTCGCTGGCCTCCGTCGGCACCGGCCGCTACCCCGGTGCGCACGGGCTGCCCGGCTACACCGTGCGCAACCCCGACACCGGCGAGCTGATGAACCAGCTGCGCTGGAAGCCGTGGACCTCGCCGCGCGTCTGGCAGCCGTACCCCACCGTCTTCCAGCTCGCCCACGAGGCCGGGATCCACACCGCCCAGGTGTCCTCCCCGATCTTCGAGCAGACCCCGCTCACCAAGGTCGCGCTCAGCGGCGGAACGTTCCACGGGCGGCTCTCCGGCGAGGAGCGCATGGACTTCGCCGCCGAGCAGCTCGCCGCCGGCGACCGCTCGCTGGTCTACACGTACTACAGCGAACTCGACGGCGCCGGACACCGCTTCGGCATCGACTCCGACGCCTGGCGCGGCCAGCTGATGTTCGTCGACCGGCTCGTGCAGCGGCTCGCCGAGCAGCTGCCGCCCCGCTCGGCGCTGTACGTCACGGCCGACCACGGCATGGTCGACATCCCCTTCGACGAGCAGCACCGCATCGACTTCGACGAGGACTGGGAGCTCCGCGCGGGCGTCGCCCTCCTCGGCGGCGAGGGACGTGCCCGGCACGTCTACGCCGTGCCCGGAGCCGAGACGGACGTCCTCACCTGCTGGCGCGAGGTGATCGGCGAGCAGTTCTGGGTCGCGAGCCGCGACGAGGCGATCTCGCTCGGCTGGTTCGGCGACGAGATCGACGAGCGCGTGTACGGGCGGATCGGCGACGTCGTCGCCGCGGCCCACGACGACGTGGCGATCACCGCCTCCGTGAACGAGCCCCACGAGTCCGCGATGGCCGGCATGCACGGGTCCATGACCCCTGCGGAGCAGCTCGTCCCGCTGCTCGAAGTCCGCACCTGAGCCCTCCGGAACTCCGGACCCCCGGACGCCCCCGGACACCCTTCCCCCTCCACGACCTGAAAGGTCCCCGTCCCGTCATGCCCGAGCTGGTCTTCTTCTCCGGAACCATGGATTGCGGGAAGAGCACCCTGGCACTCCAGATCGCCCACAACCGTGACGCGCGAGGGCTCCAGGGCGTGATCTTCACCCGTGACGACCGGGCGGGCGAGGGGAAGCTCTCCTCCCGGCTCGGCCTGGTGACGGAGGCCGTCGAAGCGCCGCAGGGCATGGACCTGTACGCGTACCTCGTCGCCCAGCTCTCCCAGGGCGGCAAGGCCGACTACGTGATCGTCGACGAGGCCCAGTTCCTCGCCCCGGAGCAGATCGACCAGCTCGCCCGGGTCGTCGACGACCTCGGTCTCGACGTCTTCGCCTTCGGCATCACCACCGACTTCCGGACCAGGCTCTTCCCCGGCTCGCAGCGGCTCATCGAGCTGGCGGACCGCATCGAGCAGCTCCAGGTCGAGGCGCTGTGCTGGTGCGGCGCCCGCGCCACCCACAACGCCCGCACGGTGGGCGGCGAGATGGTCGTCGAGGGCGAGCAGGTCGTCGTCGGCGACGTGAACCGCCCGGCCGAGGAGATCGGTTACGAAGTGCTCTGCCGACGCCATCACCGGCGCCGGATGACCTCCGCCTCGGCCCGGGCAGGGGCCCTCTCCCCGGACGTGCTGCCGGTCAACGGCTGAGCCCTCACCGGGCCGGGCCCGTCCGGCGGGACCGGAGCGGGAGAGAAACGGTATCGAGGCGATCGACTCTGGCGGAGTGGTTCTCTGCAGGAGGAGTCTTTCGATGAAACATCCCCCGGACCGGATCGACGTGGCCGAGGGGCTGCGCCACATCCTTCAGGAGCTGTCCGCCATCGAGCGGTCGGTCGAGGGTGGACGCGCGGGCCTGCCGGATGCCCGTACGGACGGAGAGGGGCCCTGGGACGGGCCCGAGTTCAGCGTCGAGACCGTCAGCGACAACAGCATGCACACCGTGGTGGACATCACGGCACTGCGCGGTCCCGGCCAGCCCCCGCCCGACCGTGCCGGGCCCGACGAGGAAGAGGTCGCCGCGCTGCGCGCGACCGTGCGCGCGCTGCTCGATCTGGCGGACATCGGATCCGGACGGGTGTGTACCACCGTGGTCCTCACCGAGCGGGGGCCACGGGTGGTCAGTTGCCGACTGGGCGGCGGCGCGACGGTGTTCGCGCGCGAGCCGGGGTCGGGGGCGGCGGGCTGAGCGGGTCCGCCGGGGGCGTCCTCGGCGGGCCGAGCGGGATTCCACAGGAGGGTTGTACCCGGGCTGACCTGGCGTTCCCGGGTGCGTTCCCGTGCCGTGCCGAAGGGCGGTATCGGCTCGGGAACGGTCCGGGAACGGCTCACCGGAGAGTACGTGGTGTCGGGAAGCAGAACCGGAGAAACCACGTAAAGGGGATACGGCCATGGGACGCAAGTCGACTGGATTCGCCGGGATCGTCGTCGCCGCCGCTCTCGCCCTCGGGCTCGGGGCCACGGTGGAGGCGGGTCACGAGCAGAGCCGGCCGGTCGGCGTCCAGATCCAGGCCGATGACCAGGGTCCGACGGTGATCGGTAAGGGTGGGGTGGTTCAGGCCGGTGCGACGGACGACCAGGGTCCGACGGTGATCGGTAAGGGTGGCGTGGTTCAGGCCGGTGCGACGGACGACCAGGGTCCGACGGTGATCGGCAAGGGCGGGGTCGTCCAGGCCGGTGCGACGGACGACCAGGGTCCGACCGTGATCGGCAAGGGCGGGGTCGCCGCCGGGGGTCCGAGCGTCTTCGCCGCCTGATTCCCGGCCCCGTACGTCAGCTACGACGGCGTTCCGCCGGGACGCCCATCTCGCCGAACAGATCCTCCGCCGAGCGCTCGTTGCGCGCCGCCTCCTCAGAGAGGCCGAGGGCGGCCTGGGCGCGGGCCATGCCGGACAGGGCGTAGGCCATCTCGATGCGGAAGTCGAGGGAGTGCGCCACCTCGTGGGCGCTCTCGTGCAGGCCGAGCGCCGCCACGTACTCCTTGCGCTTGTAGAGGTAGCGGCCGACGGTGTTCTCGACCTTGGCCCGGCGCAGTGGAGAAACGTTTGGCCCGATGGTTTCCATGGCACGGTCGGCGTACCGGACGGCCTGCTCGTCCCTGCCGAGACGCTGGGCGACCTCCGCGAGGAGAGCCAGGGCCAGGGCCACCTGCCCCGGGTCGCTGTTCTCGGTGCACAGTGCCCGCGCCCGCGCGAGGGCCGTGTCGGCGGCTTCGTCGTCGCCGAGGCAGGCGTGGGCGAACGCCAGGTCCGTGAAGGCCACCAACTTGTTCTCGTGCTGGCCCAGTTCGTCGCAGAGCGCGATCGCCCGACGAGCTGCCGACGCCGCCTCCTCGTGCCGCCCCCACTGCTCGTACAGGGTGCTGAGCAGGGTGAGGCTCTCCGCCTCCGCCCGGCTGGCGCCCAGTTCCCGCTGGTGCGCGATCGACTTCTCCAGATGGGACAGCGCCTGCGGGAACCGGCCGAGCAGGCTGTTCAGCTGACCGAGGGCGCCCTCGCTGTGGGCCAACGTCTGTACGTCCCCCAGTCGTGCGGCGACGTCACGGCCCTCCGTGGCGACCTCGATCCCCTCGGCGAAACGCCCCAGCTTCCAGCACGCAACACCCAGATTGGACAGGCTCACCCCCAGCAGCGGCAGTTCACCCAGCCGGCGCGCGGCGGCCACCGCCAGGAGCCCCATCGAACGGAACTCCTCCAACTGGCCCCGCGCACTCAGCTGGAAGGCCAGATTACGGCTCAGGAACACGGTGTGGCGGTCGTGTCCCAGCCGGTCGGCCAGACCCACCGCCCCGAGCAGCGACGCCTGCTCCCGTGCGAACCACAGCTCGGCCTGCTCGCTCTCCGCGAACCGCGGCAGCCGCGTGAGCCACGCGTCCGCGTCCTCCACCTCCGCCACCTCGGTGGGGATGCGGCGCCGGCCCGGGAACATCACCTGGCAGGCCGTCTCCGTCGCCGCCAGGTAGTAGTCGAGCAGCCGACGCGTCGACGTGGAGTCGTCCTCCTCCGTCACCGTCGACCTGAGGCTCTGCGCGAAGCTGCGCACCAGGTCGTGGAAGGTGTACAGGCCGATCTCGGGCTGCTGCAACAGATGGACGTCCAGGAGGAGTTCGAGGATGTCCTCGGCGTCGGCCGGATCGGTCTCCAGGAGTGCGGCCGCCGCGTACACGTCGAGGTCGCCGCCGGGATGCAGCGCCAGACTGCGGAACGCGGTCCGGCAGTCCTGCTCCAGGGCCTGGTACGACAGCCGCAGGGTGGCGGCGACACTGCGCTGCCCCGAACTCAGCTCGTCCAGCCGGCGCGTCTCGTCGCGCAGCCGGTCGGCCAGGTAACGCAGCGTCCAGCGGGGCCTGTTGCGCAGCCGGGCGGTCGCGATCCGCAGAGCCAGGGGAAGACGGCCGCACAGCCGGGCCAGTTCGGCCGCCGCCTCGGGCTCCGCCGCGTACCGCCGCTCGCCCAGCGTCTCCGCCATCAGTGCCGCGCACTCCGCAGGCGACATCACGTCGATCGAGATCCACTGGGCCGAGTCGAGGTCCACCAGCCGGGCCCGGCTGGTGACGAGGACCAGGCAACCGGGTGTGGTCGGCAGCAGCGGTCGTACGCCGTCGGCGTCGGCGGCGTTGTCGAGGAGGAGCAGCAGCCGCTTCCCTGTGACGGTCGACCGCCACAGCGCCGTACGGCCCGCGAGGTCCTCCGGGATGCGCGACCCCGGCACGCCCAGGGCGCGTAACAGACTGTCGAGAGCCCCGCCGGCGGTCACCGGCTGCTCGCCGGGTGTGTAGCCGCGCAGGTCGATGTAGAGCTGGCCGTCGGGGAACTCGGAGGCCAGCGAATGCGCCGCGTGCACGGCGAGGGAGGTCTTGCCGCTGCCGCCCATGCCGTCCAGGGCCACGATCCGCGAATGCCGCGCGCAGTCCCGGCCGGCCGAGTCGAGCAGCTCCCGCAGTTCGTCGCCGCGGCCGGTGAAGTCCGCCAGGTCGTACGGAAGGGTGCACGGGGCCTCGGCGGGCGCCGCGTCCGACAGGGCGACCGGGGTCACGGCGGGCGGGGGAGCGGGGGCGGCCAGCTCCGGGCTGTCGCGCAGGATCCCCTCGTACACCTTGGTCAGCCGGGGGCCCGGGTCGACGCCCAGCTCCTCCACCAGGAGCTCGCGGACCCGGCTGTACTCCTCCAGCGCCTCGGCCTGCCGGCCCGAGCGGTACAGGGCGAGCATCAACTGGGCCCGCAGCGACTCGTGCAGGGGGTGCGCCTGCACCAGATCCCGCAGATCGACGACGAGTTCCGCCGTCTCGCCGAGAGCGAGACGGAGGGCGAAGAGCTTCTCCGCGGCAGCGAGCCTGCGCTCCTCGAGCGCGGTGGCCGCCGCCTCGATCACCGGGCCGCCCGCCCCCGACAGGATCGGACCCCGCCACAGGCCGAGCGCACGGCGCAGCGACTCCACCGCGTCGACCGACCGGCCCTCGCCCGGGGCGTCCCGGGCCGATTTCACGAGAAGGCCGAACTCCGTCAGGTCGAGCTGCTCCGGAGCGAGGACCACCCGGTATCCGGGGCCGTCGGTGACGATGACCTCGCTGCCCGCGGGGATGCGCCGACGCAGATCGGCGACCGCCTTGCGGACCTGGTGCGAGGCGGTCGCCGGCGGGTCCTCGGCCCAGGCCGACTCCACGAGCCGGCCGATCGTCAGCACCCGTCCCGGCTCCAGGAGCAGCGTTCCGAGCACGCGTTCCTGGATGAGGCCCCCCAGCCTCAGCCGGGAACCGTCGGCCCAGCCTTCAAGGGGCCCCAGCACGTTGAATCTCAGCGATTGCTCCTCGGCAGCGGTCATTGCCGCGAGCACCCCCCCAGGTCTCCCGGCCACGCCCTCGGCGCCGGTGATTGCGGATCCTAGCCCGTTCCCGTGACCCCCGGGAACGAGGCGGTACGGGATCGGTAAGCGGTCCCGCCACCGTATGACCCACGAGGCCGCCTCCTTCACGGCCCTCGCGACTGAGGACCCCCCATGCAGCAAGGAGACTGGTCATGACCGAACAGGCATCGCCGGACGGGCTCGCCGAGCAGCTGCGGGCGGCACGGCAGTGGGCCGGCATCACGCAGGAACAGCTGGCGGGCCTGTCGACCGTCAGCGTGCGGGCCATCCGGGATCTGGAGCAGGGCCGGGTGCGGCATCCGCGCCGGGAGACGCTCCGGCTGCTCGCCGGTGCCATGCGGCTGAGCGATGCCCGCCGTGCCGCCCTCGAACTGGCCGTCGAGGGGGCGGAGGCCGGCACGGTGATGCGCGAGGCGTACGGCGCCGAACTGGCTCCGCCACCGCAGCCGTTGCGCAGACTCGTCGGCCGGACCGAGGAACTCCG
This sequence comes from Streptomyces sp. NPDC029956, assembly GCF_055574655.1. Classification (NCBI taxonomy): domain Bacteria; kingdom Bacillati; phylum Actinomycetota; class Actinomycetes; order Kitasatosporales; family Streptomycetaceae; genus Streptomyces; species Streptomyces sp. NPDC029956. The sequence goes on along the minus strand of NZ_JBVHZJ010000029.1, from coordinate 8,306 downwards.
TTCCCTGACCGGTCTGCTGGCCACCGAGCACGAGCGGCTCCTCAGCGTGGTGGGCCTGGCCGGTGTCGGCAAGACCCGGCTGGCCCAGGAGGCCGCCCTGCTGCTCCACGGCCGCGACCGGACCCCCGTCGTCTGGGTCGACATGACCGAGGCCGCGCCGCCGGTGGCCGGGCCCGCCGGGACCCGCAGCCCGCGGTCCGCGCTGACGGCCTGGGCCCGTTCCCTGGCCCTCGGCGGCCGGGGCCTGGACGAACTCGCCTCCGTGATACGCGGCCGGGCCACCCTGCTGGTCCTCGACGGCCACGACACCGGCCCCCACCTCACGCCCCCGCTCCTCGAACTGCTGCACGTCTGCGAGCGGCTCAAGGTGCTGATCACCACGCGCGAACCGCACCGCACCCCGGGCAGCCGGATGCTGCCGCTCGGCCCGCTGCCCATACCCGAGCCGGAGCCCGGAGAGTCCCCGCGAGGCGCCGAGGCGCCCGGCGCCTCCCTGACCGCGGGGCAGCCCGCCGTCGAGCTCATGCTGTCGTACGTCGGTCACATGCGCCCCGACCTGATGCCCGGCGACTCGCTGGTGCGCACGGTGGCGCGGATCAGCCGGGCCCTCGACGGTGTACCGCGGGCGATGGAGGCCGCCGCCTCCTGGCTGCTGCTGCGCTCACCCGCGGAACTGCTGCGCATCGCACAGGCGACACCCCTCGACGTCGTGGACGACGTGACCGCAGGGGACGCCGGCGGCGGCGCGGGCGGCGAGGGACTCGCCGCGCTGCTCGCGGCGGCCGTGGCCCGGCTCGACGACGGACCCGCGGCGCTGCTCGGCGACCTGAGCCTCCTTCCCGACGGCTGGAGCGCCGACCAGGCCGCCGTCGGTCTGTCCGCGACGCCGGCCGCCGTGGTGCGCGACGTCCACGCACTGATGCTGCGGGGTCTCGTACGACGCCTTCCCGGCGAGGAGGACGGAGCCCCGAGGTTCGGGGTGCTCAACCTGGTGCGGCAGCTCGCCGCCGAACGCGCCGCCTCGCTCGTACCGGCGACGGCCCTCGTCTCCTCCTGAACGGAGCCCGGTCTCCGTCCCTCGGCTCTGTCCGCGCTGCCGCCGTTCCTCCTTGCTTCGCCCCCTCGCTTCCCTTCCCCCTCGCTTCCCTTCCCCTCTCCGTCCCGCTTCTTCTCCCCTTCTCTCCTCCTCGAAGAAAGGCCCGTCCGCCATGCGCAACCTGATCTCGCTCGCCGACCTGAAGCCCGAGCAGCTCGCCCGTATCGTCGCCCGCGCCGTCGAGTTCGGCACCGGCGGCGTCGAGGACAAGCCGCTGGCCGGACGCCAGGTCGGTGTCTACTTCCGCAAGTCGTCCACCCGGACCCGGACCTCGTTCTGGAGCGGCGCCACCCGGCTGGGGGCCGACGTCATCACCTTCGGCCCCGACGAGCTCCAGCTGACCACCGGTGAGACCGTGGAGGACACCAGCCGGGTCCTCGGCCAGTACCTGGACGCCCTCGTGGTCCGCACCAACGGCGACGTGGCGGAGATGCGCCGCCTCGGCGGCAGCCCGGACCTCGCCGTGGTGAACGCCCTCAGCCTCGACGAGCACCCGACCCAGGCGATCGCCGACCTCACCACGCTCGCCGAGCACTTCGGGAGGCTCGCCGGCCTCCACGTGCTCGTCGTCGGCGAGGGCAACAGCTCCGGCGCGGCGCTCGCGCTGGCCGGCGCGCTGACCCCCGGGCTGCGGATCACCCTGCTGAGCCCCGAGGGGTACGAGGTGCCCAAGAGCACCATGGACCTCGTCGACGAACTGAGCGGCGGCGACCACCAGGTGCGCCGGATCACCGACCCGGCCGAGGTCGAAGGCCCCGTCGACGCGGTCTACACGAGCCGCTGGCAGACCATGGGCGTACCGAAGGCGGACCCCGACTGGCTGGACGCGTTCGAGGGGTTCGCCATCGACCGCGCGTTCTTCGAGCGGTACAGCGGCCCGGACACCGTCTTCCTGCACGACCTGCCGGCCGTGCGCGGCCAGGAGGTCACCGACGAGGTCCTCGACGGGGAGCGCAGCCTCGCCTGGCGGCAGGCCCACCACAAGATGACCGCGGCGATGGCCGTACTGGAGTGGTGCGTGGTCGGCGAGATCTGAGCACCACAGGTCCGCAACGGACGGGGGCGGCGTCGGTACGGGTTCGTGGAACCCGGTACCGACGCCGCCCCCGCGTGTGAGCGACGGTCGTCAGCCGCCCATCGCGGCGACCACCGAACGGGGCCGCAGATCCGTCCAGTTGGCCTCGATGTACTCGGCGCACTCCTGCTTGCTGCCCTCCTCGCGGACCAGCTGCCAGCCCTCCGGGCGGCGGATCCGGGCGGGCCACAGCGAGTGCTGGCCCTCGTCGTTGGCCAGGACGACGAAACGGCCGTCGGCGTCGTCGAACGGGTTGGTTGCCATGGCTTCACCTCTGTGGGTTCCGTGGAACGGGGATCCGGTGCCGCACCGGTGCCTCGACGCTACGAGACCGTGTCCGCCGGTTCGGGCAGCCGGGGCGGCAGTTGGGCGGCAGCCTGCCCGGCAGCCGGGGCGGCAGCCCATCCGGCCGTCGCGGTGGCAGTCGGGGCGGCAACCCATCTGACCGTCGGGCGGGCAGTCGGGGCGGCAGCCCATCCGGCCGTCGGGCGGGCAGTCGGGGCGGCAGCCCGCCCGGGCCTCGTCCCCCGGGCGGCCGGCCCCGTACGCCGGGGTCCTATACGAGCACGCGGGACACCTCGTTGGCGCGCGTGACCGCGATGCCGGTGGCGACCGCGGCGGCCCGCACCGAGCCGAGTGCCTCGCGCAGCAGCTCCGTGCGCAGCTGCGGCTGGTCCGCCAGCTCCGGCCGGTCCGCGTCGATCAACTGCACCGCGGCCTCCAGTACGGCGAACTTGGCTTCCCCCAGGGGCTCGTGGCGGTCGGCATCGGTCATGACGTCACGCAGGGCCGCGGCCAGTTCCGCGGCGGGGGCGATCTGGGACATGGGTCCACTCCTCAGGGTTCTCGGACGCGCGTGCTCCCGCGTTCCGCTCCGGCCGACGGGGCTACGGAGCGGCGGATCTCGACTGTAGGGCGGGCCGGGAGAGCGGCGGCGACAGGCAGCGGCAACTGCCGCCCGGCTGCCGCCCGGGGCGCCGGTCGGCGGTGTCCCGCGTTCCTACGATCGATGCCGAAGGGATGTTCCGAGCGATCCAGGACCTCCTTCTCCCACTTGTCATCCCACGATGTGGACGAAGAAGTGATGATGCAGACTGCGGAATGGGCGTCCCGAGAGCGATCCGGGCCGCTGGACGTCGTTGTCACCGGACTGCCGTCCGATGCGCACACCTGGAACCTCGTATTCATCCAGCTGCTGATCGAGGACCTGGGGCACCACGTCATCAACCTGGGCCCGTGCGTCCCCCAGGACGAGATCGTCGAATCCTGCGGCAAGCACCAGCCCGACCTGCTCGTGGTCAGCACCGTCAACGGCCACGGCTTCCAGGACGCCGACCAGCTCATCCGGGCGATCCGCTCGCGCTGGGAGCTGGCCGGCCTGCCCGCCGTCATCGGCGGCAAGCTGGGCGTCCTCGGCGCCGAGGACCGGGCCGGGCACGGCCGCCGACTCCTGGAGGCCGGCTTCGACGCGGTGTTCCAGGAGGACCGGGGCGAGGACCAGGGCCTCGGCGCCTTCGCGGCGTTCGTCGGCCGGGTGGCCGCCGAACGCGTCCCGGCCGCGTCGGCCGCCCCGCTGGAAGGGGTGGCACGGTGATCTCCTCCGGACGCGGGACCTCCTCCGGAACCGGGACCTCCTCCGGAACCGGGACCTCCCTCGGAGCCGGGACCTCCCTCGGGCGCGCGACCTCCTTCGGACGGTTCGTGGCCGACGCCAGGGCCCGCGGCGCCCTCGTGGTCCAGCCACGCATGGGCTTCTCCGAGCCGGCCCGCATGCGGGCCGGTCTCGCCGCCACCAAGAGTGCCGCCGTCGCGGTCGCCGGCACCCTCACCATCGACAGCTACACCCGGGTCGGCGACGAGCCCTCGGCCGTCCGCGCCCTGGGCAGCGGCATCCCGCTCAACGGCTACCCCATCACCTCCTACAGCCCCGACACCTCGCGCTGGGTCCTCGACGGCCTCGCCGACGCGGACTTCCCCGTCCAGGTCCGGCACGGCTCGGCGAGCCCGCAACGGATCGTCGCCGCGCTCGCCCGGCTCGGCCTCACCGCGACCGAGGGCGGACCGGTCTCGTACTGCCTGCCCTACGGCCGCACGCCGCTCGTCGACTCGGTCCGCAACTGGCGGGAGACCTGCGAGCGGTTGGCCGCCCTGCGCGCCGACGGCGCCGAGCCTCACCTGGAGAGCTTCGGCGGCTGCATGCTCGGCCAGCTCTGCCCGCCGGGACTGCTCGTGGCGATCAGCGCACTGGAGGGAGTCTTCTTCCACCGGGCCGGACTGCGGTCCGTCTCCCTCAGCTACGCCCAGCAGACCAGCCCCGAGCAGGACCGGCAGGCGGTACGCGCACTGCGCCGACTGGCGGCCGAACTCCTGCCGGACACCGACTGGCACATCGTCGTCTACACCTACATGGGCGTATACCCGAGGACCACGCGCGGCGCCCACGCCCTCCTCGCGGACTCCGCCGAGCTGGCGGTCCGGGCGGGTGCGCAGCGGCTGATCGTCAAGACCGCCGCCGAGGCCCACCGCATCCCGACGGTCACCGAGAACGTCCGGGCCCTGCGCATCGCGGCGGCCGCGGGCGAGCGCGCCGCGGCCGCGGGCACGGAGGAGGCGGACGGCGCCGACGAGACGGCCGACAACCCCGTGTACGCCGAGGCCCGCGCCCTCGTCGACGCCGTGCTGGACCTGGACACCGATCTCGGAAGCGCCCTCCTGAAGGCCTTCGAGCGCGGCTACCTGGACGTCCCCTACTGCCTGCACCCCGACAACGCCGGCCGCTCCCGCAGCCACATCGACGCGGCGGGCCGGCTGAGCTGGTCGGACATCGGGGCCATGCCCATCGGGCGGGTCACCGGACGGCGCGGCGCCCGGCTCACCGCGACCGGACTCCACGACGCGCTGACCTTCGTACAGCGCCGCTACGACGATCCCGAAGCCCGGCTCGCGGCGCCGTCCCACGCGCAGTCCGAAGCCCGGCCCTCGGCACAGCCCGAAGCCCGGCTCTCAGCCCGGCCCGCGGCGCGGCTCGACGGTCATCCCGACGAGCACGCCGTGCACCACCCCATCGACGACCGCCCCGAGGACGCCGGCCGGACCCCCGCCGACGCCCTTCTCCTCCAGGAGGTATGACCGTGACCGTCATCATCGCCGAGGCCGTGGACGAGGCACTCCTGCCGTTCCCGGCGTCGCCCGACGCGCATCTGACCGACCCGCTGACCCGGGCCACCCTGCGCGTGCAGAGCCACATGCTCACCGCCACCCGCGCCTTCCTGACCGGCCGCGGCTTCCAGGAGCTGCTGCCGCCCATCATCGGCCCGGTCACCGACCCCGGCATCCGCGGCTCCAAGCAGGTGGACGTCGACTTCTACGGCCACAAGTACAAGATGATGACGAGCGCGATCCTCTACAAGCAGGCCTCGCTCCTCGCCTTCGACAAGATCTTCTACATCGCGCCCAACGTTCGGCTCGAACCCCTCGAGACGGCCGTCACGCACCGCCACCTCGCCGAGTTCCACCAGATCGACGTCGAGATCCGCGACGCCCGCCGCGAGGACGCGATGGACCTCGCCGAGCAGCTCGTCACCCATGTCGTCGCCGAGGTCCTCTCCCGCATGCCGGCCGAACTCGACGTGCTCGGCCGGGACACCGACGCCCTGCGGGAGATCTTCGCGGGTGCCTTCGGACGCGTCGGCCACCAGCGGGCCACCGCCGAGCTGATCGGCCTCGGCCACCCCCAGGACCCCGCGGCCGAGATCGACTGGCAGGGCGAGGAGATCGTCTCCGCCCGCGCGGACCGCCCCTTCTTCATCACCGACTACCCCAAGGGCTCCCGCGGCTTCTACGACAAGGAGAACGCCGAACAGCCCGGCGTCCTGCGGAACTTCGACCTCATCGCCCCCGAGGGGTACGGCGAGCTCGCCAGCGGCAGCGAACGGGAGCACGACTACGCCACCCTCGTCACCCGGATGCGGGAGACCGGCGAGAACCCCGCCAAGTACGGCTGGTACCTGGACCTGGCCCGCCGCGGCATCCCCGCCAGCTCCGGCTTCGGCATCGGCCTGGAGCGCTTCACCCGCTACGTCACCGGACGGCAGGCCGCCTGGCAGGCCAGCGCCTACCCGAAGCTCCCCGGGGTGGTGTCGGCGTGAGCGCCGCACTCGTCGCGGACGGCTTCCCCGAGGAGCAGGTCCGGCAGCGCGCCCGGCACGGCGCCGGGGCCGTCTTCCCCGCCGAGGCGGGATACGGCACCGGACTGCTCGGCGCCGCTCCCGCCGCGTCCGCGGAGCGGGCCGGGTACGACCCGGACGACGTCCTCGAGCGGATCCGGATCGTGCCGCCCGTCTTCATGCCCGAGAGGCTGAAGAAGCTCATCGACCTCGCCCGCGAACCGCTCTACAGCGACGTCGAACTCGACACCGTCATCGGCGGGTTCACGAGCCGGCTGCCGCTGTACGTGTCGGCCTTCGGGTCCACCCGGGTCGCCAGCCACGACCTCGGCGAGGCCGCCGGACGGCAGGCCGGAGCACTCGGCATCCCGCTCGTCATCGGCGAGAACGTCGTCCCCGTCAACGGCTACCGCAGCTCCGGCGAGGCCGGCGCCTCCCCGCTGCTCGGCCGGATCGCGGCCTACGCAGAGGCGGCCGACGGCGAGCACGGCGGCGTCGTCGTCCAGCAGTCCACCGAGGACGCCGACGCGGAGGTGTGGAACCTCGTCTACAGCGACCCGGTCACCGAACCCCTGCTCGCCACCGGCCGCCTCGCCTTCGAGCTCAAGGTCGGTCAGGGCGCCAAGCCCGGGCTCGGCGGGCTCACCCTCCTCGACCGGGGCACCGCGGGGCAGGTCGCCGAGCAGTACTCCCTCGACGAGGTGTTCGGCGCCGGCAGCGACCAGGTGCTCCGGGTCGCCAGCCCCGGCACCTTCACCGAGGAGATCCTGCGCCAGCAGATCCGCCTCATGCGCAACAACTTCCCCCGCGCCCGGGTGTGGGTGAAGCTCCACCCCGGCCGGGACGTGGCCCACGCCGCGGCCACCGCCTGGGCGGCCGGCGCGGACTCCGTCACCGTCGACGGCGCGGAGGGCGGCACCGCCTGGGCCCCCACCGGCTTCCTCACCCACGTCGGCCTGCCGCTCGCCGACTGCCTGCGCCGCGTGGGCCGCACCGACCACTGCCTCCTCGCCAGCGGACGCATGTGGGAGGGCACCCGTGCCGTCAAGGCCCTCGCTCTCGGCGCCCGTGCCGTCGGCCTCGGCCGCGCCGCCCTGCTCGCCGTCGACGAGGACCGCGAGGCGGGCCTGACCCGGCTCGCCGAGGCCCTCGCCCTCGAACTGCGGATGCTGACCAGCGCGGTCGGCAAGTACCACGTGAACGCCCTGGCCCCGGAGGACCTGCTCCTGCCGGACCGGTGGGAGCAGCCCCCGACCGCCGCCGGCGTCTAGCCCGCCTCAGCACCACCTACGCGATTCCCAGTCGTGGCCGTACGGGATGTCCGGCACGCCGCGAGACCCGTACCCGCCCGAACCTTCGAGAATGGTGTCGAGAAGATGTCTCACCAGCACTCCGTCCAGGCTCCCGCCGTCGACATCGACGCGTACAACAGCACCGCCGTGCGGCTCCCCGAGGGTGCGCTGCACGAGTTGTTCGCCGCCCAGGCCGCGCGGACGCCGGACGCCGTGGCGCTGGTGTGCGGGGAGCGCGAACTCACCTACCGTGAACTGGACTCGGCCGCCACCGCCCTGGCGCACCGCCTGCGGGACCGGGGCGTACGGCCCGGCGACGGCGTCGGCCTCTTCCAGGACCGCTCCCTCGCGTACGTCGTCGCGATGCTCGCCGTCCTCAAGGCGGGTGGCGCCTACGTGCCGCTGGACCCGCGTCAGCCGGAGGAGCGGCGGGCGTTCCTCCTCGCCGACACCGGGGCCGTACTCCTCCTCACCGACCGCGACGAGCGGGAGGCGGCTTTCGCCGGCGACCTTCCGGTGCTGCGGCTGACGGAGGACGTGACGGTTCCGGAGCACGATGCCGCTCTCGACGTGGCCGTTCACCCTGACCAGTTGGCGTACGTGATGTACACGTCGGGTTCGAGTGGTGTGCCGAAGGGTGTGGCGAACACGCACCGGAACGTGGTCGAGCTGGCGCT